>CAXTTS010000147.1:0-7480 GCA_964247265.1 uncultured Sphingomonadaceae bacterium
GCCACGCCCCACCCCGCCAGCATCGCCACCGCCGCGCAAGGCACCAGCCACGGCAGCGGCCCGGCGATTGGCGTCAGCGCGCGCCAGTCCGCCCCGGTCAGCCGCGCCACCGCCATCAGCAGCACCGCCCCGATCGGCGCTGCCGCCGCCATCACAAAGGCCAGCCGCAGCGCCGCCGCGAGATCGTTCGCGTACCCGCTCACGATCCGCCCGTCTGCTGCAACGCCTTCACATAGGCGGCGATCGCCCAGCGATCGGTGGGGGCGACGCGATCGGCATAGGAATACATGATGCCCTTCCCGCGCGTTATCACCTGCACCACATAGGCCGGCGGCGCCGCCACCAGCCGAGGCTCGCGGAAGGATGGCGGGGGCGGGAAGCCGCGCTTCACGATCGTGCCGTCGCCCAGCCCGGCGGCCCCGTGGCACGGCGCGCAATAGATGCCGTAGCGTTCCTGCCCGCGATCGAGCAGGGCCGCCGTCAGCGGTGGCGGGGTGGCAATCGCCCGCAGCCGCGCCGGCTCGTCCAGCGCGATCGTGCCCTCCGGCGGCGCCTGCCGCGCCGGCCCGCTTTGCCACAGCTCCGCCCCGCCCTGCGGCTCCGCCTTGTCCTGCTGGCGCATCGAAAGGTCGCAGCCCGCCAGCAGCAGCGACAGCGTCAGGATCGCGGCCGCCCTCATGGCGCGATCAGCCGGCTGTGTGATGCCCCGGCCCCCGCCAGCAGCGCCAGCGCCGCATTGGCATCCTCGCCGGCATCGCAACCGATCGCCAGCACGAACGCACCCTGCGATGCCTCCGCCACCTCGGCGAAATCGAAGGCGGGGTGATGCAGCCGGGTCAGCCCGGCATTGCGGAACAGCATCGCCACCCCGCCGATCGCCGCCGCCAAGGCGGCGAACTCCACCGGCGCCGGCACGAAGGCGGGCCAACTCAGCAGCGGTCGTCCGCCCAGGTTCAGCGGATAGGCGAACACCGCGCTCCACACCGTCAGCGCGAACAGCGCCGCGCCTGCCACCAGCCCGGCCACGATCACCGCCGGCAATATCCCGCCCTCGCCATCCCCCTTCCCCAGCGATGTCGCCGCGAACGGCATCCACTCGCCCAGGATGCGATAGTCCGCCGCTATCGCCTTCAACCGCGCGCGCAGGAACGGCCCCTCATCGTCGAAGCTGGCAATGGCGATCGCGCTCACCGCCGCTCCTCCGCCACCAGCTTGCGGACCTCGTGCATCGAGACCACCGGCACCAGCCGCGCGAAGATCAGCAGCAGCATCACGAACGCGCCGATCGTCCCCGCCAGGATCGCCAGATCGACGAAAGTGGGCGCATAGGTCCGCCAGAAGCTCGGTTCATAGCCGATCGACAGCGTGTTCAGGATGATGAGGATGCGCTCCAGCCACATCCCCACCAGCACCGCCACCGCCACGCCGACCAGCGCCGGCACGCTCGTCCGCAGCCGCTTCGCCCAGAAAAGCTGGGGCACGAGCACGTTGCACGCCAGCATCGCCCAGTAGAACGGCCAGTAATCGCCGGCAAAGGCATAACGCACCACCCGCAGGTCAGCCGCTTCCCCGCTCCAGAAGGCGAAGAACCACTCGGCCGCATAAGAGGAGCCCATCACGGTCGCCGAGGCGAGGATGATCTTGGCCATCGCATCGAAATGCGCCGGCACGATCAGCCCCTCCAGCCGCATCGCCCGCCGGATCACCAAGGCGATCAGCACCACCATCGCAAAGCCGGAGAACAGCGCGCCGACGACGAAATAGGGCGGGAAGATGCTCTCGGTCCAGCCCGGCATCAGGCTGGCGGCGAAATCCAGCCCGACGATCGAATGGACCGAGCAGACAAGCGGCACGGCGATGGCGGCAAGGATGCGGTGCAGCCGCTCCTGCGCGCGCCACTGCCGGGCCGATCCCTGCCACCCCATTGCCGCGATGCCGTAGAGGCGCTGCCACCCGCGCCGGCCCGGCCGGTCGCGCAGCGTCGCGAGATCGGGGATCAGGCCGACGTAGAAGAATAGCAGCGAGAATAGCAGGTAGCTGACGATCGCCCAGAAATCCCACACCAGCGCCGATCGCCATTGCGGCCACAGCTGCATCGTGTTCGGCAGCGGCGCCAGCCAGGTGAAATATTGCGGCCGGCCAAGATGCAGGATCGGAAAGATCCCCGCCATCGATACGGCGAACAGCGTCATGCCCTCGGCGAAGCGGTTGATCGATCCGCGCCACTCCTGCCGGGTCAGCAGCAGCAGCGAGGATATCAGCGTGCCGGCATTGCCGATGCCGATCCACCACACATAGTTGGCGATCGGAAAACCCCATACCACCGCGCTGTTATTGCCCCACAATCCGGGGCCGAACGCGAGGCTGAAGCCGATGGCGATCGCCCCCACCAGCGTCAGCGCCGCGCAGCCCAGCATCGCCAGCCACCAGTCGCGCCCGGCCCGCCGGTCCATCAGCGGCACCGCCACCGCTTCCGTCACGTCGCCCAGCGTGCGGATCGAAGGCAGCGTCCAGCGCCGGCCGCCGTCGATGATGTGCGCCGCCGTCATGCCGTGCCGTCATCGTTGATGCGCCGCGCCAGATAGGTGGTGCGCGGCTTGGTGCCGAGTTCCTCCAGCAGCGCATAATGGCGCGGATCGGCCCGCGCCGCGCGGATCGGCGCGTCGTCCAGCGTGCCGAAGCGGATCGCCCGCGTCGGGCAGGCGGACTGGCAGGCGGTGACGACCGGGCCGGGCACGCCGCCCGCATCGGCCTCCCGCGTGGCAGCCGATATGCGCTGCACGCAATAGGTGCATTTCTCCATCACGCCGCGCGCGCGTACCGTCACGTCCGGGTTACGCTGCGCCGCGATCGAGGCCTTGTCCTCGTCGCCCCAAAGGGATGCGCCGGCATAATCGCGAAAGTTGAAGCGGCGCACCTTGTAAGGGCAGTTCGCCTGGCAGGTGCGCGTGCCGATGCAGCGATTATACACCTGCACGTTCAGCCCCTGCGCGTCGTGCACCGATGCCTCCACCGGGCAGACGGGTTCGCACGGCGCCGCCTCGCACTGCATGCAGGGCACCGGCTGGAAGCCGGTGGCCTCCGGCGCGTCGTAGCGGTCCACCCGCAGCCAGTGCATGTCGCGCCCGGCGGCGATCTCGTCCGGCCCGATCGCCGGCACGTTGTTCTCGGACTGGCAGGCGATCACGCAGGCATTGCAGCCGATGCACACATCGGTGTCGATCGCCATCGCATATTGCGGCGGCGCATGACCGCGAACCGGCGGGTTCGGCAGCAGGCTCGGCAGCGGCCTGCCGCGCGGCATGCCCGCGCCGCCGCGCAGCACCGGGAACAAGGCGGCAAGCTCACCCTCCAGCGCGAACTGGTGCTGCGTGCCGGGCACCGCGACATGGCCTCCCGCCGCCGCGATCGTCGCCGGACCGCCGCCGGTGAGCGCGAATGCATTGACGCCGATCCCCTCGGCCACCGCGCCCGCACCCTTGCGGCCATAGCCGGCCAGCAGGGTCGCCACGCCGCGCGCCTGCCCGGCCGATCCGCGCACCGGCAGCGTCACCGCGCCCCCTCGCGCGATCCGCACGGTGTCGCCGTCCTTCAGACCCATACCGGCCAGATCGTCCGGGTGCATCCGCACGCTCGATCCCCACACCTCCTTGGTCAGCGGATCGGGGCATTCCTGCGCCCAGGCGTTGGTGGAAAGGCGGCCGTCAAACAAGGTCGGCGATGGCCGGATGTCGATCGCCAGGCCGGCCGCCGGGATCGCCGGTAGCACCAGCGGCGCCGCCCGCACCGCCTCTGCCGTCGCCTTCGTGTCCGGCACGATCGCACCGGCCACGGCCGCCTGCCAGCCATCCTCGCTTAGCCCGGCCCATGTCTCCCGCACCCGCGCAAGGGATCGCGGCTCGGCGACCGGGTCCAGGATCAGGTCGATCACGTCGGAAGGCATGCGGCTGTCGAAGAACGGCCTCACCAGCGGCTGCGCAATCGACACGGTGCCATCGGCCGCGCGCAGATCGTGCCACCCCTCCAGCGGATGGGACAGCGGCACCTGCCACCCGGCCACCGCGCTCGTCTCGTCCGGGAAGCGAGTGGCGGCCACCGTCAGCCGCACCCGCGCCATCGCCTCGGCGAAGCCGGGCACGGCATAAGCCGGGTTGGTGTCGATCGTCACCAGCGTGTCGATCCGCCCGGCGCGCATGTCGCGCATCAGCGCCAGCAGCCCGGCGCGGTGCGGCATGCGGTCGGGATCCACCGGGGCGATCCAGTCCACCGGTGCTGCCAGCACGCCATTGGCCCAGGCGGCGAAGGCATGGACGGATTGCGGCTGCCGATCGCCCGCGATCACCACCGCCGCGCCGCGCGACGCACGCAGATCACGCACCGCATCGGCCACGAAGGCGGCGAGTGGCGGCGGCAGATCGGGCACCCCACCACCACCGCCCAGCCCGGCCGCCAGCGCATGACACGCCATCGCCAGATCGCGCGGCCCCGCCGCCATCCGCCGATCCGCCACCACCCCGCTCTGGCTGAGCGATCCCTCCAGCGCATAGGTGCGTGGCATGGGCCCACGCCGCCGCCGCGCCGCCCAGCCCTGCGCGTTCGCCACCTGATCCATCCCCGGCCCGAGCGGATCGGCGTCGAGCAGCAGCACCACGTCGGCATCGGCCAGACGCGGCCGCGCCGTCAGTGGCCGGCCGAACGCGGCGGTAGCGGCCGCAATCGGGGCATCGTCGTCGAACGGCTCCCACCGCACATGCCGCACCCCCGGCAAGGCCGCACGCAACGCCGCGATCCGCGCCAGCATTGTCGGCGAGGTGACGCGGCCGGTCAGGATCGCGGTGCCCTCACCCCGCCGCGCCGCCGCCCCCACGAACAGCGCCTTGGCCACCGCCTGCCAGCTCGTCGTGCCCTGCGGGCCGAACGGCGCGCGAAGCCGCTGCGGATCGTAGAGGTCCAGGATCGCACATTCGGTATAGACGTCGGTCGCGCCCAGGCTCGCCGGATGCGCCGCCAGCCCCTCCAGCTTCACCGGCCGCTCGTCCACCACCCGCGCCGTCACGCCCCGGCCATAGCCGGCCAGCGGCAGCGCGGTGGCATAGAGACGCGCCTGCCCCGGCAGCGTTCCCTCCGGCAACTCCGCCATTGGCTGGATCGGCTCGTCGGGCCTCTCGCACCCGGCAAGGCTCGCCGCGGCGCCGGCGGCGATCATCTTCAGGATCGCGCGGCGGTCCGGCCTCAGCGATGGCATGTCGAACAATCCGTCAGGTTGCGGCCTGCATGGGCGATCCGCATCGCCACCGCCTGCCCCGCCGCGCGATCGGCGGCGGTGCGCTTCTCATAAGGCGCATCGTCGAAGCGGCGGTCGGCGGCCACGATGCGCTCCGCCGGCGCGCGGTGGCAATCTAGGCACCAGCCCATCGTCATCGGGCTCGCCTGCCAGGTCAACGGCATCCGCCGCGTGTCGCCGTGGCAGGCGGCGCACGGCACGCCGTTGTTCACATGGACATGATGATCGAAATACACATAATCCGGCACACGGTTGACCCGCGACCAGCGCAGCGGCGTGCCGGTCGCCATGCTCTCGCGCACCGGCGCCAGCATCTGGGCGTTGGTCCAGATCTGCGAATGGCACGACATGCAGATGTGCGTCGGCGGCACCACGGCCTGCGCGCCGGTCTCCACCCCGATATGGCAATAGCGGCAATCAATGCCGAGTTCGCCGGCGTGATGCTGATGGCTGAACGGCACAGGTTGCTCCACGAAACGTCCCTCGCCCGTCACGCTGCCGCTCGTCGCGACCGATCGCCCCACCAGCAGCAACAGCAACGGCGCCAGCACGAGCAGCACCAGCCGCGCCACCGTGTTCGCCCCCGGCCGGAACAGTTGCGCCATCCGCTATTCGAAGCCCCCTCGGCGATCAAACCTCGCCTTATCACGCGCCAACCGAGCAGGCGGCGAATCGTTGCGAAAGATTGCTCAGGGGCGGCGAGGCCCAGTTTCTACCCGGCCGCCTCATAGGCTTCGGCCAGCGTGACGATTGAGCGGACATGGCGCTCGGCCACCTCCATGATGTCCGCCGCATAGCCGCCGCCCAAAGTCGCCGCCAAGGGCAGGCGACGGCGACTTGCCAGACCCGCGACGAAGCGGTCGCGCGCGTCCAGCCCCGCCTCGCTCAGCGCCAGCCGCCCCAGCCTGTCGCCCTCATAAGGATCGACGCCGCCCTGATAGAGGATCAGATCCGGCGCGAAGCGGTCGATCAGCGGCAACAGGCTGGCCTCCAGCGCCGCAAGATAATCGACATCGCCCGTGCGATCCGGCAGCGCCACGTCCACCGTCGATACCGCCTTGCGCGCCGGGAAGTTCTTTTCGGCGTGGATCGAATAAGTCGCGATATCAGCCCGCCCTGCCATCAGCCGCGCGGTGCCGTCGCCCTGATGCACGTCGCAATCGACGATCAGGGTGCGCGAGGCGGCACCCTCCGCGACCAGCCGCACCGCGGCGATCGCCAGATCGTTGAACACGCAATAGCCGGCGCCGGTCTCGCGTAGCGCATGGTGGCTGCCGCCGGCGCTGTTGACGGCGAAGCCATGCGCGATCGCCGCAAGCGCCGCCACGTGGGTTCCGCCCGGCACGCGCACGGCCCGGCGCGCGACCGAGTCGGTCACCGGGAAGCCGATGCGCCGCTCCTTGTCGCGCGGCACCTGCGCCGCCATCACCTGCGCGACATATTCGGGATCGTGGACCCGCTCGATCCATTCAATCGGCATCGCCTCCGGCTCGATCCACGCGATGCGGCCGCCCATCGCGCGAAGCAGATCCCGCACCAGGCCATTCTTGTTCCAGCGGTAGCGGCTCTCGGGATTGCTCGCGGCGCAATAGTCCGCGTGATGCACGACATGGATCACGCCGCTCATGAATTCCATCCACGGGAAAGGGATAGGGGAGAGCGCCTGCGGCGGCTCGATCCCCCATGTCGCCACCGGGTCGGTGCCGGTTTGACCGGCGGGCTCCCCTCGGATTGTGTCATGCGACTCGGCAGCGGCGTGGCTCCCCTAGCGCAGGCATGAAGCGAAAAAAAGGGCCGGCCCCGAAGGACCAGCCCGAAAGTTTAGGAGAGGATGCCTGAAAGGCACGCTCTTTGTGCAGTGCAGCAGGGATTGTTGCAAGTGCGAAGAGTGCAATCTGCATTGCAAAACTTGCATTAAGCGTCCCATGCAGCGCCCGCACGGCGTGGCTCAGGCCTCTTCCTCGAACGTCACAGCCACATCGGCATTGGCGGACAGGCGCACCTTGTCGCCCTCGACGCCAGCGATCAGCCCGGCCGAGATATAATGATGATGCCCCTGATGGCTGCCCTCGCCGCTGTCCTTCTTGGTCAGCTTGATGCGGTCGCCTTCGACATGATCGACAGTGCCGACATGCACGCCATCGGCGCCGATCACCTCGGCATGCTCCTTGATCTGGGATAGATCCGTCATCGTCC
>CAXTTS010000147.1:7490-7934 GCA_964247265.1 uncultured Sphingomonadaceae bacterium
GGACGACACTTACTAAGCGTCGTCGCCCATGCGCAGCGCGGCGATGAACGCCTCCTGCGGGATCTGCACGCTGCCATATTCGCGCATCCGCTTCTTGCCCTCCTTCTGCTTCTCCAGCAGCTTCTTCTTGCGGCTGGCATCGCCGCCATAGCATTTCGCCGTCACGTCCTTGCGCATCGCCGCGATCGTCTCGCGCGCGATCACCTTTCCGCCGATCGCCGCCTGCACCGGGATCTTGAACAGGTGGCGCGGGATCAGGTCTTTCAGCCGCTCGCACATGCCGCGCCCCCGCACCTCGGCGGTGGATCGGTGGACGATCATGCTCAGCGCGTCCACCGCCTCGCCGTTCACCATGATCGTCATCTTCACCAGGTCGCCGGGGCGGTGGCCGATCTGGTGATAGTCGAAGCTGGCATAGCCCCGGCTGATCGATTTCAGCCGGTC
>CAXTTS010000148.1:0-7885 GCA_964247265.1 uncultured Sphingomonadaceae bacterium
GCGCTCGGCCAATATATGCTCGATCGGCAGGGCGCCGCCGGCTATGCCGAGGTGGCGCCGCCGCTGCTGGTGCGCGACGAGGCGGTGTTCGGCACCGGCCAGTTGCCCAAATTCGCAGACGATCTGTTCCGCACCACCGATGGCCGCTGGCTGATCCCCACCGCCGAGGTGAGCCTGACCAATCTGGTACGCGAGCAGATTCTCGACGAAGCCGCCTTGCCCCTGCGCTTCACCGCCCTCAGCCCCTGTTTCCGTTCGGAAGCCGGGGCGGCGGGGCGCGATACGCGCGGGCTGATCCGCCAGCACCAGTTCGACAAGGTGGAGCTGGTGACGATCGCCGCGCCCGAACAGTCCGAGGCCGAGCATGAGCGGATGACGGCGGCAGCCGAGGCGATCCTCCAGGCGCTCGAACTGCCTTACCGCAAGATGCTGCTCTGCACCGGCGACATGGGCTTCACCGCGCGCAAGACGTTCGATCTGGAGGTGTGGCTGCCCGGTCAGCAACGCTATCGCGAGATCAGCAGTATCTCGAACTGCGGCGACTTCCAGGCGCGGCGCATGGATGCGCGGTGCCGCGTGGCCGGCGGCAAGGGCACGCGCTTCGTCCACACGCTGAACGGATCGGGGCTGGCGGTGGGCCGCACGCTGGTGGCGGTGCTGGAGAATTATCAGGAGGCGGACGGTTCGGTTCGCATTCCCGACGCCCTCCTCCCGTACATGGCCGGCATCGACGTTCTGAAGGTGAAATGATGCGTATCCTGCTGACCAACGACGACGGCATCAACGCGCCCGGGCTTGGCGTGCTGGAGGCGATCGCCCGCACTTTGTCCGACGACATCACCGTGGTGGCGCCGGCGGAGGAGATGTCCGGCGCGGGCCACTCGCTCACCCTCACCCGGCCGGTGCGGCTGCGGCGGCATGGCGATCGGCGCTGGTCGGTCAGCGGCACGCCGACCGACGCGGTGATGATGGCGGTGGGCGAGGTGATGAAGGACGCCAGGCCGGACCTGATCCTGTCGGGCGTCAATCGCGGGGCCAATCTGGCGGAGGACGTGACCTATTCGGGCACCGTCTCGGCGGCGATGGAGGGCACGCTGGCGGGCATCCGCTCGATCGCGCTGAGCCAGGTCTATGCCAAGCGCGGGTCGGGCGAGAACGTGTCGTTCGCGGCGGCCGAGGCGTGGGGTGCGCGCGTGCTGGCGCCGCTGCTGAACGAGCCGTGGGTGCCGGGCACGCTGACCAACATCAACTTCCCGCCGCTACCCGCCGATCAGGTGCGCGGCATCCGCGTGGTGCATCAGGGCCTGCGCGATTATGGCCGGCTGGAGATCGTCAAGCGCACCGATCCGCGCGGCTTCGATTATTACTGGTTCGGTCTGGGCGGCGTGGTGGACCGCGCCGGCGGCGAGTCCGATCTGGAGGCGGTGGCCGAAGGCTATGTGTCGGTCACGCCGCTACATATGGATCTCACCCACGGTCCGTCGTTGCAGCGCCTGGCGGCACGCTACCGCTGAGGCGCTGGCGTGGTCCGGTCGTTCTGATAGGATCGGGCCGGATGGTGCCGCGCCGGATCCTCGTTCCCCTCGGGCTGCTGCTCGTGGCAGGCTGCATACCGGGGAACCGGCCCGATCCGCGGACGACGCCGGAGCCGCGGATCGATCCGCCTGCCGCGTTCCACTCTGCCGCCCTCGCCGCCGATCCGCCGGTGGAAGCGTTCGCGGCACCCGCGCCCGACAGCCGGATCGGCACGGTGGAGCTGCCGCCCTCCTCCACCCCGCCGCCGTTCAAGGCGATGGCGGCGGTGCCGAACGCGACGGAGAGCGTGGCGCGCCGCTACCGGGTGGTGCCGGGCGACAACCTGCGCCGCATCTCCGACAAGACCGGCGCCGGCTCGGCGGCGATCGCGCGGGAGAACGGGTTGACCGCCCCCTACACCGTGAAGCTCGGCCAGACGCTAAAGATCCCCGCGGGCCGCTGGCACAAGGTGGCGAATGGCGAAACCGGCATCGCCATCGCGCGCGCCTACGGCGTGGAATGGTCCCGCATCGTCGCGGCCAACCAGCTGGAGGAACCCTATATCCTGCGCGCGGGCGAGCGGCTGCTGCTGCCCAGTTCGGCGGAGGTGGCGGGCATGTCGGTGGAAGCGCGGGCGGCCGCGTTCCGGCTGGATATCGGCGACCTCATCTCGGGCGGCGAGCCGGCGTTGAGCGCCTCGGCCGAGCCGGCCCGGCCGACGCCGACACCAGCGCGCGGACGGCCCGCCAAGCCGCTGTCGCCCACCACCGCGCTGGCTGCGCCCGCCTCGTTCAGCGGGCGTTTCGCCTGGCCGTTGAACGGGCCAATCCTCGACAGGTTCGGCCCGTTCGGCAGCGGGCGGCGCAATGACGGGATCAACATCGGCGCGGAGATGGGCGCGCCGATCAGGGCCGCCGCCGACGGAGTGGTGCTGTATGTCGGCACCGACATCACCATCTATGGCGGGCTGATCCTGATCCGCCACAGCGACCGGTGGACCACGGCCTATGGCCATGCCGCCGAGCTGTTGGTGACGCGCGGGCAGGCGGTGAAACGCGGCCAGATCATCGCGCGCGCCGGTGAATCGGGCAATGTGACGAGCCCGCAGCTGCATTTCGAGATCCGCCAGGGGCGCCGGCCGGTGGACCCGCTGGCAATGCTGCCCAAACGCGATTGATCCGCCCGCGCCGCCCCGTCGCGCCGCCCGGCGCGCTGCGACGGCGATCGCAGGTGCCGGCCTGGGCATCGCTCGCACTGCGGATCGGCTTGGCCTTCGCGCTGATCGGGGTGGCGCTGGCGGTGCACTGGTTCGATCGCGGCGGGCTGCGCGACAACAGTAATCCCGGGCGCGCGATCGGCTTGGTCGACATCGTCTATTTTACAATGATAACCGTCACCACCGTCGGCTTCGGCGATATCGTCCCGGTGACGGAGCGGGCGCGCCTGTTCGATACCTTCCTTGTCACGCCGATCCGATTGTTCGTGTGGCTGATCTTCCTGGGGACCGCTTATGATTTCATGTTCCGGCGGGTGTGGGAGAGATGGCGCATGCGGGTGATCCAGGCGCGGCTGCACGGCCATGTCGTGGTGGCCGGCTACGGCATCAGCGGCGCCGAGGCGGTGCGCGAACTGGTGGCGCGCGGCAGCGACCCCGCCGCCATCGTCGTGATCGACGAACGGGAGCCGGCACTGGCGGCGGCCGAAGCGTGCGGCACCGCGATCCTGGCGGGCGACGCCACCCGCAACGCCACGCTGCAGGCGGCGCGGATCGATCGCGCGGAGGCGCTGATCGTCTCCGCCGGGCGCGACGACACCTCGATCCTGATCGTGCTGACCGCGCGGCGGCTGGCGCCCGACGTGCCGATCAGCGTGGTAATCCGATCCGACGACAATGAGCCGCTGGCTCGGCAAGCGGGCGCCACCACCGTCATCAATCCGGCGAGCTTCGCCGGCCTGTTGCTCGCCGGCTCCTGCCGCGGCCCGCATATCGCGGACTATATGAACGATCTCGCCGCATCAGACGGGCGGGTGGCGTTGCACGAGCGGCCGGCAGCAGCCGGCGAGATCGGCAAGCCGCTATCGGCGATCACCACCGGGCTGGGCGTGCGCGTCTATCGCGACGGCGTGGCCAGCGGCTTCTGGGACGACGCGGCGCGGAGCCTGCAACGGGGCGACGTGATCCTGGAGATCGTGCGCAACGGGTGAGGTGACGCCTGATAGAGACATCCCGTTGCGGCTACCACGAAACCGCCGCACCCAGCCGGGCGCTGCGCGGCCGCAAAGGGGTGAACTGCCCGCCACCGGCGACACCGAACGGATTGCCGAGGGCAAAGCGATCGCCGCGCCCGTCGGCGAGATTGTCGATGCGGAGCGACAGGTCCAGCGCGCGGACATGCCAGCCGACCGCGACATCGAGCTCGGCATAATTGCCCTGCCTGATGTTCAGCATCGCCGCCGGATCGAGGTAGGAGGAGCCGACATATTGCGCGTCCGCGCTGATCCGCAGTGCCCCGCTTTGCCACGGCATTTTATAGGCGATGCCGGATTCGGCCGAGACGCGCGGCGTATCCGGCAGCCGGGTGGCGCGGACACGAAGCGCGTCGGGTTCCGCCTTGGCGCTCCGGCTGCTGGTCAGGAAAAAGCCGCCGGTGAGGTGCAGCCGCGCGACCGGCAGCCAGTCCGCCTGCCCCTCCACACCGGCGATGCGGCCTGAGCCGGTATTCGTGGTGAACGGAAAACCCCGGCTGTCGACGAGATCCGCCTGGATGTGCCGCCAATGCGCCAGCGACAGCGCGACCGATGCGGCGAGGCCGAATGGCCCGGACCGCTCCAGCCGGACCCCGGCTTCGCCGACGCGGATGCCGTCGGAGCGGAACTCCGCCACCCGGCCGACGCCGGGCGCGACAGCCAGCCCGCCGGTGCGAAAGCCGGGCTGATAGCGGGCGAACAGCGCGACATGCGGCAGGGCCAGCCAGGAGAGGCCGACGGTCGGATCGATCCGTGTCTCGCGGCGGCCGCGCACCGTGGCCTCCGCATTGCGGACCGCAGCCGGGGCGCCGTCCACCTCCGTATGGGTCAGGCGCGCGCCGGCGGTGATCGCAAGCGATCGCGCAATGACGATCGTCGCCTCGCCGAACAGGGCGGCGTTGACCGTGCGGTTGGTGACGCCGGTAATCGTGCGCTCGGCCTGTGGCGACCCGTAAGCGCGGGAGATGACGTCACGGTCGCGGAAGAACGAGGCGCCGGCCAGCCAGCTGCCGCCATCTCCGGTCGTTTGCGATAACCGGGTTTCGTGCGTCACGAAATTGTTGCGATCGTCCGTGTCGTAAGCCAGCGGGGCGGCCGCGCGCATCGTCGCGTCGAAGCGATCGCGGGCATGGTCGTGCACCAGCCCGGTGGCGGACATCAGGTGCAGCCCGCTATCCCAATCGTTCGATATTTCCAGCCGGTGCAGCAGGAACTCGTTGCGAAACGGCTGGGCGATGGCCGAACGGCGGGTCAGCCCCGGCAGGCCGCGCAGCGCATATTGGCTGTCGGGCGAATCGATCTTCTGCGCCACCACGCCCAGATCGACGATCCACCCGCCGCCGGGCGCGAAGCGCAGCGTCGCGCGTCCGCCGCGCGTCTCCGTGCGGTTGACGTTGCGCAGACCGCGCAGGGCATCATCGACATAGCCGCCGTCCACCGTTTCATAGCCGGTCAGGCGCAATGCCACCCGATCGTCGACGAGCGGCAGGTTGAGCGTCGCGGCGACATCATGCCCCGCAGCGCCCCCCTTGGTTGTGGTAAGCCCGCCCTCCGCCGAGCCGGACACGGTGGCGAGTTCGGGCGCGCGCGGCGTCAACCGGATGACACCGCCGATCGCACCGGCGCCATAAAGCGTGCCTTGCGGCCCTTCGAGTATCTCGATCCGATCGACATCGACGAGCGACAGGTTGGGCGCGGGGCCGTTATAGGCGAGCAGCACGTCGCCGAGATAGACCGCGGTCGTCGAGGCGGTGGGGCCGAGGAAGCTGCTGTCGGCGATGCCCCGGATGAACAGCTTGTTGCGGCCGGCGCCGAGCGCAGTCGCCTGCACGGTCGTGATGCGCGAGGCGACGTCTGCCAGCGAGTTCCCCACCCCGGCGACCCTATCGCCCTGCCCTCCGAACGCCGCGATCACGACGCTGCCGGGGAAGCGGAGCAGGTCGATCGGGCGCTTGCTCGCCGTCACGATCAGCTCGGGCGTGCCGTTATCGTCGCTCTCCGCGGAGAGCGGGGCAGCAGGCGCCGCGTTGTCCGGCCGGCGGGCGGCCATCCTCACGCGGTCTATGCGGTAGCCGCCGGCCGGCAGGCTGGTCGCGCGATATGATGTGCCCGCCAGCAAGCGCCGAAGCGCCTCGTCGGCGGGCATGTCGCCACTTACGCCCGGGCTCCGCGCCGCGGCGACTCCGGGCAGCGAGCTTCCCACATCGATGCCGCTCTGCGCGCTGAAGCGGATGAGGGCGGCGTCCAGCGCCATCGGCGGCACCGCAAAATGCAGCCTCGCCGGGCGGACTGCGGCCTGCGTTGCGGAGGGCAGGAGTGACAGCGCGACGACAACGGTAATCCAGCGTATTCGCATGCACCTACAGCGTGATGAGCCACCGCTGTCTCTGCCGCAGATAATGCACGTCCGCCAGTGCCGCGACATGCGCCACATCCCGCTGCGGATTGCCGCTGAGCCGGAAGCTGCCGGTGAAACGCCGGGCCGATGCGGCAGGCGCCACATCGAGCCGGATACCCGATGTCCGCTCGATCGCGCGCGCCACCTCGCCGAGCGGCGCCTCGCTGAAGGTCAGCCGCCCGCCCCGCCAGCTGCCGACATTCTCGACCGGAACCCGGCCGAGAGTGACGGGCGCCCGGCCATGCTGCCGACGTAACGACATGCCCGGCCGCAGCATGATGCGCTCGCGATCGGGGCGGAACATCACCGCGCCCTCCGCCACCTGCACGTCCACCCGCTCGGCATCGCGCGTCACCTCGAACACGGTGCCGAAATCGCGGAGCACCGCATCGCCCGTCCGCACTTCGAACGGATGGGCGGGGTCGTGGCGGACGTGGAACACCGCCTGCCCCAGATCCAGCGCGGCAAAGCGCGGGCGGGAACGGTCCAGCGTGATGCGGGTGCCGCCGTTCAGCTCGATCCCCGTGCCGTCGCCGAGCGTCAGCGAGCGATGCTCGCCGGGCGCCGTGGCGACGGTGTAGCGCATCGCATCGGCCTCGTTCCCGCCGGGAATGAGGAAGGCGGCGACGATAGCGGCGGCCAGCGCACCGCCGCCCCCCGCCGCCCACGCGCGCAACCGGCGCGGATACTGCCGGGCGGGTGCAATGGCCTGCGGCGCGGGGACGGCGGCCGGCGCGCTCTTGGCGACCATCCCCACCAGCAGGTCGTCCGTCGCTATGCGATCGAAGGAGGCGGCATGGGCGGGCGTTTCGAGCCAGGCGGCGAAATCGCGCCACTCCTGCTCGGACGCTTCCGCCAACCGGACCTGCCAGCCTATCGCCTGATCGATGACGTCCGTACCAACTTGGCTCACCGAAGTCGCTCCTTCGAGTCCAGACGGTGCCGGCGTGGCCGACCCGCATCGTTTTCGCGACCGGCATCGGCGATTTCACGATAGGCCCGCTGTAGCAGCTTTTCGAGACTGCTGAGTGACAGCCCCAGCTCCTGCGCGATGCTTTTCTGAGAGCGGCCCTCGATGCGGAACATGCGAAAGGCGGTGGCCACCCGCTCGGGCAGCGCCGCCAGCGCCGCTTCGACATGGCGGAGCCGTTCGCTGGCGAGCAAGGCGGCCTCGGCATCGGGACGTTCGGCCGCACCCGGCTGCATCTCCAGCCAGCGCGCCTCCCGCAGCGACTGGGCCAGCGCGCTCCGCCTCCGATCCAGCGCGGCATTGTGGGCCATCCTGAACAGGTAGGCGGCAGGGCTGGCTATCGGCCCCGAGGGGGCATCCCCGAGCTTCAGCCAGATATCCTGCAAGGCATCCTCCGCCTCGGGCGCACTGCCGAGGCGTATGGTCAACAGGCGCAGCAAGGTCGGCCGTTCCGCCAGGAATATCGCGCGAAGCCCGGATGCGGGGTGGCGGGGTGGCTCGTCCATTGCGCCTTCTAGCGCGACCGCAAGCACGAGCCACCCTGAGCGGGATAGACATGGATTAAAAAGATTGGCGGGTTTTCCTGCCGTGCTCCGTCACGCGATATGAACATGCATCGTCACCCACGGCCGGCCTCATCCTCCGACGCATCTGCCCCGCTCACCTCGCCTGAACTGGCGCCACTGGTCGCCATCATCGGCTGCGATGGCGCGGGCAAGTCGACCCTGGCGGCAGATCTGCGGGCGACGCTGGGC
>CAXTTS010000149.1:0-7881 GCA_964247265.1 uncultured Sphingomonadaceae bacterium
GGTCCTGGCCGATACGGCGCGGCGCGATCCGCCGCCGGCGCCTGAGTGGCGCGAGACCGGCGCCCGCTCCGACGACGCGCCGCGCGTCGGCTGGCGGCGGCAGACATGGGATGGCGGCCGTGGCCCGGGCTTTCGCTACCGGTTCGGCGAGCGCCTGCCGAACGCCTTCGCCGCCCCCGATTACGCCGTGCACGACTGGCAGGCCTATGATCTGCCGGCGCCCGGCCGCGATCGCATGTGGGTGCGCTATTATGACGATGCGGTGCTCGTCGATGCCTATGGCATCGTCACCTATGCGGTGCCGGCAGTGGCGTGGGACAGGCCGCGCCGCCCCGATCCCGCAATCGGAGTCTATTATCAGGCACAGGCCCAGCCGGCGCAGGTCGGCCCGGTCAGCTGGGGTCCGGGCGAGTGCAGCGGCGGCGGGCAGCAGATCCGGACGTGCGTGTATCACGGGTCCGACGGCAGCACGAAGACCGAGACGACCTCGCCCGATGTGGTGACCACCAAAACGACCGAGCAGTACGTCGCCGCCAAGCCGCGCCGGCGGCGCTGAGCCGGCCTTATTTGCGGGGCGCCGCGCCCGCGAAGGTGACGAGGCTTTCCGCGCCGGACGCCGAGACGGCGGATACGCCGAAGAAATGGTCGTCGATGTTGACGCCCTTCAGCAGCACCTCGCCGGTGCCCGGCTGGCAGCGGCGTTCCTCCCAGGCCTGCCGGTCCGCGCGGCGGATGTGGATGCAGTAGCCGGCCGCCCCGTTCACCGGCGTCCATGACACGGTGGTATCGGCGGCGAGCGCGCCCTTGATCGTCGCGGTGTCCGGCGCGGCGGGGGCGCTGGCGATCTCCCGCAGCACCGCTACGTTCAACGCGGTGACGCGGGCGAGGTAGGGGAAATCGACCCCCTCGATCGTGTCGCCATAGCGGCGCGTGCCTTCCGTCCGCAGATCCTGATGCTGGCGATCGTAATTCTCGACCGCTTCCGAAAAGCGGACGGCGGGGTAGCCCGCCTCCAGAAACGGCGTGTGATCGCCGCCACGGCCGAAGCGATCGGGGCGGCGCACCGCCTCCACCTCCACCCCGGGCTTCGCCGCCTCGCCGACGCGGGCGATCAGCCGGGCGAGCGCGCGCGACGGGCTGTCATCCTCTCCGCCGATCGCACGGCGGGCGGCGGTCTGTTCGGGTGTTTCCGACGCGCGGATGCCTTCGCTGAACACGCGCACGCGATCGGTGACATGGGCGCCGTCGCCGCGTCCGTCATCCTGGCCGTGGGTGTTGCCGACGATATCGTTGTTGAGCACCCCGGCCACCTGCCAGCCGCGCGCCTTGGCGGTCGCGGCGAGCAGCTTGCCGCCCCACAGCCCCTGTTCCTCGCCGGACAGGAGGGCATAGACGATCGTGCCGGCGAACCTCTCGCGCGAGAGCAGCCGCGCCGATTCGATCACCAGCGCCACGCCGGAGCCGTCGTCGTTCGCGCCGGGGGCATCGCCGGTGGCGTCCATCACGTCGCTGACGCGGCTGTCGATATGGCCCTGCACGATGACGACGCGGTTGGGGTCGCCGGTGCCGCGCTGGATGGCGATCACGTCCGCCACCTCCACCCCGTTTGGCGCGCGCGGGCCGGTGAAGCGATCGGCGATCGTCTCGACCGCGAGGCAGTTGCCGCATGCCTTGCCGATCGCGGCGAAGCGGGCGGCGCCCCAGCGGCGGGCGGCGCCGATGCCGCGCTTCGGATCGGTGGTGGTCGACAGGGTGTGGCGGGTGCCGAAGCCGACCAGCGCCGCGATCGTCTGGCGCAGGGCGACCGGATCGGGCGTGGAGGGAGGGGCGGCGGCGACGAGCGGGAAGGCGGCGGCCAGGAGCAGGAGCTTTTTCATGGACATAGGCTGACGCGATCCGCCGCCGCGCGCAAGTGCGGCATCAGGCGGCTGGGCGGCGCCGGCTTCTAGCTCAGCCGGTCGAGCGCCTCGTCGCTGAGCGAGCCGGGGATAATCATCACCGGGCAGGCCATGACACCCGCCTCCGCACCGGCGAAATGCGCGACCAGCGGGCCGGGGCCGCCGCTCGCCGCGGCGCCGAGCACCAGCGCCGCCGTGTCCGGCCGATCGGCCAGCATCTCGCGCACCACCGTCACCGGATCGCCCGGGCTGATGGTGATGTTGGGGCTGAGACCGGTCTCCTCGATCAGTTCGCCCGCTGCCTGCGCCACCAGCGCATCGACGCGCAGCCGCGCCTCCTCCTCCATCGCCGCCTGCACGCCGCCCCACTGGACGAATTCGAGCGGCGCGACGAGGGCGAGGATATCGATCGCGCCGCCGGTCTTGGCGGCGCGGCGGGCGGCGAAGCGCAGGGCCACCCGCGCCTCGTCCGTTTCGTCGATCACGACCAGATAGGTCCGCATCACCCGATCCTCCCCTGTTATGCCGCCTCGATTGAGCCATCGCCGCGCTTCGCGCAAGCGTTCAGCCTTGACCGGACCGGGGCGAATGGCCGAGAGACCGAGCCTGCTGAGAGACACGCCCGGGGAGTGGCCCAATCCATGCCGATCGAGCTCAAGATGCCTGCGCTTTCCCCGACGATGGAGGAAGGCACGCTGGCGAAATGGCTGGTGAAGGAGGGCGACGCGGTGAAATCCGGCGATCTCCTCGCCGAGATAGAGACCGACAAGGCGACGATGGAGTTCGAGGCGGTCGACGAGGGCACGATCACCAAATTGGTGGTGGCCGAGGGCACCGACGGCGTGAAGGTGGGCGCGGTGATCGCGCTGATCGCCGGCGAGGATGAGGATGCCGCGCCCGCCGCCGAGGCACCGGCGGCATCCGCGCCGGCGCCGGCGGCGGAGCAGCCGCGCGAAGAACCCGCCGCCGCCAAGGAGCCTTCCGTGGCCGAGAAAGGCTATGGCGCCAGCCCGAAGGACGATCCCGCCCCGCAGAACGTGCATCCCGCGCCGGAGGCCGATGCGCCGCCATCCCCGGCCGGCGACCGCGTGAAGGCGAGCCCGCTCGCCCGCCGGCTGGCGGAGGCGCAGGGCATCGATCTGGCGAGCCTGCACGGCTCCGGCCCGAACGGGCGCGTGGTGAAGGCGGATCTGGAAGGCGCGAAGCCTGGCGCAGCACCGGCCGCCGAGGCTTCGCCGGCCGAAGCCACGCCGGCGAAGCCTCCGCAGACCGCGCCCGCTGCCGCCGAAGCGCCGAAGGTGGCCGCCCCCGCCGCGACCAGCGACGTCCCGCATGTCGCGACCAAGCTTTCGAACATGCGCAAGACGATCGCGCGCCGCCTGACCGAATCCAAGCAGACCGTGCCGCATATCTACCTGACGGTCGACATCCGGCTCGATGCGCTGCTGGCGTTGCGCGGGCAGCTGAACACCGCGCTGGAGCCACGCGGCGTGAAGCTGTCGGTCAACGACATGCTCGTGAAGGCGCTGGCCGTCGCCTTGCTGGAGGTGCCGACCTGCAACGTGCAGTTCGCCGGCGATACGCTCTTGAGCTTCAGCCGCGCCGACATCTCGGTGGCGGTGTCGATCCCCGGCGGGCTCATCACCCCGGTGGTGGTGGATGCGGGCGCCAAGAGCCTCTCGACGATCGCGGGCGAGATCAGGGATCTGGCCGGCCGCGCGCGCGAGGGCAAGTTGAAGCCGGAGGAATATGCTGGCGGCACCGCCTCGCTCAGCAACATGGGCATGTACGGGATCAAGCAGTTCGAGGCCGTCATCAACCCGCCGCAGGGCATGATCATGGCGATCGGCGCCGGCGAGCAGCGGCCCTATGTGATTGACGGCAAGCTGGAGGTGGCGACGGTGATGAGCGCCACCGGCAGCTTCGACCACCGCGCCATCGACGGCGCGGACGGCGCGCAGCTGATGGCGGCGTTCAAGCGGCTGGTGGAGAACCCACTGGGAATGCTGGCGTAAGTGAACATGCACGGCGCAAGTCCCTCCCCCACTTCGGGGGAGGGGTTGGGGAGGGGGCTCCTCCGCGATCGCGCGCGTCAGCTGAGGAAAAACGCGACACCGGCCGAACAGGCGTTGTGGCAAGCCCTTCGCGCCAAGCGGTTCGCCGGCTGGAAGTTCAGGCGGCAATATCCGATCGGCATCTATATAGCCGATCTCGCCTGCGCGGCGGCGCGGCTGATTGTCGAGGCGGACGGCGGGCAGCATGGCGGCGAATATGACGATCGCCGCGATGGCTGGCTGAAATCGCAGGGTTGGCGCGTGCTGCGTTTCTGGAACAACGATATAGCGACCAACCAAGAGGGCGTGCTGACGGCGATCCTCGCCGCGCTCGAAGGCCCTCTCCCCAACCCCTCTCCCACGAGGGGAGAGGGGCCAGAAGGAGATATTCGTGGCTGACACATACGACCTCATCGTCCTTGGTTCCGGCCCCGGCGGCTATGTCGCGGCGATCCGGGCGGCGCAGCTGGACATGAAAGTCGCCATCGTCGAGCGCGAGCGGCTGGGCGGCATCTGCCTCAACTGGGGCTGCATCCCCACCAAGGCGCTGCTCCGCACGTCGGAAATCTACCATTATATGCAGCATGCGGACGCCTACGGCCTGTCGGCCAGCAACGTGGCGTTCGATCTCGGCAAGGTGGTGGAGCGCAGCCGCAAGGTGGCGGGCCAGCTGAACGCCGGCGTCAAGGGCCTGATGAAGAAGAACAAGGTCACGGTGGCCGAGGGCGTCGGCACGCTCACCGGCAAGGGCAAGCTCAGCGTCAAGCAGGGCGACAAGACGACCGATCTCGAAGCGAAGAACATCATCGTCGCCACCGGCGCCCGCGCGCGCGACCTGCCCTTCGCCAAGGCGGATGGCGAGCGGATCTGGACCTATCGCCACGCGATGACCCCGGCCGAGATGCCGACGAAGCTCCTGGTGATCGGATCGGGCGCGATCGGCGTGGAGTTTGCGAGCTTCTACAACGACATGGGCGCCGACGTGACGATCGTCGAGATGCTCGACCGGATCCTGCCGGTGGAGGATGCCGAAGTCTCCGATTTCATGCAGAAGGCGCTGATCAAGCAGAAGATCACCATCCTCACCGGCGCCGGCGTGGAAAAGATCGAGACCGGGCCAAAGGGCGTCAAGGCGACGATCAAAGGCAAGGACGGCAAGTCCACCACCGGCGACTACAGCCATGTGATCGTCGCGATCGGCATCATCTCGAACATCGAGAATATCGGGCTCGAGGCGCTGGGCGTGAAGAGCGAGCGCGGCCAGATCCTGACCGATCCCTACGGCAAGACCAATGTCGACGGCATCTGGGCGATCGGCGACGTCACCGGCGCGCCGTGGCTGGCCCACAAGGCGAGCCATGAGGGCGTGATCGCGGTGGAGCGGATCGCGCAGCTGGCCGGTAACAAGGATGTCCACCCGCACCCGATGGACAAGGGGAACATCCCCGGCTGCACCTATTCGCGCCCGCAGGTGGCGAGCGTCGGCATGACGGAAGCGAAGGCCAGGGAGGCCGGGCACGAACTGAAGGTCGGCAAATTCCCCTTCATCGGCAACGGCAAGGCGATCGCGCTCGGCGAGGCGGAAGGCTTCGTCAAGACGGTGTTCGATGCCAAGACCGGCGAGCTGCTCGGCGCGCACATGGTCGGCGCGGAAGTGACCGAGCTGATCCAGGGCTATGTCGTCGCCCGCCAGCTGGAAACGACCGAGACGGAGCTGATGCAAACGGTGTTCGCGCACCCGACGCTCAGCGAGATGATGCACGAAAGCGTGCTCGGCGCCTACGGGCGGGCGATCCACTTCTAGGATCGACCCTCATCCGTAACGCCGATCGTTCGCCGGGGATCGGGCCGTGGCCGCTGCTGCTGGCGGCGGTCGTCGTGCTGATCGCGCTGGCCGTCCGCGCCGGCTGGACGGCAGGAGTCGATCGTACGCTGCTGCTGGCCCTGGTCCCGCCGCCGGCGCTGGTGTGGCTGCCGCGCGGCTTCACCCTGATGGGCAACACCGTGCCCCGCATCGCGATCACGGCGGCGGTCGCGGTGCTGCTGCTGGCGTTGCGGCGCTGGCGCCAGGCGATCGCGCTCGTCGGCGTGGTGGCGACCGGTGCCGCGCTGGACAGCGGGATCAAGCTGCTGGTGATGCGGCCGCGCCCCACGCTGCTGCCGCATCTGGACCATGTCACCTCGGCCAGCTTCCCGAGTGGCCATGCCGCGAACGGGACGATGATGTACCTGTCGCTCGCTTTGCTGGTGCCGGCGCGGTGGCGGCGGCCGGCGGCGGTCGCGGCGGCGTTGCTAATGGGCGCCATCGGCCTGTCGCGCATCGCGCTGGCGGTGCACTGGCCCAGCGACGTGCTGGCCGGCTGGTGCGTGGGCGCGGGCTGGGTCTTGCTGTGGCGCCCCTGGCTCCTGCCCCCGCAACCGGTTGACCTCAGGTGAGTCGCATCCTATAGCGCGCCCCTGTCCAAGGGCTGGAGGCTTGCGTCCCATCGGGATTCCTGCCGCCTGCGGGCTGAGCTTGAACATTGCTGATGCGTGGGAAGGCCTGGGTGGGTCGATATGTCGATCGCCGGGGCTTTCGTGCATCCGGGCGTTGCCGCGAGGCGCGACCGGGCAAGTCGGGCATCGGTAAAGTAACTCTAAAAGGTGAAGGGCTTCATGCCAACGATCAACCAGCTAATGCGCCACGGCCGCGTTCTCCAGAAGGAGAAGTCGAAGGTTCCGGCGATGGACAAGAACCCGCAGAAGCGCGGCGTCTGCACCCGCGTCTACACGACGACCCCGAAGAAGCCGAACTCGGCGCTGCGCAAGGTCGCCAAGGTGCGCCTGACCAACCAGCGCGAGGTCATCAGCTACATCCCGGGCGAGGGCCACAACCTTCAGGAGCATTCGGTGGTGCTGATCCGCGGCGGCCGCGTGCGCGATCTGCCCGGAGTGCGCTACCATGTGCTGCGCGGCGTGCTCGATACGCAGGGCGTCAAGGATCGCCGCCAGTCCCGCTCCAAATACGGCGCCAAGCGTCCGAAGTAAGCCGGTCGGCCGAAAGGCTCGATCACCACGGCTGAAGTAGATAAGGAAGAACCAGATGGCACGTCGTCGTCGTCCCGAGAAGCGCATCATCCTCCCCGATCCCAAGTTCGGTGACGAGGTGCTGTCCAAGTTCATGAATTCCGTCATGCTCGACGGCAAGAAGTCCACCGCCGAGGGCATTGTCTATTCGGCGTTCGAGACGGTCGAGACCCGCGCCAAGCGCGATCCGATCGGCGTGTTCCACGATGCGCTGAACAACATCAAGCCGGGCATCGAAGTCCGCAGCCGCCGCGTCGGCGGCGCGACCTACCAGGTGCCGGTCGAGGTGCGTCCGGAGCGTTCGCAGGCGCTGGCGATCCGCTGGCTGATCGCGGCGGCGCGTGCCCGCAGCGAGAACACCATGTCGGGCCGCCTCTCGGGCGAGCTGATGGATGCCGCGAACAACCGTGGCAACGCGGTGAAGAAGCGCGAAGACACGCACCGCATGGCCGAGGCGAACCGCGCCTTCTCGCACTACCGCTGGTAGGCGCGAGGCCGGCGGCCTTCCGCCGGTAACATTTCGTTCCCATATAGTCGGGAAGGGGCCACGCGCCCTTTCCCGACATCGGAGTTCAAGATCATGGCCCGCAGCCATCCGCTCGAAAAATATCGCAACATCGGCATCATGGCGCACATCGATGCCGGCAAGACGACGACGACCGAGCGTATCCTCTACTACACCGGCAAGTCGTACAAGATCGGCGAGGTCCATGAGGGCACCGCCACGATGGACTGGATGGAGCAGGAGCAGGAGCGCGGGATCACGATCACCAGCGCCGCCACGACGTGCTTCTGGGACGATCACCGCATCAACATCATCGACACGCCCGGCCACGTCGACTTCACCATCGAGGTCGAGCGTT
>CAXTTS010000150.1:0-5238 GCA_964247265.1 uncultured Sphingomonadaceae bacterium
CGTCCACCTGACCGGCAAGGAATATGCGATGCTGGAGCTGCTCTCGCTCCGCAAGTCGACGACGCTGACCAAGGAAATGTTCCTGAACCACCTGTATGGCGGCATGGACGAGCCCGAGCTGAAGATCATCGACGTGTTCATCTGCAAGCTGCGCAAGAAATTGAGCCTGGCCTGCGGTGGCGACAATTATATCGAGACTGTGTGGGGCCGCGGCTATGTGTTGCGCGATCCCGACGAAGTGGCGATCGCGCAGGTCGCCTGAACAGGGGTGCGCCGGGCCTGGGCCCGGTTTCCGGCGCGATGGACGATTTTCCGCTTCTTCGGTGGAAGGATGGCCTTGTTCGCCGCTCGGATGCGTTGCAGTCTCCGGTGTAACGAAGACAGCGCACGCAACGGGGGTTCATGTCGAACTACGGCACTTTCGACGAGATCATGGGCAGCGGCGGGACGACCGAGGCGCGGGCCGAGTTCGCCGCGCTGGGGCGATGGATCGCCGAGACGCCGCCGGCCGAGCTGGACCGCCGGCAGAAGGCGGCCGAGGCGGCCTTTCGCCAGCTCGGCATCACCTTTGCCGTCTATGGCGAGGAGGAATCGTCCGAGCGGATAATCCCGTTCGATATCGTGCCGCGCATCTTCACCGCGCCCGAATGGGATCGCCTGTCCGAAGGGCTGGTGCAGCGGGTGCAGGCGATCAACGCCTTCCTCTCCGACGTCTATGGCGCGCGGCGGATCATCGCCGACGGCATCGTGCCGCCGGAACTGGTGCTGAACAATCCGCAATTTCAACCGAACCTGGCCGGCACGCAGCCGCCACACGGTATATTCGCGCATATCTGCGGCATCGATCTGGTGCGTACCGGGCCGGACGAATTCTACGTGCTGGAGGATAATGCCCGCACCCCCTCCGGGGTATCGTACATGCTGGAGAATCGCGAGGCGATGCTGCGGTTGTGCCCCGAATTGTTCGAGATGTTCGCGGTGCGGCCGGTGGATACCTATCCGGATGCGCTGCACGAGACGCTGCGATCGGTCGCTCCGCGCGGATCGGCGACGAACCCGGTCTGCGTCGTGCTGACGCCGGGGCATTTTAATTCGGCCTTCTACGAGCACAGCTTCCTGGCGGACTCGATGGGTGTCGAACTGGTCGAGGCGGCGGACCTGCATGTCGACGACGACATCGTGTGGATGCGGACGATCGAGGGGCCGGTGCGGGTGGACGTGATATACCGCCGCATCGACGACGATTATATCGATCCGCTGGTGTTCAACCCCGATAGCGTGCTGGGCGTGCCGGGGCTGATCGCCGCATACATGGCCGGCAACGTCACGCTGGTGAACGCCCCCGGCACGGGCGTGGCGGACGACAAGGCGATCTACAGCTACATGCCGGAGATCGTGAAATATTATTCGGGCGGCGAGGCCAAGCTGCCGAACGTGGAAACCTATCGCTGCCGCGAGCCGCAGGCGCTGCAATATACGCTGGATAATCTGGAAAAGCTGGTGGTGAAGCTGGTCGACGGATCGGGCGGCTACGGCATGCTGGTGGGGCCGACCGCTTCCAAGGCCGAGATCGAGACGTTCCGTCGCGCGCTAGTGGCGGAGCCGCAGCGTTATATCGCGCAGCCTACGCTGGCGCTCTCCACCGTGCCGACGCTGACCGAAAAGGGGGTGGCGCCGCGCCATGTCGATTTCCGGCCGTTCATCCTGTCGGGCGCGAACGGCGTGCAGATCGTGCCGGGCGGCCTGACCCGCGTGGCGCTGCGCGAGGGATCGCTGGTGGTGAACAGCAGCCAGGGCGGCGGCACCAAGGACAGCATGATCCTGGCCGGACCGATGCGGCAGACGATGGGCGGCATGTCGCAATCGATGGGGGCGGGCATGACCCAGACGATGGGCGGCATGTCGCAGAGCCTTTCCAGCCTGCCGCGGGGGATCGCCTGATGCTTTCCCGCACCGCCGCCTCGCTCTACTGGGTCGGCCGCTATGTCGAGCGGGCCGAATTCACCGCGCGGCTGATCGAGGCGACGATCCGGCTCGATTCGCTTTCCCCCCGGCCGGCGGGCGAGGGGGCGTGGGAGAGTGCGCTGCTCGTCACCGCGGCCAATCGCGCCTTCACCGCGAGCGGGGAGGAGCGCAGCCCCGCCAATGTCAGCCGTTACCTGACGCTCGACCGGGCGAATGGCAGCTCGATCCGGGCGTGCCTGGATGCGGCGCGGGGCAATGCCCGCGCGGTGCGGACGGCGCTGTCGCGCGAGGCGTGGGAGGCGATCAACCGCGCGTGGCTGGGCCTGCGCGATCGCTCCACGGTGAGCGGCGGGCCGGGCACGCTTGCCCTGGTGGATACGCTGAAGGCCGAGGCGCGCGGCTTCGAGGGGGCCGTCCACCGGATGCTGCGCAACGAAAGCTCGTGGTTCCTGATGCTGGGCGCCGCGATTGAGCGAGCCGATAATACCGCGCGGCTGATCGATGTTAAATATCACCTTCTGCTGCCCGAGGGCGAACTCGTCGGCGGGGTGATCGATCGCGACCAGTGGACGACGATCCTGCACACCGTATCGGCGGTGAACGCCTATCGCCTGCTGTATCGCGACGGGCTGCGGCCGGGGCAGGTGGCCGAATTGCTGATAAACCGGCGCGAGCTGCCACGATCGCTGG
Source organism: uncultured Sphingomonadaceae bacterium (assembly GCA_964247265.1). Lineage (GTDB taxonomy): Bacteria > Pseudomonadota > Alphaproteobacteria > Sphingomonadales > Sphingomonadaceae > Alterirhizorhabdus. Next base: position 2,656 of record CAXTTS010000150.1, read on the forward strand.
CGGCCTCCACCGACGAGGTGGTGAATTTGCTGAACCTCATTGGCAAGCGCACCGGCCGACAGGGCGAGGCGGATCGGCTGGCGCGACAGCGGCAGAATGCGATGAACCGCGCCTCGATCGAATCGATCATCCGGGGCGGGCTGCACGAATATCTCTCCGCCTTCATCATCGAGAACGGGCGCATCGACCAGGCGATCAGCCACCAGTTCCGTTTCGCCTGAGCGCGGCCGATGCGTCTCTTCATCCATCACCGCACGGACTATCGCTTCAGCGAACCGCAGGCGCGGATCGTGCAGCTGCTGCGGGTGACGCCGGGCAGCCACGAGGGCCAGAACATCATCGACTGGCGAATCGACGTGGATTGCAACGCGCGGCTGCGGCCGGGCCGCGACGGCTTCGGCAACGACACGAACATGCTCTATATCGACGGGCCGATCGATCATGTCGGCCTGACCGTGACGGGCGAGGTGCTGACCGACGATCGCGCCGGGATGCTGGGTGGCGCGCCGGAGCCGCTGCCGCCGATGCTGTTCCTGCAGACCACCAACTGCACCAAGACGAGCCCGGCGCTCGACGCGTTCGTGGCGGACATTGCCGGGGGCGGGGGATCGATGCTGCATCGGGCGCACCGGCTGAACGAAAGCCTGGCGGAGACGCTGGCCTTCGATCCCGGCGCGCGGCCGGGTGCGCGCGATGCGGCGACGACGTTCGACGACGGGCATGGCGCGCCGCAGGATTTCGCGCATGTGTTCATCGCCTGCGCGCGTGCGCTGGGAATGCCGGCGCGCTACGTTTCCGGCCATCGCTTCAGCGAGGTGCATGGTTCCGCCTTGCAGGAGGCGACGCATGCCTGGGCGGAGGCGTATCTGCAGGATTATGGCTGGATCGGCTTCGATCCGACCTGCGGGCGCTGCCCGGACGATCGCTACGTCCGCGTGGCGGCGTCACTTGATTTCCGTGGCGCCGCGCCGCTTTCGGGCACAAGAACGGGTGGCGGGCGTGAGGAGCTGGAGGTGGGCGTGCGCGTCGGCAGCTCGCAGGATCAGATGCAGTAAGGCAAGGCCGGCGACCAAGCTGGCAGAGGAGAGGTGGTTCATGACCTATTGCGTCGGCATCGCCTTGCGCGAAGGCATCATCATGATCTCTGACACGCGGACCAATGCCGGGATCGACAACATATCGGTGTATCGCAAGATGCACGTTCTGGCGGACAGCGACGATCGGTTGATCGTGTGCATGAGCGCGGGCAACCTCTCGGTCACGCAGCATGTGCTGGGCCAACTGGAGGAAGGGCTGCCGCCGTTCGGCAGCGACGAACACCCCCGCAAGCTGAGCCACATGCCGACGATGTTCCGCGCGGCGCAGCTGATTTCGGAAGCGGTGCGGCTGGCCGGCATGGAGCTGAAACCGGGCTTGCAGCGCGCGGGCGTCCCTTCCGGCATATCGCTGATCGTCGGCGGGCGAATCGATCTGGCGGATGGCACGCCGGGGCCGCTGAAGCTGTACCTGATCTACGATGCGGGCAATTTCATCGAATGTTGCGCCGACACCCCGTTCCTCCAGATCGGCGCGACGCAATATGGCAAGCCCATCCTCGACCGCGCGATGGATTACGATTCGCCGCTGGACGAGGCGGTGAAGGTGGGGCTGCTGTCGTTCGACTCGACGATCCGGTCGGACCTGTCGGTGGGGCTTCCGTTCGACGTGGTGGTGATGCCGGCGGATACGAGCCGCCCGGTGATCCGGCGGAGGATCGAGCGCGAGGACGCCTATTTCGCCGACCTTTCGAACCGCTGGTCGCTGATGCTGAAGGAAAGCCGCGCGACGATCCCCGATCCGCCGTTCATGACGGATGGCGGCGCCTATAGCAGCTTGACGCGCTAGGCCTCAGCGCACCAGCAACGCGGCCTTGGCGAAGGTGCGCAGGCCATCCTCCACGCTCACCTCGTTTGGCAGGCCGATCTCGGCCCAGCCCGCGGCGATCTCGGCGCGGTCGCGGGTGCCGTCGAGCAAGGCGATGAAGCGGCGTGGGCCGGGTTCGCGCATTGGCACCATCATGTGATCGAGCGTGGCGATCAGATCCACACCCGCCTTGGCCTGCGCGCGCGCGAGCGGGCTGGCGACCGGACGCTCGCCGGCTTGCGATGCGCCCTCGCGCGGCACGCTGTGAAGGTTGACGAAGCGGAAGCCGGCGAGTTCGTACAGCGTTTCCAGCTGTTCCTCGTTCAGGCCGAGATCGGCGACGGGGATGCGGGCGGGCCATGCCTGCACCAGCCGCGTCAGGATCGCGGCGAAATCACCGTCGCTGATCGCGATACGGCCGCCATCGAAGGTGAATACGTCGGCGCCCTCCTGCTCGCATTGGGCGGCGACATGCATCCCGGCTAGGGCGGCGAATAGCGGTCGGCGCGCGGGCGCGGCCTCTGCGCGGACGAACAGGCTCTGGCGGAAGAACTTCATCGATTCGAAATCGCGCAGCTGGGCGATGCGGACGATCGCGGCCGTATCGGCATCGGGCCGGTCCGCCGGGGCAAAGCCATCTTCCAGCAACAGCGCATCGGCCTCATTGAGGAAGGCCAGCCC
>CAXTTS010000150.1:5248-7808 GCA_964247265.1 uncultured Sphingomonadaceae bacterium
GTCTTCGGCGGCGGCGGCGACGTCAGCGAACATCTGAGGATTGAAGCAGGTGCCAAGCTCGTCATGGTGCAGCACCGCCGGCAGTTTCTTGGCGACCAGCCGGGCCTGTTCGCGCAAGGCTTGCACCGAAGTGCGCTCCCCCTCGTGCGGCTGGCCGAAGGCGACGAGCGCGTCGTAGGCGACACGATCCCGCTCCGGTCCGTCAGCCATGCCGGCGGTGTGGTAGAGCATCAACTCGCGCAACGTCTGGCGGATGTGGCCGCCGGGCATGGCGTTGTAGTCAACAAAGGCGACGCCATCGGGCGAGAGGACGCGGCCGATCAGCGCCATCACCGCATCGCGCACCGGCGGCGGCACCCAGGCATAGACGCCGTGGGCGATGACATAATCGAATGTCTCCTCCATCGATGAGGCGAGCGCCATGATGTCGCCCACCTCGATCCGCACGTTGCCGAGCCCGGTCTCGGCGAGGATGGCCTGGCCGCGTGCGACGGCGCTGGGCGCCAGATCGACGCTGAGAAAGTGCGCCTGCGGATAGGCGGAGGCCAGCGCGATCAGGTTGACGCCGTCTCCGCCGCCGATTGCCAGCACGCGCGCTGTCGCGATCGGCGGCGGCTTGAGGCCGTGCAGCAGGGCCACGGTGGCCAGGCGATCGGGGTGGCCGGCGGTGCAGACCATCGCCGGATAGGCGACCTGTTCGTAGGCCGAGCGAACGCGATCGATCGCATCGGCGGCGGCATCGGTCGCCGCGCTCTCCTGATCCTGCCCCACCTGTTCCCCCGGACTATTGCTCGGCCGAAGGCTAGGCGATCGCCGCGCGGCTGACAATCGAACGCGCGCGATTGCACGTGGCGAGGGCGGCGTTACTATCGGCCGGGTCATCGTTACTGGGGGTCCGGATGCCGCTTACGCTCGCGCTACGTGCCGGAAGCGCCGCCGTGCCGCCGCTGCGGTTGGACGGGCGGGCCGCCGTGATCGGGCGTTCCCCCGATGCGGACTGGAGCCTGCCGGACCCGACCAGCCAGGTCTCCTCCCGCCACGCCCAGATCGCGCACCGCGACGGCGTGTACATGCTGGTCGACACGAGCACGAACGGCACCTTCGTCAACGGGCGGCGGCTGGCCGGTCCGCACCGGCTGGCGAGCGGCGACGTGATCGGGATCGGCGATTACCAGATCGGCGTGCTGCTGGAGGCGGCTGTCGCCGGCATGTCCGCCGCGCCACCTGCACCGGGGCGGATCGCGCAGGCGATGCGGCCCGCCTCGCCGACGGCGGTCTCGCTCGCGCCGGGCGCGCCGGTGTCGGGGGGACTCGCGGCGCTGTTGCAGGGGGCTGGGCTCGATCGATCGCATGTCCCGGGCGAGGAGAGTGCCATATTGGCGACGGCGGGCGGGCTGCTGCGCCGGCTACTGACATCGCTGCGCGCGATGGACGAGGAGCGGCGGCGCGCGCGGGCGCAGATCGGCGCGGCTGCGGTGCCACCCGGCAGCAACCCGATCGCTGCCGCGCGATCGCCCGAGCAGGCGTTGGCGCTGATGCTGTCGCCACCGCAACCCGGCGTGATGCCGGCCGCCCAGGCGATCGACGAGATAGGCAAGGCGCTGGAGGCGCACCGCGTCGCGGTTTTGCAGGCGATGCAGGCGGCACTGGGGCAGACGCTGGCGCGGATCTCGCCCGAGGCGATCCGTGGCCGCGCCGGGAAGGCCGGCGATCCGTCACTGTGGCAGGCCTATGAGAAGGCGTTCGCCGAGGATGGCGGCTTCGTCGAGATGTTCGCGAGCGCCTATCAACGCGCCTATGAGGCGCAGGCCACGCCGGGCGGCTGATCGCCGGCCGAATCGATCAGGCATATCGATCAGGCGTTCGGCACCTCGTCCACCATCTTGAACCACACCATTTCGGTCTTCCAGCCATTCGCCGCGGCGGTTGCGGCGAACTGGCGCTGCCAGTCTGCCGTGCGCGAGCCCGGTCCCGCCTCGAACAGCTTGCTCGGGAAGCCGCCCTTGCCAGTGAGGAGGAGGATGCCGGACCAGCCGCTGTGATTGATGTCGACCTGGATGCGGTACGTATCGCCGCCGAGATCGGCGATCGGCCCGCCGCTCATCGGGAAGCTGGCAAACTCCGCCCGGTTGCCGGCGATCTTGGAGATCGTGCCGTTCGGCTCGATCCCGTAGAGCGCGAAATCCTGTTTCGGATCGCGCATCGCGAGATTGATGACGGCGCGCGCGCCATTCTGGCCGGGATAGGAGGTTTCGGGGCCGAGCACCGCCATCTCGAACTTGCGCTGCGCGACGGTGAGGTGCTGCGTGCCGGTGGCGCGGATCAGGCGGAAGGCATCGATCGCGCCGCATTCGGAACCGCTGATCGGCGCGACATCGGCGAAGTCGGTGGCCGCGACGGGCACGCCCGCATCGGTGGCGGCCTTGGCGACGGCGGCCTGCGCGTCCGCCGGCTTGCCCGCTACGCCGGTGAGGGCGAGGGTGACGCCATCGCCGCCGCCGCTGGATTTGGCGACATCGAGCCAGGTGCAGGGCATGTTCGGCAGCGCGGCGGTGACAGC
>CAXTTS010000151.1:0-7733 GCA_964247265.1 uncultured Sphingomonadaceae bacterium
CGCAAGAATTATTTCTATGCCGATCTGCCGCAGGGCTACCAGATTTCGCAGCTTTATCATCCGCTTGTCGGCGAAGGTTCGATCGAGATCGAGCCTGCGGAGGGCGAGACCAAGACGATCGGGATCGAACGCCTGCATGTCGAGCAGGATGCCGGCAAGCTGATGCACGATCAGCATCCGACACGATCCTATGTCGATCTCAACCGATCGGGCGTTGCGCTGATGGAGATCGTTTCGCGGCCCGACATGGCCTCGCCGGCCGAGGCGGGTGCGTATCTGCGCAAGCTGCGATCGATCCTGCGCTATGTCGGATCCTGCGACGGCAATATGGAGGAAGGTTCGATGCGGGCGGACGTGAACGTCTCCGTCCGCAAGGCGGGCGACCCGCTCGGCACGCGGACCGAGACGAAGAACGTCAACTCGGTGCGCTTCGTGATGGCGGCGATCGAATATGAGGCGAACCGGCAGGTCGACGTGATCGAGGGCGGCGGCACGATCCGACAGGAGACGCGCCTGTTCGATCCCGACCGGGTGGAGACGCGATCGATGCGATCGAAGGAGGACGCGCATGATTATCGCTACTTCCCCGATCCCGACCTGCTGCCGCTGGAACTGAGCGAGGCGTTCGTCGCCGAATGCGCGGCGAGCCTGGCGGAACTGCCCGACGCCAAGCGCGCGCGCTACGAGGGGCTGGGGCTTTCCGCCTATCAGGCCGCCGTCATCACCGCCGATGTGGAAACGGCGCGCTGGTTCGAGGCCTTGCTGGCCGCATCGACGGCGGCGGCCGGCAAGCCCGAAGCGGAGATGGCAAGGACCGCCGCCAACTGGTTGATTTCCGATCTGTTCGGTGCGCTGAACCGGCTGGGTCGATCGATCGAGGACAGCCCCGTCACGCCGGAGAACGGCGCCGCGCTGCTGGCGCTGGTGGCGGACGGTACGCTTTCCGGCAGCCTCGCCAAGCAGGTGTTCGAGATCATGCTGGAGACCGGCGACGCGCCCGGCCGGATCGTCGACGAGCGCGGCCTGCGCCAGACGAGCGACACGGGCGCGATCGAGGCGGTGATCGCCGAGGTGATGGCGCGCAATGCTGACAAGGTGGCGGATTATCGCGGCGGCAAGGACAAATTGTTCGGCTTCTTCGTCGGCCAGACGATGAAGGCGATGGCTGGCAAGGGCAATCCGGCGGTGGTGAACGACCTGCTGAAGAAAGCGCTCGGCTGATCGCCGGTCGTCGCTCCGCCATCCGGTGGAGCGACGCTGTCGGCTGGTTCTAGCGGGCGAGATCGTCCTGCGTCTTGACGTCGCCCGCCGTGCCGGAGACGCCATCCGACATGCCTGCTTCCTTGAGATAATCGGGCAGGCTGTTCTCGAAGGCGAGGATCTGGTCGCTGCCTTTCAGGCCGCTCTCCTCGTCGGGGGTGATGCCCTCGATGCTCTCGCGGCCGGGCTCCTCGATCGGCGTGACCTGTTCGGGCGCTTCCGACGGGCCGGCGGGGGTCGAATCGGGGTGGGGATCGGGGTTGGTCGCCATATCTGTTCTCCTGATGCCAACGGCTAACGCGCGGTGGCGGCAGGAGGCTCCACGGCTGGAGTGACCAGCTTGGCTTCGGCATCGGCGATGAGGGCCAGGCCCGCCTCGCGGCTGACCACGCCGATGCCTTTGGCGAGGCTGCCGCAGAAGCCGCCGATCGAGGCATCGCGTTCCGCCTCGCCGGCGATGGCAGATGTCTGGCCGTCGGCTTCCACCGTTCCAGCGATCATGGTCTTGGTGATGCAACGCCCGTTCATCTCGCCCATCTCGACGCAGCGTCGATAGGACCGTGCCGAAGTGACGTGCAGCCGCACCTGCGCCTGATCGGCGGCGGGCGTGATCCGGCCGTCCTTCGCCCATGTCGCGACCAGCCCGGCCATCAGCCGGCTGACCGGATTCTCGACCTTGTAGGCGGAGCAGAGAATACCCAGCGCGAGCGTCGGCTGATCGGCGCCGGGATCGACGGTGAGCGCCACCGTCCGCCCGCCTCGCGAAGGCAGAGGCGTGAACGGCGCGATCTTCAGCTCGGTGGCCGCCGCGCGCATCGCCGCATCGTCGATCGTGTAATCGACGACGCGGGCGGACGCGGGCGCGGCGGCCAGCAGCATCGCCGCCAGCGCCGATATGCGGCGGATCACGCCTTGGGCGTCTTCGATTTGCGGCCGGTCAGCACGCGCGAGGTTTGCAGGGCGAATTCCTCCGCCAGCTTCTCGCGGATGCCGGCGCCGCGCATGGCGAGACCGAGCAGACCGCCGTGGCTGTTGATGACATCGACGTAGAAGGAGCCGAGCTTTGCCCCGCTCGCCGGATCGCTGACCTCGACCAGGCCGGCCAGCTGATCCGAGCTGCCGATCAGCATCGCCATCCCTGCATTGGCGAATTTGAGATTGTCGATCGTGATCGTGAGCTTAACCGGGCGGCCGGTCTTCAGGCCCCAGTCGCGCGTGACGTCCTCCATGACGAGCGGCATCATCGTCGCGAACGGCAGGGTGGCATAGATGTCGCGGCTCGGGCGATCGCTGGTCGCCGGATTGGCTTCGATCGCCGGCGCGGCGGCGGCATCGGAAGTGACGACGGGAGCGGGCGTGCCGGGCGCTACCGCGCCCAGCCCGGCGGCGGCGCGCTTTTGCGCGGCCTTGGCTTCATAATCCGCCATCTTCGGCGCGATCGTGGGCCCGAGCTTCACCTCGACGGCGGCGACGTGGTTCTGCGCGACCAGCCCTTCGGCGAGCGGATCGATGATCTTGCGTTCCTTCGCGCCGGCTGGCGCGGCGAGCAACAGGGCACAGACAAACAAGGCTACACGACGCATTCGGCAACTCCCCCACGAGCCATGACCCCGTCATGACAATTTGTTCACATTTGCCGGCGGATGTCGGCCGATGCAAGCCCGGCGATGCGCTGCGACCTTGCCCTTGCGCCTTTCCCTGCTATAGACCCCGCCGACCGGCGGCCCTGCGGGCGTGGCGGAACTGGTAGACGCGCCAGATTTAGGTTCTGGTATCGCAAGATGTGGGGGTTCGAGTCCCTTCGCCCGCACCAGCTCCGCCGGCCCGCCTGGGGTCGCCTTGAGCGATTCCGGAAAGAGGTTGACTGCGATGCAGACTGTCGAGACGCTGAACGAAGGGCTGAAGCGCGCCTACACGCTGACTATCCCGCGCAAGGATATCGCGGCGCGGGTGGATGCGGAGATCAGGCAGGTCGCGCCGCAGGTGCGGATGCCCGGCTTCCGCCCCGGCAAGGTGCCCGTCAACCTCGTGAAGAAGATGCACGGCCCGGCGATCGAGCAGGACGCTCTCCAGAAGGCGGTGCAGGACGGCGTACAGGCGCTGATGGCGGAAAAGCGGCTGCGCCCGGCGATCCAGCCGGAGATCGCGCTGGGCGACGGCTATGAGCCGGGCCAGGATGCCGAGGTGACGATCTCGCTGGAGGTGCTGCCCGAGGTGCCGACCCCGGCGATCGAGGGGCTGAAGCTGGAGCGGCTGACCGTGGAAGCCGGCGACGATGCGATCGACGAAGCGGTGAACCGCATCGCCACCCAGCAGAAGAGCTGGGAGGATGCGCTGGAAGGCCATCCGGCGGTGGAGGGCGATACCGTCGTCATGGATTTCGCCGGCAAGGTGGATGGCGTGGCGTTCGACGGCGGCACTGGCGAGGGCATGTCGATCGAGCTGGGCTCCGGCCGGCTGATCCCGGGGTTCGAGGAGCAGCTCGAGGGCGTGACCGTCGGTGAGAGCCGAACGCTGAACGTGACCTTCCCGGCGGATTATGGCGAGAAGTCGCTGGCCGGCAAGGCCGCGACCTTCGACGTGACGGTAACGGCGGTGAAGACCGCCAAGGACACCGTGGCCGACGACGATTTCGCCAAGTCGCTGGGGCTTGAGGGCATCGAGCAGCTGCGCGGCCTGCTGAAAGGGCAGATCGAGCAGGAGCTGAATGGCCTGACCCGTACGCACATGAAGCGCAAGCTGCTGGACCAGCTGGCCGACGCGCATGATTTCGAGGTGCCGCCTTCGATGGTGGCGGCCGAGTTCCGCCAGATCTGGCAGCAGCTGGAGCAGGAGGCGAGCCAGGAGGCCGATCAGGACGCCGCCCGCGCCGAGATGGAAAAGGATCGCGCCGACTATCAGGCGATCGCCGAGCGGCGCGTGCGGCTGGGCCTGCTGCTCTCCGAGATCGGTCAGGCGAACGGCGTCGAGGTGAGCCAGCAGGAGATGCAGCGGCTGATCGCGCAGGCGGCGCAGCAATATGGCCCGAAGGACCGCGAGCGCTTCGTCGAATATGTCCAGCAGGACCCAATGGCGGCCGCCCAGCTGCGCGCTCCGCTGTATGAGGACAAGGTGGTCGACTGGCTGTTCGACAAGGCCGAGATCAGCGAGCGCGCGGTGACGCGCGAGGAGCTGGAGGCGGCGATCGAGGAGGATGCCGACACGATCGGCACCGGCGCGGTTACTGCCGCGGGCACCGGCCACGTCCACGGCCCCGATTGCGACCACGATCATGACGATCACGGCCACGACCATTCAGGCCACGACCATGCGGCCCACGATCATGCCGGGCACGACCATGACGCGCCTGGGCATGATGCAGGCGCCGACCACGGCCATGACGAGCAGCCCAAGGCCAAGAAGGTGAAGAAGGCCAAGGCCGAGGAAGGCGCTGCCGACGTCGCGGCCGAGGCTTCGACTGACGGTTCCGACGAAGCCGATAAGCCGGCCAAGCCGAAGAAGGCGCCCGCCAAGAAGAAGGTGGCCACCGGCGAGTGAGTGCTGCTGCGGCGCGGGCATCGGCCTGCGCCGCGACCGGCGGCTAAAGACATGTTCACGATTGCGCGATAGGGGCGGCGGATGATCGAACAGGCCGCTTCGCCCCGCATCGCCGTGCTGCTGCCTTGCTATAATGAGGAAGCGGCGATCGGCGCGACCGTCGCCGGGTTCCGCGCGGCGCTGCCGGGGGCGGCGATCTACGTCTACGACAATAATAGCCGCGACCGGACGGCGGAGGTCGCCCGCGCCGCCGGCGCCATCGTCCGCACCGAGCGGATGCAGGGCAAGGGCCATGTCGTTCGGCGCATGTTCGCCGACGTGGAGGCCGACATCTATGTGATGGCCGACGGCGACGCCACCTACGATGCCGCCGCCGCGCCGAAGATGGTGGCGCTGCTGCTCGACGAGCGGATGGACATGGTGGTGGGCGCGCGCGAATCGGAGGTGCAGGCCGCCTATCGGCGCGGGCACCGGCTGGGCAATGCGATGCTGACCGGCATCCTCGCCCGCTTGTTCGGCCGCTCGTTCAGCGACATCCTGTCGGGCTACCGGGTGTTTTCGCGCCGCTTCGTCAAATCCTTTCCGGTGCTGAGCCAGGGATTCGAGATCGAGACGGAGATCAGCGTGCATGCGCTGGAGCTGCGGATGCCGGTTGGCGAGGTGGTAACGGCCTATGGCGCGCGGCCGGAGGGATCGACCTCCAAGCTATCCACCTATCGCGACGGCTGGCGCATCCTGAAGACGATCGGCCTGCTGTTCCGCATCGAGCGGCCGGTATTGTTCTTCGGCGGGGCGGGCGGGCTGCTGGCGCTGGTGGCGCTGATCCTGACGATACCGCTGATATTCACCTATTTCGTGACCGGGCTGGTGCCGCGTCTGCCGACGGCCTTGCTGGCGACCGGGCTGGTGATCCTGGCCTTCCTGTGCCTGTTCTGCGGGCTGATCCTGGATACGGTGGTGCGCGGGCGGCGCGAGGTGCGGCGGCTGGCCTATCTCTCCTTCCCCGCACCCGGCGCGGCGGCCCCTTGAACTGATCCCGCCAAGCGCCGATGTTGGCGGCACCGAGGGCATAAGGACCAGAGAAACCCCCATGCATAATCCGTTCGAAACCGGCCAGTTCACCCCGCCGGGGATGCGCTACGATCCAGTGACCGGCGGGATGGTGCCGATCGTGATCGAGCAATCCACCCGTGGCGAGCGCAGCTTCGACATCTATTCGCGGCTGCTGCGCGAGCGGATCATCTTCATCACGGGCGGGGTGGAGGACCATATGGCCTCCGTCATCACCGCCCAGCTTCTGTTTCTCGAATCCGAGAATCCGAAGAAGGACATCTTCATGTACATCAACTCGCCGGGCGGCGTGGTGACGGCGGGTCTCGCGATCCACGACACGATGCAGTATATCCGCCCGCGCGTGGGCACGGTGTGCATCGGCCAGGCGGCATCGATGGGCAGCTTCCTGCTGGCGGCGGGCGAGCCGGGGATGCGGGTGGCGCTGACCAACAGCCGTATCATGATCCACCAGCCTTCGGGCGGGGCGCAGGGCATGGCGGCGGATATCGAGATCCAGGCGAAGGAAATCCTCCGCATGCGCCACCGGTTGAACTCGCTTTATGCGAAGTATACCGGCAAGCCGATCGAGGAGATCGAGCGGGCGATGGACCGCGACAAGTTCCTGGAGGCCGACGAGGCCAAGGAATTCGGCCTGATCGACGAGGTGTTCGACAAGCGTCCGGCGCCGACCGAAGAGGCCAAGGCGGCCTGAGCCGGTCGACCGGCGGAGAAATGAGGGGCGGCCCGGCGACGGGCCGCCCCTTTCGCGTCAGAAGCGGTAGCCGACCGTGAGTTGCAGGATCGGATAGACCTTATAGTCGTCGATATCGTCCTGCAGATCCTGCCGCTCATTCTCCAGATCCGCGGGGCGGATCAGATTGGTGCTGGCGACGAAGCGGTTGAGCCGCACCTTGCCCTGGAACAGCGCGCCGGCCTCCACCCCGAAGACGAAGCCCTGCTGGTTGTGCCCGGCCCAGCCGAGGGTGAGCGCGGGGGCGAAATTCTTGGTCTCGGCGGTGCCGCGGATCGTGCCGATCTGGGCGGGCGTGTAGGTGGTGTTGCCGACCGTCACCGGGCCGCTCGGCGTGGCGCGCACGCGACCGTCATTGCCGTTGAGCCGCGCGCCGCCCGAGATGCGGAAGCCGTTGCCGAAGGGAAACACGTCGAGCATCAGGCCGCCCGACTTCAGCTTCACCTTGCCGCGATAATCGAGATCGTTCGAGTCGAAGCTGTGCGACACGCCGAGGAAGGTCGCGTTGCCGCGCACGCCGACATGATCGTTGAGGCGCAGGCCAAGCTCCGGCCCGATGCCGAGCGTGCCGCCGGTGATGCCGCCGTAGAAGTGGGTGGCGGCGGTCTGCGCCTGCGCCGCGCCGCCGGCCAGGGCCGTCGCGAGGGCAGAGGCGAGGATCGGATAGTGCTTGAAGTTCATGATGTTCCCCTGTGTCACCGGCCGTGCGAGACCCTTTACCCCTTGGGAAATAACTAGACTTCGTAAACAATATTTTACAGTCTCGGCGCGGCAATCGTGCGTGCGCGGCCGATTGGGCGATCACGGCAACGGCTTGTTTAACCCGGGCCTGATAGACATATTGCCCTCACGCTGGCCGCAGGCAGTCGTTTTGCGCCAAGCGCTTTATTGCCGCGACCGACGTATGCCGGTAAGCGTATGATGGCCCCGATGCGGCCCTGGAGTGAACGAATGACGAAATTGAGTGGCGGCGACTCGAAGAGCACCCTCTATTGCTCGTTCTGCGGCAAGTCGCAGCACGAGGTACGCAAGCTCATCGCCGGCCCCACCGTGTTCATCTGCGACGAGTGTGTCGAACTGTGCAACGACATCATCCGCGAGGAGACGAAGTCCGCGCTCGTCAGCAAGAAGG
>CAXTTS010000152.1:0-7686 GCA_964247265.1 uncultured Sphingomonadaceae bacterium
GCGCGGTGCCCGGCAGGAAGCCCGGCACGTCCACGAAGGTGATGATCGGAATGTCGAACGCGTCGCAGAAGCGGACGAACCGCCCCGCTTTCTTGGCCGAGTTGATGTCCAGCACGCCCGCCAGCACCATCGGCTGGTTGGCGACGATGCCGATCGTGCGCCCCTCGATCCGCGCGAAGCACGTCACGATATTGGCGGCGTGGGTCGGCTGCACCTCGAAGAAGTCGCCCTCGTCGACCACCTTGGCGATCAGTTCCTTGATGTCATAGGGCTTGTTCGCGCTGTCGGGGATCAGCGTGTCCAGGCTCGGCTCGCTCCGATCCCAGGCGTCGCCGGTCGGTCGCTCCGGCACGTCCTGCCGGTTGGACAGCGGCAGGAAATCGAAGAAGTCGCGCGTCGCCAGCAACGCCTCGATATCATTCTCGAACGCCACGTCGGCCACGCCGGATTTGGTCGTGTGCGTCACCGCGCCGCCCAGTTCCTCCTGCGTCACCACCTCGTTCGTCACCGTCTTCACCACGTCGGGGCCGGTGACGAACATGTAGCTGGAGTCCTTCACCATGAAGATGAAGTCGGTCATCGCCGGCGAATACACCGCGCCGCCCGCGCATGGCCCCATGATGAGGCTGATCTGCGGCACCACGCCCGATGCCAGCACGTTGCGCTGGAACACCTCGGCATAGCCGGCCAGTGACGCCACGCCCTCCTGGATGCGGGCGCCGCCGCTATCGTTCAGGCCGATCACCGGCGCGCCCACCTTCAGCGCCATGTCCATAATCTTGCAGATCTTCTGCGCGTGCCGCTCGCTCAGCGATCCGCCGAACACGGTGAAATCCTGGCTGAACACGAACACCATGCGGCCGTTGATCGTGCCCGATCCGGTGACGACGCCGTCGCCGGGAAACACCTGGTCCTGCATCCCGAAATCGACGCAATTATGCTCGACATAGGCGTCCAGCTCCTCGAACGAATCCTGATCGAGCAACACCTCGATCCGCTCGCGCGCGGTCAGCCGGCCCTTCTTGTGTTGCGCATCGATCCGCGCCTGCCCGCCGCCAAGCTGCGCCTGTGCGCGCTTTTCTTCCAGCTTTTGCAAAATGGCCAGCATGAGGGCTCCGTCGTTCGTTCGTGCCGATCTCCCTTTTCAAGCATCGCGGTCTGGTGCAAATGCGAATTTGCGGAATTGCGAAGGGGGCGTTTGCAGAATGTCGATGCCCGAACCGCCCGTCCCGCGCCGCCGCCTGTTCGCCGGGCCGGCGCTGCGCGCGCTGCGCCAGCGGCACGCGCTCGGCCAATCGGCGATGGCGGCGCGGCTCGGCCTGTCTGTCAGCTATCTGTCGCAGCTGGAGAATGATGACCGGCCCGTCACCCACGCCGTATCCGCATCGCTGAGCCGCGCCTTCCCGCTGGACTGGAACCCGGCCGATGCCGGCGCCGCCGCGCACGTCGCGGCACTGCGCCAGGCGATCGCCGATCCGCTGTTCGCCGACCTGCCGCCGGAAGCGCAGTCGCTCGATCGCGCGGCCGAACAGCAGCCCGGCCTCGCCGATCGCTTCGTCCGCCTCCACGCCGCCTATCGCCGCAGCGAGGAACAGCGCCTGATCGCCGACGAGGCGATCGCGAGCGGCGTGCCCGGCGGCGATCGCCTGCCGTGGGAGGAGGTGCGCGACTGGTTCCACGACGCCGGCAACTATGTCGACGTGATCGACCGCGCGGCGGAGGAGCTGGCGAACCTGCTCGATGCCGAGCCGCTGCCGGAGACGCTGCTCACCCACTGGCTCAAGGTGGCGCATGGCGTGGACGTGATCGCCACCAGCGACGAAGGCGATCCGGGCCTCACGCTGCGCCGCTTCGATCCGGCGCGCGGCCTGCTCTCGCTCAGCCGCGCGATGCCGCCGGCAACACGCCGCTTCTTTCTCGCCCACCAGCTCGTCAGCCTGTCCTTCGCCGGCGTGATCGCGCAGGTGGCCGGCGCGGCGGAGTTGCGCGCCCCTGAATCGCGGCGGCTTCTGTCCATCGGCCTCGGCAACCATGCGGCGGGCGCATTGCTGATGCCCTATGGCCGCTTCCGCGAGAGCGCGCGCGCCTGCCGCCACGACATCGATCGCCTCTGCCAGCGTTTCGATGTCAGTTTCGAACAGGCCTGCCACCGCCTCTCCACCCTCCAGCGGCCCGGCGCACGCGGCATTCCCTTCTTTTTCTGCCGGGTCGACATGGCCGGCAACATCACCAAGCGCCATTCCGCGACGCGGCTGCAATTCGCCCGCTTCGGCGGCGCCTGCCCGCTGTGGATCGTCCATGAAGCGGTGGCGATCCCCGATCGCATCCTGGTGCAGCTGGCCGAGACGCCCGATGGCGTGCGGTATGTCTCGATGGCCAAGGGACTGGTGAAACCCAGCGGCAGCTACGCCCGCTCCCCCCGCCGCTATGCCGTCGCGCTCGGCTGCGAGGTGGAGCATGCGGGGGATTTCATCTATGCCGATGGCCTCGATCTCACCAGCCGCACCGCCTCCACCCCGATCGGCATCTCCTGCCGCCTGTGTCCGCGCACCACCTGCGATCAGCGCGCCTTTCCGCCGGCCGGCCGCGCCATCGCGATCGATCCCGACATTCGCGACGTGGTGCCCTACCGCGTGCTGTAGCGCCTAGCCGGGCAGGCCGCGGTCGCGCAGCACCCGCATGATCTCCGCCCGGATTGCCGCCTGCACTGCGCCGCTCTGATGCACGCCGTCGGGCAGATGCGCCCACATGCCCTGCTCGGCGACGATCGCATCGACGTCGATCACGGTCAGCCCGGTCTCGCCCGCCAGTCCGTCCAGCATCACGTTGCGCTCCTTGGCGCGCACGCTGCTCAACGTCGCGCCGAGCGGGCGGTCGAAGGCGGAATAATGCAGGATGTCCTCATAGGCCTGCGTCGATATGCCGTTCAGCACCAGCAGCGCCGCGCCCGTCGCTTCCCCCGCCAGCCGGGCGAGCAGGCGATAGTCGGCGGCGATGTCGGCGGTATCGCGCGCCGCCGGCGCGAAGCTCGCGGCAAGCCACGCCCGCGTCGCCTGCCCTGCCTGTGCCAGCCGGAACGGATGGCAGGCGATCGTGTAGCCCAGCCGGCGGTGGCGCAGGGCCGGCGGCAGTTCCGACGTGATCGACAGCGCGATGGCGGCCGCCGGTGGCGCGCGATGGAGCCCGGCGCGATCGAAGACCGGATAGTCGTCGGTGATCGGCGTCCGCCGCAATCCGGCGAGCAAGGCACCGAGGAACAGCCAGTCGCCGGCTTCGGGCGCGGGCGAGATCGCGGCGAAGCCGGCCGCCGCATCCGCCTCGATCACCCGCATGTCGTCGGGCGTGCGGGCCAATTGCTCGATCAGGATGCGGACGGAAGGGACGAGCGGCTCATCCTGCACGGTCACGACCTGCATCGCGCCGGGCGTGGCCGCGAACAGCTCCAGAAACGCCCCGCGATCGCCACGCAGCACACCGATCTGCTCGCATGTGCCGAGGCCCAGCAGGGTGGCAGGCGCTCCCTCGCCCCACCAGCCGCGCGCGCGATCGTGCCAGCCGGTCAATAGGCCGGACCGATCCTCGGCCAGCTCCGTCATCCGCCGCCCGGCCAGCAGCAGCAGGCGCGGAAGCCCCGGATCGCCGGCGGGCAGCGCAGCGCCATCGGGCGTGATATGCGCCAGCACGAAATCCTCCGCCCAGTGGAAGCTGTTCAACCGGTCGAGAAACCCGCCCTTCGTGGCGGCGGCGCGGTTTACCCGCCCGCTGACCAAGGGCGCGAAGGCGATCTGGAAATCGCGCGCCTCATCGGCAAACGGCGTGCCTCCCGCTTCGGCGATTATACCGATATTACAATAGGCTATCGGCTCGCCCGCGTGAACGACCTCCCCGTCTCCGCAAAGCCAGCGTATCGCCGAGCGGACGACACGATGGCCAGGGATGGCGATCGGGCCGAGCCTGACCGCCACGTCCCTCACGCCTGCCCGCCCCAGCCCTCGGCATGGAACAGGATACTGGCCACCGTCACCCGCGCCGCCCGGACGGGCGCGGCATCGAGCGGCTCGTCTTGCTCGGTGGAAAGCAGCGCCAGCACCGCCCCGGCGGTGATCGCGTCACCGACCGCGACTGTCATCGACCGCAGCCATCCCCGCTCCCGCAGAACGAGCCGGTAATGCGCTATCGGCGGGCAATCATGCGCCACCCCGGCGCTCAGGTCGACGCTGAAATCGAGGAGCCTGGCGCCCGGCCCGACAGCCTCGCCGATCCCGACGGAGGACCGGCGCACCCGCGCCTCGCCGCCGATTTCCAGCGCCGCGGGCAGCATGACGGTCAACAACATGGCGAAGCGGACGACGGCATGTCGCGATCAAGCAACAGCCGGCGCCGCGTGGCAAGCCCGATCAGGCGGGCAGCGGATCGAGCGCCTTCGGCTCATGGATCGGGCAGCCATTATGCCGGCCGCGAAAGCCCGACGACATCTCATAGGCGGGCTTGCGCGCGCGCATGACGCCGCCGAGCGGCTGGTGCGCCGCCAGGCCGTGCCACGGCGAGAAAGCCAAGCTATCGTCGACTACCTTGGCGCGAACCTCGGTCCAGGCGGCCTGCGGCTCTACGGTCAACCGGGCTACCGGAATGTATGGGCTTTCCTTCTCGTCCCACGCCATCGAGGCATCCTCGATCGGCATCTTTTCGAGGTCGGTGCAGAGCTGCGCGCGGACTTCCCACTGGCCGCCTTCCGACGCGAAGAAGGCGTTCATTTCGCGGCGCAGGCCATCGGGATCGCCCTCAATGTCGATCGTCTCGCCAGTCAAGGCCATGAAGTTGGCCGACAGTGGCACGACCGAGATCTTGGCGATGTAATCGCCATAGCGAATCGGCACCTGGCTGAAATAGCTTTCCCCGGCCGGGTGGGTCTGTGGCTGGCCGCCCATATTCTTCAGCATCGCGCTCTGCCCGCCCACCGCCTCGACGACGGTCTCGACGGCGCGCAGCGTGGCGGACATGGCTTTCTTGAGGCCCTCCACCCGGTCGGTCGTCTTAGCCAAAAGCTTGAGATTGCTGAGGAATTTGGCTGGCGTGGGGGCCATGAAGGCCGGCCCGATCGCCATGACGAAATCCTGCGTGGTGTCGCCGTCCGATCCGGGAAGCCGTTCGCCCGTAACGCCGATCACTTTCAATGCCATGCCGCGCGGCAGGGAGACGCTATCCGGAAGTATATCGCCGGCATTGGTCGAGATACGGGCAATCGCCTGATAGGTACCGGGCGTTGCGAACAATCCCTGCGCAAGTTGCGGCGGCAGACCGTCCAGTACCTCGAACGTCCCTTCCAGTAATGCGTGGCTCTTGGCATGGACGCTGCGAACGGCGTGACCGTAATCCTTATAGGTCGTCTCGATGATCTCATGCAGGGTATCGACCAGTTCCTGCGTCGTCTTCGCCTCGTCTGGCTCCGGCTGTTCGACGGCGGGCGTGTAGCGGACGGGCGCAGTAGACATGAAAGTCCTTCCAGATCAATCGGATAGCTTAACAACGATCAGGAATCGGCAGAGGTTCCGCTCAGCCCGGTCAGGCTTTCGAGAAGGCGGTCTACATCATGACGATCCTGATAGAGGCCGAAGCCGATCCGCAGCAGATCGCCGCGACCATCGACGATCACCCCCTCACGCTCCGCCAAAAGGGTGGAAATTTTGGCGATCTCCGGCGATCGGAATGCGAGAAAGCGCGCATTCGCGCCAGCGCCCGGCGGATTCAGCAACTCGGCCTCCGCCAGCACCGTATCGCCGATTGCCGCGAGCAACCGGTCGCGCAGATCGGCGCAATGGGCCGAGATGGCGGCGGTGGTAAGCCCCTCCTCCGCCAGCATGTCCCGCACCGCGACGAAGCGGTAAAGGCCCGAGGGATCGAAGGTCGATCCCATGAACCGGCCGGCATCGTCGGGATAGCCGACCAGCCCCGCCTCGCCCTCGTCGTCGCGGGAAACGTCGCGGGTGAACCAGCCGGTCTGTTCCGGTCGCGGGCCGAAGCCGGTCGGCGCGTGCATCAGCCCGACGCCTTCGCCGGACATCGCATATTTGTAGCCGCCGGCGATGTAGAAGATGCGATCCGCCACCGCCGACAGGTCGGTCTCCACCGCCATGAAGCCGTGATAGCCGTCGATCGCCAGCCACGGCCCCTCTACGCGGGCAAGCGCGGCGAGATCCGCGATCCGGTCGAGCAGCAGGCCGCTGCCAAACATCACCTGGCTGACATAGAGCAGATCGAAGCCCCCGGCCTGTGCGCGCGCCACCAGCCGATCGGCAAAGCCGGCACGCGGCTCCACCGGCACGGTTTCCACGATGGCTCGGCCCGATTCCGTCCAGCGTGCCGCCTGCCGGGCGAAGCTGGCAAACTCGCCATCGCTCGTCAGGATGCGGACGGGGCGGCGATCGATCGCCGAGACGAGGCGCAGCAGCAGCTCGTGCGCGTTGCCGGCGAACACGATCGTGGAGGGATCGGGCAGGTTCAGCTCGTTGGCGACATGGGCCTGCGCGCCCGGCCAGATCTCCTCCAGCACCCGCCGCCACTTGCCGCCGGCGAGGCGGGCGGCATCGCTCCACGCGGCGAGCTGGCCGACGAAGCTGGCGTCGGGCCAGAGCGGATGGCTATGCGCGGCGAAGTGCAGCCGGTCGGGCGCGGCGGCGATCGCGCGCTGGAACAGATGCTTGTAGCTTGCCCCCGGCGCGTGCCCGCTCAAAGCCGCTCGGCCGAGGCGATCGCATCGGCGGCGCGCAGGGCGGCAAGGATCTTCATCAGATGCTGCACGTCGCGCACCTCCACCGCCAGATGGAAGGTGTGGAAGCCGCCATCCCGGTGGGTGAGCAGCAGGTTGACGATATTGGCATGCTGCTGCCCGAGGATGCCGGCCATCACGCCCAGCGCGCCGGCCTCGTTGCGCACGACGATGGCGAGCCGCGCGGTGCCGCCGTCCGAGGCATCACCCCAGGCGAGATCGGCCCAGTCGGCATCCACCCCGTCGGCGAGGCGCGGGCAGTCGATCGCATGGACCTCCACCGCCTCGTCCGGCCGGCGCAGCCCGACGATGCGATCGCCCGGCACCGGATGGCAGCAAGGCGCCAGCGTATAGGCGACGCCGGGGGTAAGGCCGCGGATCGAGATGGCCTCGGTCTGCGGCTTCGCGGCGCGCGCGGTCGTCGCACCGACCCCGGCCCCCGGCATCAGCGCCTCCATCACCGCATTGTCGCCGATCGACTGCAGCGCGATCGCCTCCATCAGCGCATCCTGATCCGGCAGGCCGAGCCGCTTGAGCGCCTGCCCGAGCGCATCCTGACCGAGCTGCGCCGGCAGCCGTTTGACGATCTCGTCGTAGAATTTGCGGCCCAGCGCCACGCGCTCGCCCCGCTCCTTCTGGCGCACGTAGCGGCGGATCGAGGCGCGCGCCTTGCCGGTGGCGACGAAGTTCATCCAGCCCGGCTGCGGCTCCTGCGCCTTGGATCGCAATATCTCCACCTGATCGCCATTCTCGATCACGGTCCGCAGCGGCACGACGCGCCCGTTCACCTTGGCACCCACGGTCTGGTCGCCCAGATCGGTATGGACGGCGTAGGCGAAATCGACCGGGGTGGCGCCCTTGGGCAGCTGGATCAGTTCACCGGTTGGCGTGAAGGCGAAGATGCGATCCTGATACATCGC
>CAXTTS010000153.1:0-7589 GCA_964247265.1 uncultured Sphingomonadaceae bacterium
GCCGACCGGGATGCCGGCGGGCATCTGGACGATCGACAGCAGGCTGTCCATGCCGGAAAGCGACTTCGATTCCACCGGCACCCCCAGCACCGGCAGCCGCGTCATCGCTGCCGTCATCCCCGGCAGATGCGCCGCCCCGCCGGCCCCGGCGATCACCGCGCGCAGGCCGCGCGACACCGCCGTCTTGGCGTAATCGACCAGCCGATCGGGCGTGCGATGCGCCGAGACGACCCGCGTCTCATGCGGCACGCCGAGCGCGGCGAGCGTCTCGGCGGCGTGGCGCATCGTCTCCCAGTCGGATCGGCTGCCCATGATGATGCCGATCAGCGGCGCTTCGGCCATGTCGTTCCCCTTTCACGGCCCAACCCGCGCTACCCGTTCGTATCGAGCGGAGTTCGAGCGAAGTCGAGAACGCAGTCGAGATGATGGTTGCAACAGGTTCTCGACAGGCTCGAACCCAACGGAATCAGCGGGTCAGCGCTCCGACAGATAATAGCGGTCGGTGGCGGAAAGATCGTCGGCCAGTTCGTACACGATCGGCTGGCCGGTCGGGATTTCCAGCCCGGTGATCTCGTCGTCGGGGATCGCCGAAAGATGCTTCACCAGCGCGCGCAACGAATTGCCGTGGGCGGAGATCACCACCCGCTTGCCCGCCTTCAGCTGCGGCGCGATGGCCTGCTCCCAATAAGGCAGCACGCGGGCGATCGTGTCCTTAAGGCTTTCCGTGTTCGGGATGGCGATGCCGGCATAGCGGCGATCCTTCGCCAGATCCCATTCGCTGCCCGCCTCCAGCACCGGCGGCGGGATGTCGAACGAACGGCGCCAGATCTTCACCTGATCGTCGCCGTGCTTCGCCGCCGTCTCCGCCTTGTCCAGCCCGGTCAGCCCGCCATAATGGCGCTCGTTCAGCCGCCAGTCTTTCTCCACCGGCAGCCACAGCCGGCCCATCGCCTCCAGCGCGAGGTTCAGCGTCTTGATCGCGCGGGTCTGGAAGCTGGTGAAGGCGATGTCGAAGTCCAGCCCCTTCGCCGCCA
This sequence comes from uncultured Sphingomonadaceae bacterium, assembly GCA_964247265.1. GTDB lineage: Bacteria > Pseudomonadota > Alphaproteobacteria > Sphingomonadales > Sphingomonadaceae > Alterirhizorhabdus. The sequence continues at coordinate 1,035 of CAXTTS010000153.1, forward strand.
TCAGCTCGCCCGCCGCCTTGGCCTCCTCGATGCCCTTGTCCGTCAGGTTCACATCCCACCAGCCGGTGAAGCGGTTTTCGAGGTTCCAGCTGGATTGGCCGTGGCGGATCAGGACGAGGCGGGGCATGCGGTCTCCTTCGGTTCGGCGCTCGTTAGCGCGAAACGGCCGGTTGAGAAACCGTCGAGTCGCAACGCCTCACCGCCGTGCCGGTACGGCGCCGATCATCTCCCACAACGCACCCAGGCATTCGTGCGCCAGCGCCTTCGATCGCGCGGGGGACCAGCCATAGGTCGGGTCGCGCTCGGCATCATTGTCCTTGAACGGCATCTCCAGCGTCATCGCCACGCAGCCGAAGCGATGGGCCAGCTGGTTGGTGGACATTGAGAGGTTCGCCTTGCCGGCAGGCGCGATGCCATAGCCATGCTCGATCTGGAAATCGGGCGATCGCCGCGCCAGCGTCTCGCGAAAGCGGGCGTAGAGGCCGCCCTGCGCGTCCGTCCAGTTCGGTATGCCTTCGAAGCCGGCCATGAAGACATAGGGGATCGCCTCGTCGCCGTGCACGTCCATCGCGAAATCCACGCCCGTATGGTCCATCGCCGCCAGCGTGTGGAGCACCTCGGGGCTGCGCTCCACGGTCGGCGCGTGCCATTCGCGGTTCAGGTTCACCCCGGCCGCGTTGGTGCGCAGATGGCCCCGGCGCGAACCGTCCGGGTTCATGTTCGGCACGATGTGAAAGGTCGCCTCGCGCAGCAGGGCTCGGGCGATGCTGTCCTGCGGATCGGTCAGCCGCTCCAGCGCGCCTTCCATCCACCATTCGGCCATCGCCTCGCCGGGATGCTGCCGCGCATAGAGCCACACCTGCCTGGCGCCGGTGCCGAGGTGCAGGCAATCCACCGCCTGGCCGTCCAGCGAATAGCCCAGCGCCTCGTGCCGCACGCCGAGCCGGCTCGCCATGCGCGCGACGAGATCGTGGTGCCGCTCCATCGAATAAGGCGCGAAATAGGCGAACCACGCGCTGTCCGTCGCGGGCGTGCAACTGATCGTCAGCACGCCGCCGGCATAGCCCGTCTCCGCCTGCCGCCAATGCACCCGGTCTTCGGACACCCGCGCCTTATAGTCCGCCCACCCGCCGGGATAAGCGGAGGAACCCGCATTGACGATGCGCAGCGTGACCGCCCGGTTGGCCGCTCCCGTAAGGCGGAAGTGGAACCACTGGTAGAAGTCCGACTGGTGATCGCGCACGATCTCCAGGTCGAAACTATCCTCCCCGGCCGAAAGGACGCGGATGTTGCCGCTGTCGAACGCGGCGGAAACCTGCGCGGCCATCGCCTACTTCACCGTGATCGTGCGACCCGATTCGCCCGGAAATCCGGCGAACAGCACACCGGCGAGACGGCGCACCGTCGCGGCCGAATCCGCCCCGGCAGCGGCGCCCTGCTGCTCCGTGCGGGCGCGGCCCTCCCAAACGACGGTGCCCTCCGAACGGCGCTTCAACTGCACCGACAGCTCGGTCAGCACGATCTCGCGCGTCCGGCCCTTGCCGACCGGGAAGCTCACGCCGCCGCCGAGGCCGAGGCCGCCACCGCCGCGCCGCCCGCCGCCGAACACGCCGCCGCCGCCCAGCCCGATCGACAGGCCCGAACCCTGCCGATCCTGAAAGCCCTGGCGCGATCCGCGAAACACCGTCACCGCCGCCACCAGCTCCGAATTGGGCACGTTCGGCACCACCTGGAAGCCGAGCCGGCCGAGTTCGCCTTCCACCGCCTGCGCATAGGTCTGGAACTCCAGGCTCTCGGCCTGCCCCTTGTCAGCGGGCTCCACCGAGACGCGGCCTGGCGCGATCGGCTGGCCGAGGTGGAAGCGCGTGACCTGCACCGGCGCAACGCCCTGCGTGGCGCAACCGGCGAGTCCGCCGGACAGAGCGAGCGCGGAGCCGATCAGAATGGCGCGGCGGAACAGCATGGACTTTATCCTTCTGACGAGCATCTTATCGGCAGGGAACGCGCCTGCCCCGCATTTCGATGCATAGCCGGAACAAGAAGCGGCGGCGTGCTTGCGGCGGGCTGAACGGTTGACTCGCCGCCGTCCATTCCATAGGGGAGCGCCTCGTTTCCACTCACCCTGCGCAGCCATGCTCGCGCAGACCATGCAGGCGTGTCGTCATGAAGATCCGTAATTCGCTGAAGTCGCTGAAGGGTCGTCATCGCGACAACCGCGTGATCCGCCGTCGCGGCCGCACCTACGTCATCAACAAGACGAACCGCCGCTTCAAGGCGCGCCAGGGCTGATCCCGCCCCGGCTCGCTTCGCTGTGAAGCCGGCCGCGATCATCTTCGATGTCGGCGCCGTCCTGCTCGACTGGCAGCCCGATCGTGTCTACGCTACGCTGATCCCGGACGCATCCGTGCGCGCCGGGTTTCTGCGCGATGTCGTTACGGCGGAATGGCACTTCCAGCACGATGCCGGCCGCCCGTTCGCCGACACCAGCCGCGAACTCGCCACGCAGCACCCCGATTTCGCTGATGAGATCGCCGTCTGGGGGCCGCGCTTCGCCGAGCAGCTGCGGCCGATGCCGGGCATGGCCGAACTCGTCCGCCATCTGGCGGATCGTGGCGTGCCATTGTTCGCGATCACCAATTTTAGCGCCGAGTTCTGGCGCGCCGTGCGCGCCGATCACGCCGCCTTGTTCGATCGCTTCGCCGGCATCGTCGTCTCCGGCGAGGAGCGGCTGACCAAGCCCGATCCGGCGATCTACCACCTCGCGCTCACCCGCTTCGGCCTCGCGCCCGCCGAGGCGCTGTTCATCGACGACCGCGCCGACAACATCGCCGCCGCCGCCGCGCTGGGCCTCGCGACCCACCTGTTCGCTGATGCCGGCACCCTGCGCGCCGCTTTGCTGGACTATGGCGTGCTCGATCCCGATATGGCAGCCACCTGACCGGAGAGCCTCGATGAGCTGCAGCGACACGCCCGATACCGACATACCGATTGACGACGCCACCGCCGCCGCCGCCTTCCGCCGCCTCGTCGCCCACCTCCGCCACCGCACCGATGCGGAGAATATCGATCTGATGGGTCTGGCCGGCTTCTGCCGCAACTGCCTGGCAGACTGGACCGCCGAAGCCTCGCACGGCGCGCTCGACCGCGAGGCCGCCCGCGATGCGATCTACGGCATGCCCTATGCGGAGTTCAAGGCGCGCCACCAGGGCGCCGCCACGCCCGAACAGCTCGCCCGCATGGAAGCCAGCGTCGCCCGCAACCGCACTTGAGCCGAATCGCCCGCTCCCCTAGACGCACCGCCTCTTGAGAATCGCGGGGAGCACCACATGACCGACAATGTCGCGGCCGAGCAGCTGCGCCTCTTCATCGAGCGGATCGAACGGCTGGAGGAAGAGAAGAAGGGGATGAGCGACGACATTCGCGACGTCTATCTCGAAGCCAAGAGCCAGGGCTTCGACAGCAAGACGATGCGATCCGTCATCCGCCTGCGCAAGATGGAGAAGGACGCGCGCGACGAGATGGACGCGTTGCTGGAAACCTACCGCAACGCGCTCGGGCTGCACTGAGCGGGAGCGGGGTGGCGGTTGATGCCGCCCTCCGCCGAGGCTAGAGAGCCGTCACACCCGTGAAACAGAGGCGATCGACGGTTCATGGCCGGCCATTCCAAGTTCAAGAACATCATGCACCGCAAGGGTGCGCAGGATAAGAAGCGCTCGGCGCTCTTTTCCAAGCTCAGCCGCGAGATCACGGTGGCGGCGAAGGCCGGGCTGCCCGATCCGGACATGAACGCGCGGCTGCGTTCCGCCGTGATCGCGGCGCGGGCGCAATCCATGCCGAACGACAATATCCAGCGCGCGATCAACAAGGCGGCCGGCAGCGATTCGGACAATTACGAGGAGGTCCGCTACGAGGGCTTCGGCCCCGGCGGCGTCTCGCTCATCATCGAGACGCTGACCGACAACCGCAACCGCACCGCCACCAATGTCCGCACCGCTGTCGCGAAGAATGGTGGCAATCTCGGCGCGGGCGGATCGGTGAGCCACGGCTTCGACCGGCTGGGCCTCATCAGCTACCCGGCCAAGGCGGGCGATCCGGACAAGGTATTCGAGGCGGCGCTGGAGGCGGGCGCCGAGGATGTGACCAGCAGCGAGGACGGGCACGAGATCTGGACCGCGATCGGCGACCTGCATGAGGTCGCCAAGGCGCTGGAGCCGGTGCTGGGCGAGGCGGAGGGCGCGAAGCTCGCCTGGCGCCCGCAGACCACCGTGTCGGTCGGCGAGGCGGATGCCGCCACCCTGTTCAAGCTGATCGACGCGCTGGACGACGATGACGACGTGCAGACCGTCTGGGCCAATTACGACATCTCCGACGAGGTGATGGAGAAGCTCGGCTGATCCTGCTCGGCCTCGATCCCGGCCTCGGCACCACCGGCTGGGGCGTCATCGCGGCCGACGGCAATCGCCTCAGCCACATCGCCAACGGCCAGATCCGCACGGAGCCGGCGATGCAGCTTCCTCGCCGGCTCACCCTGCTGTTCGATGCCCTCACCGACGTGATCCGCACCGAGCGCCCGGACGGCGCGGCGGTGGAGGAGGTGCTGGGCAATTCGAACGCGCAATCCACGCTGAAGCTGGGGCAGGCGCGCGGCGTGGTGCTGCTGGCCGCCGCCACCGCCGGCGTCGCGATCGGCGAATATCATCCCAGCATCGTCAAGAAGGCGGTGGTCGGCACCGGCGGGGCGGACAAGCGCCAGGTGCAGGCGATGGTGACGCGGCTGCTGCCCGGCGTGAAGCTCTCCGGCCCGGATGCGGCGGATGCGCTGGCGGTGGCGATCACCCACGCCCACCATCTGGCCAGCGCCCGCGCGCTTTCCCGCCGGGTGATCGCATGATCGCGCGGTTGAGCGGCCTGCTGGCCGAGGCGGGCGCCGACCATGCCGTGCTGGATGTGAACGGCGTCGGCTATCTGGTGCAGGCGTCGGCCCGCACGCTCGGCGCGATTGGTCCGGTCGGCGGCGCGGTGATGCTGTTCACCGAGATGCAGGTGCGTGAGGATGCGATCACGCTCTACGCCTTTGGCTCGGCGGGCGAGCGGGACTGGTTTCGCCTGCTCACCGGCGTGCAGGGGGTCGGCGGGCGGGTGGCGCTGGCGATCCTCTCCGCGCTCGACGCGAACGAGCTGAGCCGCGCGGTGGCCGGCGGCGACAAGGCGATGGTCGCGCGGGCGAACGGCGTCGGGCCGAAGCTGGCGATGCGGATCGTCAACGAGCTGAAGGACAAGGTGGGCGCCGTCGCGCTCGGCCCGGCCGGCACGGCGCCGCTGCCGGCGGGCGGCGCGGTGGAGGATGCGCTCTCCGCGCTCGCCAATCTCGGCTTCCGCCCGGCCGAGGCCAATGCGGCGGTGGTGGCGGCGGCGGACGAACTCGGCGCCGGCGCCACGCTCGATGCGTTGGTGCGGCTGGCGCTGCGCAAGGCGGCGAAATGAGGAACACGGCATGACGACGGCACGCTGGACGCTGGTGATCCACGGCGGATCGGGATCGATGACGCGCGACCGGCTGAGCGCCGACGAGGATGCCGCCGGCCGCGCCGGCCTGCACGCCGCGCTGATCGCGGGCGGCGCGGTGCTTTCCGCCGGTGGTGCTGCGGTCGACGCGGTGGAGGCGGCGGTGCGCGTGCTGGAGGACGATCCCCATTTCAACGCCGGGCGCGGCTCGGTCTACACCGCCGACGGCGCGATCGAGTGCGATGCGGCGGTGATGGCGGGCGATACGCTGGCGGCCGGCGCGGTGGCCGGAGTCGGCGCCACGCGCAACCCGGTGAGCCTCGCCCGCGCGGTGATGGAACGCAGCCCGCATGTGCTGCTGTCCTCCGCCGGGGCCGACGCCTTTTCGCGCGAGCAGGGGCTGGAGCAGGCGGGGCCGGACTGGTTCGCCACGCCCGAACGCCGCCGCCAGCTGGACGAGATGCTCGCCCGGCCCGATGGCGGCTTCGATCAGGGGATGAAATATGGCACCGTCGGCGCGGTGGCGGTGGATGCCGCCGGCCATGTCGCCGCCGCCACCTCCACCGGCGGCCTGACCGCGAAGCGCTGGGGCCGGATCGGCGATTCGCCGCTGATCGGCGCGGGCACCTATGCCGACGATCGCGCCGCCGCCATATCCTGCACCGGCTCCGGCGAATATTTCATCCGGCTGGGGGTGGCGCACGAGATCTGCGCGCGGGTGCGGCTGGCCGGCGACAGCATCGAGGATGCCGCCGACGCGCTGATCGAGGAACTGGGCGAACTGGGCGGCAAGGGCGGCGTGATCGTCGTCTCGCCCGATGGCTCGGGCGGCTGGGCGTTCAACACGCCGGGCATGTATCGCGGCCTGATGAGCCACGACGCCGCGCCCGAGGTGGCGATCTACGGCGACGAGTGACGGCCGGTTTCCGCTGGATCGCGGGTGTCGCGGGGACGAACTTTATTTTTCAGGCGCGGCGTGGGGGTGGTTCACCGCCGGCGCGAGCGCCACGGAAGTTTACGAAAGTGACGGCACGCGCCGAGTGAGAAGGA
>CAXTTS010000154.1:0-7574 GCA_964247265.1 uncultured Sphingomonadaceae bacterium
GCGCATTGCCATCGGCCTCGCCGGCATGGACGGTGGCGAAGCCCGCCGCCCGCGCCGCAGCAGCAGTGGCGGCACCGACCGCATAGGCCGGCAGGCCGGTAAAGGCGGCCAGCGCCGGGCCGGCATGGCGGACGGCGTTGGCGCTCGTCAGCAGCAGCGCATCGATTGCCGCCGGATCGGGCGGCGTCCAGACGCGCGGGCGCACCACGAACAGCGGCGCCGCGACGGGAGTGAAGCCGGTGGCGGTGGCCCGCTGCATCGTGGCGGCGGCACCGGGTTCCGGCCGGAGGATCAGCAGCGTGCGGTTCACCCGGCGAACAGCGCCCGCAACGCCGGCGAGGCGCGGGCGAGGAGATCGCGCGCCAGCGCCGCCGCCGCATCCGGGCGATCTATCACCGCCGCGCCGGCGACGCACTCGCCGCCATCCTCGGCCAATATCTCGGCGCGCAGGCGCAGGCCGGCCTCGTCGATCACCGCCAGTGCGGCGACGGGGGAGCGGCAATCAGCCCCGAGCGCCGCCAGCAGCGCGCGCTCGGCCAGCACGCAGCGGCTGGTGGCGGCATCGTCGATTACCGCGATCGCCTCCCGCACGGCATGGTTGGCGGCGAGCGTCTCGATTCCGACGGCGCCCTGCGCGGGGGCGGGCAGCATCTCCTCGATCGGGATCGCGGCGCCGATCTCCGGCCGGCCGAGCCGATCCAGCCCGGCCGCGGCGAGCAGCGTGGCGTCCGCCTCGCCCAGATTGAGGCGGGAGAGGCGGGTATCGACGTTGCCGCGAAACAGGGTGATCGTCACGTCGGGCCGCTCGCGGCGCAGCTGGGCGGAACGGCGCGGCGATGAGGTCCCGACCACCGGGTTCGGCCGCAACGCCGCCAGGCTCTCCGCGCCGATCAGCCGATCGCGCACGTCGGCGCGGGGCAGCATCGCGGCGATGGCGATTTCCGGCGGGCGGATCGTCTCGACATCCTTCATCGAGTGGACGGCGAAATCGATCGCGCCATCGAGCAGCGCGCGGTCCAGCTCCTTGGTCCACAGCGCCTTGCCGCCGACCTCGGCCAGCGCGCGATCCTGGATGCGATCGCCCGACGTCCGGATCGGCACGACGACGATATCGCCATCGTGCCAGCCATGCGCCGCACGCAACGCGGCGGCGACCATGCGGGACTGGGTGAGCGCGAGCGGCGAGCCGCGGGTGCCGAGGCGAAGTGGCAGGTGCATGGGCGGTTGCTCTAATGCCCCGCGCGGTGGCAGGGAAGCGGGCATGATCCTGATCCTCGGCCTCGAATCCTCCTGCGACGAGACCGCCGCCGCATTGGTGACAAGCGATCGCGTGGTGCTGGCGCATCGCCTTGCCGGGCAGGAGGCGGCGCACCGCCCTTATGGCGGCGTGGTGCCGGAGATAGCGGCGCGCGCCCATGTCGAGATCCTGACGCCGCTGGTGGAGCAGGCGCTGGCCGATGCCGGCGTGCGGCTGCGCGACGTGGATGCGATCGCCGCCACCGCCGGGCCGGGGCTGATCGGCGGGGTGATGGTGGGCCTCGTCACCGGCAAGGCGCTGGCGCTGGCGGCGGGCAAGCCGCTGATCGCGGTCAACCATCTGGAGGGCCATGCGCTGAGCCCGCGCCTCGCCGATCCGGCGCTGGCCTTTCCTTATCTGCTGCTGCTGGTTTCAGGCGGGCATTGCCAGCTGCTGTTCGTCGAGGGCGTCGATCGCTATCGCCGGCTGGCGACGACGATCGACGATGCGGCGGGCGAGGCGTTCGACAAGAGCGCGAAGCTGCTGGGGCTGGGCTTTCCCGGCGGGCCGGCGCTGGAGAAAGCGGCGGCGCTGGGCGATCCCCGCGCGGTGCCGCTGCCGCGCCCGCTGGTCGGCACGGCCGAGCCGCATTTCTCCTTCGCCGGACTGAAGAGCGCGGTGCTGCGCGCGCGCGATGCCGGCACATGGTCGGCGGAGGATATCGCGGCCTCGTTCCAGCAGGCGGTGGTCGACTGCCTGGTCGATCGCACCCGCCGCGCGCTGGCCCGCGCGCCGGGCGCGACCGCTCTGGTGGTGGCGGGCGGGGTGGCCGCCAATGGCGCGGTGCGGGCGGCGCTGGGCGACATCGCCGCGCAGCACGACCTGCCGTTCGTCGCGCCGCCGCTGTGGCTCTGCACCGACAATGCGGCGATGATCGGCTGGGCGGGGGCGGAGCGGTTCGCCGCGGGGCTGACCGACGGGCTTGACGTGGCGGCGCGGGCGCGCTGGCCGCTCGATCCCACGGCCGAACGGGCGCGCGGCGCGGGGGTGAAGGCATGACGATCGGATCGTTGGGCGTGATCGGCGGCGGCGCCTGGGGCACGGCGCTGGCGCAGGTGGCGGCCGCCGGCGGCGAGACGGTGACATTGTGGGCGCGCGAGCCGGAGGTGGTCTCGGCGATCAACCAGGGGCACGAGAACAGCGCGTTCCTGGCGGGCGTGCCGCTGTCGCCGGCGATCCGCGCGACCGGCGACATCGCCGATCTCGCCGGCTGCGACGCGCTGCTGGTGGTAACGCCGGCGCAGCATCTGGCGGCGGTGCTGGCCACCCTGCCCGCCGCCTGCCGCGCGGCGCTGGTGCTGTGCGCTAAGGGGATCGAGGCGGGCAGCGGACGGCTGATGTCGGAGGTGGCGGCGCAGGCGCGGCCCGGTGCGGCGATCGCCGTGCTTTCCGGCCCCACCTTCGCGCATGAGGTGGCCGCCGGGCTGCCGACGGCGGTGACGCTGGCCTGCGAGGATGCGGCGGTCGGCGCGGCGCTGGTGCGGCGGCTCGCCCGGCCCGGTTTCCGCCCCTATCTTTCGGCGGACGTGATCGGCGCGGAGATCGGCGGCGCGGTGAAGAACGTGCTGGCGATCGCCTGCGGCGTGGTGGAGGGGCGCGGGCTTGGCCAGAATGCGCGTGCCGCGCTGATCGGCCGGGGCTTTGCCGAGATGACCCGCTTCGGCCTGGCGCGCGGGGCGGACGCGGCAACGCTGGCGGGCCTGTCCGGCCTCGGCGATCTGGTGCTGACCTGCTCCTCCACCAGTTCGCGCAACTTCTCGCTCGGCGTCGGGCTGGGTCAGGGGCGGAGCGCGGCCGATCTGCTGGCGGACCGCAGGACGGTCGCGGAGGGCGCCTTCACCGCCCCGGTGCTGCGCGACGCGGCGGCGGCGGCGGGCGTCGACATGCCGATCGTCGGGGCGGTGTGCGCGCTGCTGGCGGGTGCGGCGGATGTCGATCGCGTGGTGGAGGCGCTGCTGGCGCGGCCGCTGCGCGCGGAAGGCTGAAACCTTAGAAATCCACCGCGATGCCCTTCAGCTCCCAGTCGCCATAGCGCGTGGGATCGGAGCCATCCTTGCGGCCGCCATGCTCCGGCGCCTGCGGCGTGTCCTCCGGCTGCGGCACGGGCGGGTTCGGCGAGAGGTGGGCCGGCGGCCTGACATGAGGCGGGCGTTGTCCGTTCATCGCATTGGCTCCCGAAACGATTGTACAGAAAGTCACGCCTCCCCACATCGTCGGCAGGAGGCGCCGTGACAAGATGAACGGTTTCAGGACGACGATGTTGCTCGCGGCGATGACCGCCTTGTTGATGGCGCTGGGCTTCACCTTCGGCGGTGCGTCGGGCGCCCTGATCGCGCTGGTCGCGGCGGCGGGCATGAACCTGTTCACCTATTGGAATGCCGACGCGATCGTGCTGCGGATGCACGATGCCAAGGAGGTCGATCTGGCGACCTGCCCGCAGTTCGTCGGGCTGGTGCATGATCTGGCGAAGCGCGCCGGGCTGCCGATGCCGCGCGTCTATGTGATCGATTCTCCGCATCCCAATGCGTTCGCCACCGGGCGCGATCCCGCCCATGCCGCCGTCGCCGCGACGACCGGATTGCTCGGGCTGCTGGACCGCGACGAGATCGCCGGGGTGATGGCGCACGAGCTGGGCCACATCCGCAACCGCGACACGCTTATCATGACGATGACCGCGACGATCGCGGGCGCGATATCGATGGTGGCGAACTTCGGGCTGTTCTTCCGGCATGGCAGCGGCGCCCGGCCCAATCTGGCGGCGACGTTGCTCGCCGTGCTGGTGGCGCCGTTCGCGGCGATGATCGTGCAGATGGCGATCAGCCGCACGCGCGAATATGGCGCGGACCGCGCGGGCGCGGAGATCTCGGGCAGGCCGCACGCCTTGGCGTCCGCTCTGGCCAAGCTGGCGGACGGCGCTGCGCGGATGCCGAGCCCGGTGGTGGCGCGCAATCCGGCGGCGGCGGCGCTCTACATCGTTCCCGCGCTGCGCGGAGGCGGAGGCGACAGCCTGTTTTCGACCCATCCCGATACCGGCAACCGCATCGCCGCGCTGATGGCGATGGCGCAGGATAGTGGCCGGCGCGCGCGCGTGGCCTCCGTGCCGGTGGTGCGGCGTGCCGGGGCGAAGCGGTGCAGCGCGCTCGATCCGCTGGGGCGGGGATGAGGGCAGACTCCACCGCGCTTCCCGGCTAGGGGAGCCGCATGCCCATCAGGATCACCTTCCGCTGAAGACCGACCCGCCCGGAACGGCCACGCGCCGCGCCGCCCTGCGTCTGCTCGATGCGGTGCTGCGGCAGGGCTTGCCGCTGGAGGCGGCGATGGCCAGCGCCACCGCCGATCTGGAGCGGGCCGACGATCGCGGCTTTGCCCATGCGATCGCCGCGGAGGTGCTGCGGCGCCTGCCCGATCTGGACGCGCTGATCGACGGGGCGACGGCCAGGCCGCTGCCGCACGACGCCAAGGCGCGCACCGTGCTGCGCATCGCGCTGGCGCAGGTGCTCGCGTTGAGTACGGCGCCGCACGCTGCCATCGCCACGGTGCTGCCGCTGGTCGATGGCGGCCCGCGCAAGCTGGTCCACGGCGTGTTCGGTACGATCATGCGCGGCGAGGCGAAGCTGCCGGAGCCGCCATCGCTGCCGGCCGGCGTGGCGAAACGCTGGAAGAAGGCGTGGGGCGAGGCGGCGGTGGAGGCCGCACGGGCGGCCATCGCGACGCCACCGCCGCTCGATCTCTCGCTGCGCGATCCGGCGGAGGACTGGGCCGCGCGGCTGGGCGGCGTCTCGCTGGCACCCGGTCATGTGCGGATCGATCGCGTCGCCAGGGTGGCGGAACTGCCGGGCTTTGCCGAGGGCGCATGGTGGGTACAGGATCTCTCCGCCTCGCTGCCTGCCCGCCTGCTGGGCGGGGGCGACGGCCGCCGCGTGCTCGATCTGTGCGCCGCGCCCGGCGGCAAGACGATGCAGCTGGCCGCCGCCGGCTGGGCGGTGACGGCGGTGGATGCCTCGGAAGCGCGGCTGGAGCGGCTGGCCGCCAATCTGACGCGCACCGGCCTTGCCGCGCAGACGCAGGTGGCCGACGTGATGAGCTGGGAGCCGGACGGCGCCTATGATGCGGTGCTGCTGGACGCGCCCTGCTCCGCCACCGGCATCTTCCGCCGCCACCCGGACGTGCTCCACCGCGTTACCGATCGCGCGATCAAGACGCTGGCGGAGGCGCAGCATGCGATGCTGGCGCGCGCCGGCGGGTGGGTAAAGCCGGGCGGGATGCTGGTCTATGCGGTCTGCTCGCTGGAGCGGGTGGAGGGCGAGCGGGTGGCGGAGGCCTTCGCGGTCGGCCACGGCTTCGCGCTGGAGGCGGTGGAGGCCGCTGCCCTGCCCGACGGGATCGCGCCAGACGAGGCCGGGCGCGTGCGCGTGGTGCCGGGGATGCTGGCGGCGCAGGGCGGTGCGGACGGCTTCTTCGTGGCGCGTTTTCGCAAGCTGGGGTGATCGGCGGCCACTCGCTTGCCCGATTCGGACCGCGCGGCTAGAGCGATGGCGTTATGAACAGCCCGATCCGCATCGCTCCCTCGATCCTCTCCGCCGACTTCGCCCGGCTCGGCGAGGAGGTGCGCGCGATCGACGCGGCAGGGGCGGACTGGATCCATGTCGATGTGATGGACGGGCATTTCGTGCCCAACATCACGATCGGCCCGGCGGTGGTGAAGGCGCTGCGCCCGCACACCGCCAAGCCGTTCGACGTCCACCTGATGATCTCGCCGGTCGATCCCTATCTCGATGCGTTCGCCGAGGCCGGGGCGGACATCATCACCGTGCATCCCGAGGCCGGGCCGCATCTGCACCGCACGCTCCAGCGCATCCGCGCGCTGGGCAAGAAAGCGGGGGTGTCGCTGAACCCGGCGACGCCTGCCAAGATGCTCGATTATGTGCTGGAGGAGGTCGATCTGGTGCTGGTGATGAGCGTCAATCCCGGCTTCGGCGGGCAGAGCTTCATCGACAGCCAGCTGCGCAAGATCGAGGCGATCCGCAAGCAGATCGACAAGCAGGGCCTCGCCATCGACCTGGAGGTGGATGGCGGCATCGACCGGACCAACATCCGCCGCGCGACCGAAGCGGGGGCCACCGTGTTCGTCGCCGGCACCGCGACCTTCAAGGGCGGGCCGGACGCCTATGTGGACAATATCGCCGCGCTCAAAACCGCCGCGCTCGTGGCTGCCTGACGATGGCCCGCCCGCTTGGCAACATCATCGCTCCGGGTGATGGGCCGGGCAGCGGGCCAGACGATGGCGACGACGGTATCGAGCCTGGCAAGCGCCTGATCCGGGTGACGGGTGACCGGAGCCCCTCGCTGGCCGAGCGGCTGGCCGGGCATCTCCACCGCCTCGCCTGGCGCACGCCGCTGCACAATCTGCGGCTGCGCGGGCGCTATCCGCTGAAGCTGCTGGGCGTGCCGGCCGATCCGATCCCGGGCGATGTCGGGGCCGGCCGCGCGCTGATGGGCGGGCGGCTGATCCATCTGGGCGAGAGCCTGGATCTGGACGGCGCCGACCTCGCCACGCTTGCCGTGTCGCCGGCCTTCGCCGATGCGATCCACAGCTTCGCCTGGCTGCGCGATCTCGCCTTTGCAGCCCCGCGCGAACGCGCCGCGCCGGTGGCCGAGGCGGTGACGCGCGAGTGGCTGGCGACGCACGGCGCGCAGGTGGCGGAACCGGCGTGGCGGGCGGACATCATCGGCCGCCGCATCCTGTTCTGGGGGGCGCATGCGCCGCTGATCCTCTCCAGCCCGGACATCGTCTATCGATCGGCGGTGCTGAACAACCTGGCCCGCGCCGCGCGGCATCTGGATCGCGGGGCGGACAAGGCGGCGCCGGGGCTGCCGCGCATCATCGCCTTTGCCGGCGTGATCGCCGCCGGCCTGCTGATCCCGGGCGGCGAGGCGCGGCTCGCCGCCGGCGAGGCGGGGCTGGCGCGGGCGATGGCGGCCTCGCTCTACGGCGATGGCGGCCTGGCCAATCGTGCGCCGGTGGCCCAGCTCGAACTCGTCGAACTGCTCGCCCAGTTGCGCGCCGTATATGTCTGCATGGGCCGCGATCCGCATGAGGCGGTCACCTCGGCGCTGGCGCGCGCGGTGCCGGCCCTGCTCGGCGTGACGCTGGGCGATGGCGGGCTTTCCAGCTGGCAGGGCGGTGCCCCGATCGGCGCGGCGCGGGTGGCGGCCGCGATCGAGGCATCGGGCGTGCGCGCGCGGCCGCTGCGGCAGGCGCGCGACTGGGGCTATC
>CAXTTS010000155.1:0-7520 GCA_964247265.1 uncultured Sphingomonadaceae bacterium
AGCTCTCGGCATGCGCCTGGATCGCATCGGCGTGCAGCAGGATCTCGCAGCCGCCGCCCAGCGCCATGCCGGCGGGCGCCGCCACCACCGGGAACGGCGCATATTTCAGCGCCTTCAACGCCATCTGCCCGCCCGATACCAGCTTCTCGATCTCGCTCCACGCCGCGATGTTCACCGCGAACAGGGCAAGCCCCAGATTGGCGCCCGCCGAGAAGTTCGTCGCGTCGGTGTAGATCACCAGCGCCTTGTATCTCTGCGCGACGATGCCGACCGCCTCGCCGATCAGCTTCAGAATATCGCCGTCGATCGCGTTGAGCTTGCTGGTGAACTCCAGCGCCACCACGCCGTCGCCGATGTCCCACAAAGCCGCCGAGCCGTTCCTGCGGATCGGCTCCCGACCGCGCTTATGGTCTTCCAGGCGGATCACGCCCTCGGCGCGGACAATCGGATGATAGGCGCCGTCACGGCCGAGATACTCAGGGCGGTTCGCCTCGACCCGGTAGAAGGATCGATCGCCTGCCACCCGCACCATCTCGGGCACGGCCACGCCATCCGCCTCCAGCCGGGCGGCAAAGGCGGCCGCGCCGATCCGGTCGATCAGCTCGAACGGGCCGTATTTCCAGTTATAGCCGAGCCGCATCGCCTCATCGATCGCGACGATGTCGTCGGCCGCCTCGGGCACCAGCGCGGCGGCATAAGCCAGCGTCGCGCCGAGCACCGCCCAGGCATAATCGCCCACCTTGCCCTTCGTCGCGATCAGCGCGCGGATGTCGCCCTTGCCGGCCGCCCCGGCGGGAGCGTTGGCAGGGATTGTGGGGCGATAATCGCCGCTGGCCAGATCGAGCGACTCCTTGCGCTTACCCTCGGCGCGGTTGATCCGGTAGAAGCCGCCCTTGCCCTTGCGGCCGGTAGAGCCCTCCGCGATCATGCGATCGATCATCGGCGACGGGCGCACCGTGGCGTGGAACGCATCGCCGGCGGGCAGCGCGCCGCCCAGGCTCTTCTGCAGCAGCGGCATCAGATCCAGCCCGACCAGGTCGATCAGGCCGAACACGCCGGTCTTCGGCACGCCCATCGGCTTGCCGCCGATCGCATCGGCCTCCTCCACCGTCAGCCCCATGTCGATCGCGGCGTTCACCGCCACCTGCAGCCAGTAGGTGCCGATGCGGTTGGCGATGAAGCCGGGCAAATCCTTGGCCGCCACCACCGTCTTGCCCAGCATCCGGTCGCAGAACGCCTCGATCCGGGCGGCAATCGCCGCATCGGTCGCAGGGCCGGTGACGAGTTCGAGCAGCCGCATGTAGCGCGGCGGATTGAAGAAATGGGTGATGAGGAAATCGCGCGCGAACGCCTCCGATTGCCCCTCGATCAGCCGGGCCAGCGGGATCGTCGAGGTGTTCGACGAGATCGCCGTGCCGGGACGACGCACCTTGTCCAGCCTGGCATAGAGATCATGCTTGATGTCCAGCCGCTCGATCACCGCCTCGATGATCCAGTCGCACTCGGCGACCTTTTCGAGATGATCCTCGATATTGCCCGTCTCGACCAGCTTGGCCGCGCGTGCCGACATGAACGGCGCGGGCTCGGTCTTGAGCATCTTCGCGACGGCGCCTTGCGCCACCGCATCACGGTCGGCGGGATCGCGCACGATATCGAGCAGCAGCACCGGCACGCCGGCATTGGCCACATGCGCGGCGATGCCGGCGCCCATCACGCCAGCACCGATCACGCACACCTTCCGGATCGCGTCGGCGCCCATCATGCGCGCTCCAGCAGGGTCGCGATGCCCTGCCCGCCACCGATGCACTGGGTGGCCAGCGCATAGGTGCCGCCCTCGCGCTTCAGCAGCGATGCCGCCTTGCCGACGATGCGCGCGCCGGTGGCGCCCAGCGGGTGGCCGAGCGCGATCGCGCCGCCATCCAGATTCACCTTGTCGGCATCCAGCCCCAGATCGCGCATGCAGGCCAGCGCCTGCGAGGCGAACGCCTCGTTCAACTCCACCACGTCCAGCTTGCCCGCGTCGATCTGCCCGCGCAGCAGCGCCTTGCGGCTCGCCTCGACCGGGCCGATCCCCATGATCTCGGGCGCGCATCCGGCCACCGCGACGGACCGGATCCGGGCGAGGATCTCCAGTCCATGCTCGCGCGCATAATCCTCGCTCGTCACCAGCACGGCGGATGCGCCGTCGGTCAGCGGCGAGGAGGTGCCCGCCGTCACCGATCCGTTCTGGTCGAACGCCGGCTTCAGCCCGGCCAGCGCCTCGGCGGTGGTGCCGGGGCGGATCGTGCCATCCTCGCTCACCACGCCCTTCTTGGTCATGATCGGTACGATCTCGTCGGTCAGCCTGCCGGCCGCCTGGGCCGCGCCCGCTTTCTGCTGGCTGGCGACGGCGAACGCCTCCTGCTGGCCGCGCGTGATCTGATACTTTGTCGCCACATTCTCGGCGGTGTCGCCCATACCCATATAGGCGCCGGCGCTCTTCGCGGCGAGCGCCGGGTTCGGCAACGGATTATAGCCGCCCATCGGCACCCGGCTCATCGACTCGACGCCAGCGCAGACGAACACCTCGCCCGCGCCGATCTGGATCTGGCCCATCGCGATATGCACCGCGCTCATCGAGGAGCCGCAGAAGCGGTTCACCGTCATGCCCGCCACCGACAGCGGCAGGTCGGCCAGCAGGCCGATCATGCGCGCCACGTTCAGGCCCTGCTCGCCCTCGGGGAAGGCGCAGCCGAGGATGATGTCCTCGATGTCGGCAGCATCCACCCCGGTCCGCTCGATCAGCCCGCGAATCACCTGCGCGGTCAGGTCGTCCGGGCGAACCCCGGCGAGCGCCCCCTTGCCGGCCGGATGGAAGGGGGACCGGGCAAAACCGGCAATGACGACGTTGCGCATCCGAAGCTCTCCTGTGGCGGCCGATCCCGCCGGGTTGCCTATAAGGTACGTTGACTTCCCTATACGTCAAGTGCATTCAGACGAGGTAGACGCATCGCGCGTCGCCACCCGAACTGCCGCAGAGCAGGTAACGCATGAGAGGATCGCCATGCTCAGCATCATCGCCGCCGCCGCTATCGCCGCCGCCGGCCCGGACGCCGCGCTCGGCCGCTGGAAGACCGAAACCCGCAACGGTATCGTCGAGATCGAGCGTTGCGGCGCGTCGATTTGTGGCAAGCTGGTCACGTCCGACGGGCTGAAGGCGAACCCCGCTTTGACCGACGCCAACAACAAGAACGCCGCCCTGCGCAGCCGCCCCTTGCGCGGCCTCACCATCCTGAGCGGCTTCAGCCGCGACGGCGCCGAATGGACCGGCGGCACCATCTACAATGGCGATGACGGCAAGACGTACACCGCCAAGGTCACGCCCGACGGCGCCGATCGCCTGAAGGTGCGCGGCTGCATCTTCGTGCCGCTCTGCAAGACCCAGATCTGGACGCGGGTGCGCTGAACCCCGCTGTCTCCCAACGCATAGACCAAGGAACCCCGTAAGATGTCCTCCAGCTTTCGCGTAACCCTTCTCGCCACCGCCACCCTGGCCGCGGCGCTGCCCGCCACGGCCAATGCCGCCGCCTTCTACCTGCAGGAACAGTCGGTGCGCGGCGCCGGCCGGGCCTTTTCCGGCGAGGTCGCCGATACCGGCGCCGCGTCGCTCTGGTGGAACCCCGCCGCGATCGCCGGCATGACCGGTGGCGACGGCTATCTCGGCGCCGCCGCGATCCTGCCCAAGGGCGATGTGCGCGACAACGGCACCCGCATCATCCGCCCCGGCCAGGCGCCGGCGCTGGTCGGCGGCGATGCCGTGTCGAAGAACCCGATCAACAAGGGCGTGCTGCCCAGCGGCGCGATCGCCCATTCGCTCGGCGATCGCCTCGCGGTCGGCCTCGCCGTCACCTCGCCGTACAGCTTCACCACCAACTATTCCGCCGATAGCTGGGCGCGCTACACCGCCGACCGCACGAAGCTGCGCACGATCGACATCCAGCCCTCGATCGCACTGGCCGCGACCGACTGGCTGCGCGTCGGCGGCGCGATCAACGTCGAATATGCCGACGCCTCGCTCTCCAACGCGCTACCGAACCTCTCGCCGCTGCTGGCCGATGGCGAGCAGACGCTGAAGGGCGATGGCTGGGATATCGGCTGGTCGGCCGGCGCGCAGCTGCACAACGAGATCGTCACCGTCGGCGTGGCGTATAAATCGAGCATCAAGCATGTGCTGAGCGGCTCGGTGGAGACCATCGGCCTGCTCGGCCCGCTCGCCGCGCAGAACCGCTCGATCGATACCAAGGCCACCTTCCGCACGCCGTGGCAGCTGAACGTCGGCACGCGGGTGCGCGCCACCGACAAGCTGACGCTCAACGGTCAGGTCACGCGGTTCGGCTGGAACAAGTTCGATGCGATCCGCCTCGGCGCGCCAATCAACGCCGCCATTCCCGAGGTCTACCGCAACACCTGGAGCTTCGCCGGCGGCGTGGACTATGCCCTCACCCCGCAGCTGACGGTGCGCGGCGGCGTGCAGCACGATCAGACGCCGACGCAGAACGGCCTGCGCGATGCCCGCGTGCCGGACAGCAACCGCTGGAACTACGCGCTCGGCACCTCCTACCAGCTGACCCCGGCGCTCACGATCGATGCGGCGGCAAGCTATATCGACTTCAAGGATGCCTCGATTGACCGCGTGACGGCAGCCTATGCCGGCACCGCCGCGCAGACGCCGATCCTCGTCAACGGCACGCTGGAGAAAGCCCATGCCATCGTGCTCGGCCTGGGCGCGCGGATGACCTTCTGATGGCAGGCGAGGCGATGAGAGGCGGAACGATGGAGCGGATCGGCTCACCGGCGGATGCCGCCCCCCTCGCCTCGCCGTTCGACCGACCGCGCCTGCTCACCGATCTGCTCGATCGCGCGGTGGCGGAGCATCCGGACTGGACGGCGATCGACTTCCTCGGTCGCCGCTGGACCTACCGGGCGCTCGGCGATCTGGTGCGCCGCGTCGCCCGGGGCTTGCAGGATCGCGGGCTGAAACCGGGCGACCGGATCGGCCTGTGCCTGCCCAACACGCCTTATTACCCGATCCTCTACTTCGCCGCGCTGCGCATCGGCGCGGTGATCGTGAACCTCAACCCGCTCTATGTGGAGCGGGAGCTGCGCCACCTGATCGAGGATTCGGGCGCCACCTTCATCGCCGTGCCCGATCTGCGCATGATCCACGAAAAGGTGGCGGCGATCGCCGGGGATTGCGGCATCGCCACGATCATCGTCTGCCCGATGGCCGATATCCTGCCCTGGCCCCAGTCGATCGGCTTCCGCCTGTTCAAGCGCGCCGATCATGCGCGTATCCCCGCCGATGCGCGCCATGTGAACTATCGCCAGCTTGTCGCCGGCAGCGAAGGCCCACGCCCGGTGCCGTGCGATCCGCACGATTTGGCGGTGCTGCAATATACCGGCGGCACCACCGGCATCCCCAAGGGCGCGATGCTCACCCATGCGAACCTCACCGCCAACAGCGCGCAGATGGTCGCCCATGTCGGCCACCGACCGGCCGAGCAGGAGCGCACCCTCGGCGTGCTGCCGCTGTTCCACGTCTTCGCGCTCACCACCGTGCTGAACTATTCGATCGAGACGGCGGCCGAGATGATCCTGCTGCCCCGGTTCGAGATGAAGGGCTTTCTCAGGACGATCCGCCGCACCAGGCCGACCCAGTTCTTCGGCGTGCCGACCATCTACGGCGCGGTCAACGCGCTGCCGGAGAAGGCGCTGCCCGATTTCACCTCGATCCACGTCAGCATCTCGGGCGGCGCGCCGCTGCCGCTCGACGTGCGCCAGCGGTTCGAGGCGCGCACCGGCTGCCGCGTGGTGGAAGGCTATGGCCTGTCCGAAGCCGCGCCGATCATCACCTGCAACCCGATCGACGGATTGGTGAAGGAAAATAGCGCCGGGCCAGCTTTTCCCGGTACGATCATCGAGATCCGTGATCCCGAGAAGCCCGAGCGGATCCTGCCGATGGGCGAACGGGGCGAGGTCTGCGCGCGCGGGGATCAGGTGATGCTGGGCTATTGGCGGAACCCGGAAGCGACCGCGGCGGTGTTCGTCGATGGCGCGCTGCGCACGGGCGACATCGGCTATCTCGATGCGGACGGCTATCTGTTCCTCGTCGATCGGATCAAGGACGTGATCCTGGCCGGCGGCTACAACGTCTATCCGCGCGTGATCGAGGAGGCGCTGTACGAACATCCGGCGGTCGCCGAGGCGGTGGTGATCGGTGTCGCCGATCCTTATCGCGGGCAGGCACCCAAGGCGTTTGTCACGCTCACCGCGGGTATGCAGGCGACCCCGGACGCATTGATCGCCTTCTTGCGCGACAAGCTCAGCAAGATCGAACTGCCACGCGAGATCGAGATACGTGACCGCCTGCCCAAGACGCTGATCGGCAAATTGTCGAAGAAGGAATTGGTCGAGGAAGAGCGTCTTGCGGCCGCGAAAGCAGACGCTGCGTCGATACCGGCAGTGCAGGCGTAAGCATGTCCGGGCAGGCAGCGATGAACGATCGGGTGGAGGAGCCGGAAACCGCTGCAGAAGGCCTGCGCAATATTCAGCAGGTCGCGTCCGAGCTTGGCGTGAGCCAGCGCACGTTGCGTTTCTATGAAGATAAAGGGCTGATCGAGCCGGTCCGCGTTGGGACGTCGCGGATATACACGCGGCGCGCGTTCGCCCGGATGCAATTGATCCTGCGCGGCAAGAGGCTCGGCTTTTCGCTGCGCGAAATCGGCGAGTTCCTCGATCTCTACGATGCCGATCCCAGCCACCGCGAACAGATGCGCCGCCTGCTCGAACGCACGCGCGAACGGCTGGGCGAACTGGAGAAGCAACGCGTCGCGCTCGACCAGACGATCGACGAGTTGCGCGCGATCGAACGGGATGTCATCTCGCGCCTGTGAGCGCGAAGATCCCTGTGGTGCTGTCGTGGAGCGGCGGCAAGGACAGCTGCGTGGCGCTGCGTGCGCTGCAGGAATCCGACACCTATGAAGTCGCGGCGCTGCTGACGACGATGAATGGCGATCATGATCGCATCAGCATGCATGGCGTACGCAATGAGTTGGTAGTGGCGCAGGCCGAGGCGCTGGCCGTGCCGCTGCGCCGCTTCACGATCCCAGCGGGTGCCAGCAACGACATCTACGATGCGGCGATGGTCGAGGCCCTCGCGGCGGAGCGTGGACGCGGCATCACGACGATCGCGTTCGGCGATCTCTTCCTTGCCGACATTCGCGCTTATCGCGAGGAGATGATGGCGCGCAACGGCATGACGCCGATCTTTCCGGTGTGGGGTCGGGACACGCGTATGTTCGTTCAGGACTTTATCGCATCGGGGCACAAAGCGGTCATTGTCTGTGCCGACCTGAACGCGATCGACGGATCATATGCCGGCCGCATTATCGACGATGCACTGCTGGCAGACCTGCCGGCGGGGGTCGATCCGTGCGGCGAGAATGGAGAATTCCACACATTTGTGTTCGACGGTCCCGGGT
>CAXTTS010000156.1:0-7511 GCA_964247265.1 uncultured Sphingomonadaceae bacterium
CGCCGACACCGGGTTGGATGATCGTCCCGAGCGTCAGCCCGATGACGACCGCGATCGACGCCGTGATCGCGAACCACAGCAGCGTACGCCACGCGAGCCCCGCCGCACCGCCCAGCGTGCCGATCACCGCACCGAGGATGCCGAGCACCAGCCCGGCCACCAGCACCCCGCCAGCCGCGCCAATCGTGGCGCCGGACAGGCCGCCGGTGAGCAGGCGGCCGCCGAACTGGGCGGGCACCTTGCGGCTGGGCGTGGCGGGCAGCAGATCGGTGATCAGTTCGCCCACGGCGAGCAGGGCAAAGATCCACGGCGTCCAGGCATAGCCCATGAAGGCGAGCGGCGTACCCGCAACCGCCAGCCCGCCATAGCGCGCGCCGAACGCGACGGCGGCGGGCGCCATCATCGCCCGCAACCCAGCGACGACGCCGATCAACAAGGCCAGCAGATATATCGTCATGCCGCTTCCCCCGATTGGCCGGCCGGGCCGATGCGCCCGACCACTCCGAGGTCGAATGTGCCGCATCCGCCGCGGCGATGATAGCGGCTTTCGGACCAGCCGATCCGGTCCGGATCGGGTCCGGATGGCTACGGGCCGGAAACTGATGGCGGCGCGGGCGCTGCCCTCAGTCGCGTTCGATGTCGCGATCGGCGTTTTCGTGGACGTAATTCCTGTCGTCGATCGTGAAGCGGCTGGCGGGGATCGGGCGGGTGTCCACCGCGATCATCTTCCACAGCGGCTGGCCGTCGCCGCCGGCGATCAGCAGTGGAACATGGTAGGCGGCGTCCCAGCAGATCGCCGTCGTGCGGGCGCCCTCGGCGAGATCGTACCAGGTGCAGGGGCGGATCGGCGTCAGGCCAGACGGCGGCTCGCGGCGGCTGAGGCGGTAGGTGCCCTTGGGGTGACGCAGGCCGTGGCCGAGATCGAACCAGTCGGCGAACTGGCCGATGCGGTAGAGGTTGGTGCGCGCGATGTCGGTTCGCACATGCTTCTGCCGGTCGAGGATCGCCAGCTGATAGCCCGCCTCGCCGGGCCGATGGACGGCGAAGGTCGTCAACGCGCGATCGGTATCGCGCCGGACCCGCCGGTCGCCATCACGCCACAGCTCCATGCGGTGCGTCGCCCCGCCGGAGCGGAAGGCGACGACATAATGCAGCCGCGCCGGCTCCCCCTTCGTGGCGAACACGTCGTCGAAGCGCAGGCTGCCGGCTGCCGCGTGCGCGCCGCCCGCCCAGGCCAGCCACACGCTGGCAAGGGCGAGGATCAGGCGGAGGCGGCGACCCGTGTGGGTGAAGGGCACGATGGCGCGTCCGTTCGGCTTACTGGCGCACGGCTTTGGCATGATCGAAGTAGCGGTAAGTCTTTCCGCCGACGGTGAGATCCTTCACCACCAGGTTGATCGAGTAGGAGCCGCTGCGCAGCGCCGCGTCCTTCGTCGCCCCGGTCGGATCGGTGGGCAGTTCGAACACCAGCCCGGTCGCCGCGCTGCCCGGCGTCACCGTGCTGCTGGTGACGCTCAGCTGGTTCCTCGCCGCCGGGGTTATCAGCGCCTCGTTCAGCACGCGGCCATCGGCCTGAGGCATCGTCACGCCGAGCAGATAGGCGACGGTGGGCGCGACATCGACATTGCCCGACGGGTTGGTGACGGTGAGCCCGCGGACGAAGGACGGCCCGCTCGCGATCAGCGTGTTGTGCACGTCGATCGGGCTGAAGCTGCCGTGCATGCCGCGCTGGCCGCCGACGCTCTCAAACTCGATGCCGGGCTTGCCCTGGATCGAGACGCTGTCGTCCCAGCTGAACGAGACCACCACGTCGGGCTGGCCATCGTCGCGCCGGGTGGCGTTCTCCAGGTTCACCTGCTGCATCATCAGCGTGCCGGGGATCGTGCCGTAGCGGCTGTCGACGAAGATCGCGCCATATTCCTCGCGCTGCTGGAGGAACTTGACGAGCGCGGCGATGGTCGCCGCATCGTGGCTCGGCACGTAGAAGTAATCGGAGCCGCCATTGGCCGCGACGACGATCGCGTTCGCCGGCAGCGATCCGGGCGCCGGCACCTTGAAGCTGGCGACCGGCGCGGCGAGCGTGGCGCTGACCGCCTGATATTTGCTGTTCGCGGTGCCGCAGAGCGCCCCGCTCGCATCGCTGCGGAGGGGCACGGTCGGGGCATTGTTGACGCTGAGGCCGTACATCGCGCTGGTCGAGCAGCCAGCGCCGTCGAACGCCTTGAAGCCGCGATAGGTGAGCAGGTCGGCCGAGCGCACATCGCCGGAGAAGGAGAAGCCGGCGGTGCTCGCCGCGCCGATCGAGGCGCTGCTGGTGCCGCTGGTCGAACCGTTGACGATCGGTCCGTTGGGCGCACCCGATCCCGGCGTGATCGCGCGCAGCGGATAGAGCGCCAGCGGCCCGGAGACGCTGGAATGTGCGTGATCGGATACGACGATCACGTTGGTGCTGGTATCCAGGCCATTCGCCTTCAGCCCCGCCATCAGTTCGCCCAAACGGGCGTCCTGCGATCGCAGGCCGGCCTTGGCGTTCGCGCTGCCCGGGCCATAGCCATGCTCGACATTGTCCGGGGTGCGGAACCAGATGAGCGACAGCATCGGGTTCTTCTTGGGCAGGATGTAGCTGGTGAACACCGACATCATATATTTGTTGGACGCATCCTCGGGCGCGCCCTGCAAGGTATCGGCGGAATCGCGCGCGGCGACGGTGAGCGAGCCGTTCGGATCATAGGCCGCGGTGTTGAACGTGACGTAGCCGGCCCGCGCGGTGGGCGTGCCGTTGTTGCTGGCGAGCGTCACCGCATCGGCGCCGGAATAGCCGTTCACCGTGTTGGTCGGCAGCGGGATGCCGGCCGTCTGCAATTCGGTGACGAGGCTGCGCGGCTGCACGCTATTCTCGTCGAGGAAGAAGCCGCCCTTGCCGAGATCCTGAATGTAGGCGGCACCGCTCTTGCCGATCGTCGCGGTGACGAGGCCGGCGCTCTGGGCGGTGGCGAACAGGCTCTTCACCAGCAGCAGCTGGCCGCCATAATAGGTGTTGAGCGTGGTCAGCACCTGATAATCCTCGGTGAAGACCGGATCCTGATAATCCTGCGGCGTGTTGGCGGCCGATACGCCAACCGGGATGGTGTTGGCGCTGCCCCGGGGCGGGGTCCAGAACGTGTTGCCGTAGAAGCCGGTCGTCTTGGGGAAAGAGCCGGTGGCGAAGGTGGCGCCGTTCATCATCGTGAACGTCGGATAGGTCGAGTGGTTGTCGCCGAACTCGACCCCCGCCTGCTTCAGCGCGAACAGATTGGGGGTGTCGGTGGCGTTCACGTCGTCCGGCCGCAGCCCGTCCCACACCATCACGATCGTGCGCGTTGGCGTTTGGGTCGGCGTGGCTG
The DNA here is from genome assembly GCA_964247265.1 of uncultured Sphingomonadaceae bacterium. Lineage (GTDB taxonomy): Bacteria > Pseudomonadota > Alphaproteobacteria > Sphingomonadales > Sphingomonadaceae > Alterirhizorhabdus. Next base: position 3,384 of record CAXTTS010000156.1, read on the forward strand.
TCGGTGTCGGTGTTGCCGCCACCGGAGTGCCGGAGGAACCGGAACCGCCGCCGCAGCCCGACAACAGGCCCCCGAGCGCGGCGAGAGTCATAAGAGCAGCAGCGCGTAGCTTCACGTCCGGTCCCCCTGATCGACGTAGTGGCGCCCGCCGCAGCCGAGTGAAGACGTCGCGGACGATGAACGTCGATAGGGGCCGGATATGACGGCGCCGTGTCAGCGGCGGGATCATTACAATAAGTTCATGGAGCGGTTTGCCGATCGGGTCGCGAAGCAAAACTGCAACAGATGCGAGCTATCGCTTCCCCATCTTTAGGGGGATGACCGATGATTGGAATTGCGCGGCTTTCGGCTGCAACGCTTTTGCTTGGCTGCTCCACTTCAGCACTGGCGCAGTCGCGCAGCTATACCACGCCGAACATCACCACGGCGGCGGGCGCGCAGTCCGTCACGCTTGGTGGCCAGACCTTCGTCAACCAGGGGCTGGTCGGCGTCGGCCGCCTGAGCGCCGATACCCGAGATTTCGCCGGCGAGACGCTGGGCTCCTTCTCGGGCATGGCGCTGGATCTCTCATCGTGGCGGCGCAATGCCGATGGCAGCTATAGCGGCCGGATCATGACGACGCCGGATCGCGGACCGAACGATGTCGGCCAGTTCGTCGGCACGACCGACTATCGCAACCGCGTCCATATCTCCAACCTGACGCTCACGCTTTATACCGGCACGGCCAATCTGCCGCAGGCGACCAGCTCGCAAAACCAGCTGACGATCGCGCCGGCCGGCGGCTTCTTCCTCACCGACGCATCCGGCGCACCGATGACGGGCAAGGACCCGGGCACCGGCGTGGTGGTGCAGAACGGCGTCTCGCTGCCGTCGCCGCGCACCGGCGAGGGCGCGGGACGGATCAGCCTGGACGCCGAGGGCATCGCCTATGCGCGCGACGGCTCCTTCTACGTGTCGGACGAATATGCCGCCGGGCTCTACCATTATGACGCCGGCGGCAAGCTGCTCGGCGCGATCCAGACGGTGCCGGCGTTGCTGCCGCGCACGGCCGGCGCGATCAACTTCAACAGCGCCACCGCGCCGACGACCGGGCGCCGCAACAATCAGGGGCTGGAAGCGGTGGCGATCACGCCGGATGGCGGCCGCCTCGTCACCATCCTGCAATCGGCGACGGTGCAGGATACCGCCGGCAGCAACCAGGCGACGCGCAACAACACCCGCGTGCTGGTGTATGACATCAGCAGCAACGCCACGCCAACCAACCCGATCGGCCATTATGTGCTGCAGCTGCCGATCTTCACCCAGTCCGGCAACGGCACCGCGCCGGACCGCACCGCCGCGCAATCGGAGATGCTGGCGCTGAACGGCAACCAGTTCCTCGTCCTGTCGCGCGATGGCATCGGGCGCGGCGCGGGTACGTCCGCCACCAACACGCCCGTGTTCAAGAGCGTGCTGCTGATCGACACGAGCGCCGCGACCAACCTTGCCGGCACCACCTATGAGACGAACACCACGCCGATCGCCACCAACGGCACGCTGCTGCCGGCGATCAAGCCGGTGGACCAGGTGGAACTGGTCAACCTGCTGAACCCGGTGCAGCTCAACCGTTTCGGCATGAACCTGAACACCGCGCCGTCCAGCATGACATCGCTGTCCGAAAAGCAGGAGGCGATGGGCCTGGCCCCAGTGCTGAGCGAGACGGCGCCGCAGGATTTCTTCCTGCTGATCGGCAACGACAATGATTTCCAGTCCGCCAACGGCCTGGTCAACGGTCAGCCGTTCAACGCATCGCTCAGCGGCGCGGGCGGCAGCGGCAATAACGACAATGTGATCCTCGTCTACCGGCTCACCTTGCCCACCTATGTCGATCCCACGGCGCTCCGCGCGATGACGATCGGCGCGCCCTATGTGCTCGGCACCGCGCGCACGATCGCATCCGATATCGGCGCGGTCGCCAGCGCGCCCGCGATGGAGCGGCTCGGCAGCCTGCGCCGGTTGGGCGACGGCGGCTTCGGCACCGGCGTGCAATTGTGGACGCAGGTTGCCTGGCAGCGGATCAACACCACCACCAGCCGCGGGGTGAACCTGTCGCGGGCGGACGGCCTGGCCATCGCCGGCGGCGTGGATTACGGCTTCGGCCCGGCGCGGATCGGCGTGGCCGTCGGCCACCAGTCCGCCGACGACAATGGCGGCCCGCTGAACATCAAGGCGAAGGGCACCAGCATCGCCGTCTATGCCGGCCTGTCGCTGCCCTCGGGGATCTATGCGGAGGCCGCCGCCGCCAAATCGGTGCAGCTCGATTTCGACCGGCTCGATCGCGCGGGCGCCTATGGCCTGACCGGCCGGGGCGATACGAGCGGCGACGTATGGACGGCATCGGGCGAAATCGGCTGGCTGTTCGATCTCGGCGGCGCGCGGGTCGGCCCGTTCGGCGGGGTCGATTATGTCGACACGCAGGTGGATGGTTATACCGAGACCGGCGCCTCGCTGGGCAATGTCGCCTATCAGGATCTCGATTATCGTCGCCTGCGCGCGACCGCCGGGATGGAGGCGCGCGCGCACATCGCCGATGCGTTCATCCCCTCGCTGCGCGTCGGCTATACCTGGGAGGATGAGCGCGGCGACCGTTCGGCGGTCGTCCGCCTGGCCTCTGCCCAGCACAGCCTCGCCACGCAGACGGTGGCGCTCACCTCGACCGAGCGCGATCATGTCGTCGCCGGCTTCGGCGTGCAGGGATCGCAGGGTGCGCTCGGCTACCGCTTCGGCGCCGAGGGCCGCTTCGCCCACGGCGAGGACGATGCGCGGGTCAGCATCGGCGTGTCGCTCGGGCTGTAGCCGCGCGACACGCCGGCCGGCATATTCGGGCAGGCGGGGCGATCAGTAGCTGAACTGCAACTGGGTGCGGACCAGATCGCCCTTCGCCCGGCCGAACCGGCGCTCGTCGGCCTCGCTGCGCTTCATGTTGGCGTAAGCGAGGGTGAATTCGAGCGCGTCGAACAACTGCCATTCGACGCCGAGTTCGATCTCGTCGGTCGCGAGGCGCGGCGCGTTGGTGGCCGGTTTCCAGCCGCCGCGATAATGCTGCCAGCGGGCGTAGGGCATCAGCTTGCCCAGTCCGATGTCACCGACATCGACCATCGCCTGGACGTAGCCGCCGTTCAGCCTGGTTGAGCGGATCGCGCGTACATCGCTGTCATATTGCGGCCCGCGCCCCCAGTTCCATTCGGCCTGCAAACCGAACGGCTGGGGGTAGAGGATCGCATGGACGCCGACGCGATTGTCGGCATAATCCACGCCGCTGACGCCGCCGGTGCGCACCTCGGGGCGGAAGCGGTTGAGATAGGCCGAGCCGCCCAGTTCGAGCACCTGCCCCGCGAACGCGCCGCCGAGCGCATCCAGTTCGAACGGCCAGGTCGCGATCGCGACCTTCATCAGATCGTTATTCTGCTCCGTCCGGTTGATGCCCTGCCCGTTGTAGATCGCGACGCCGAACGCGCCGTAATTGCCGAACAGCTTCTGGCCGTTCTTGCCCAGCCGATCCCACACCTCCTGCACATGGCGCGGCGTGTAGAAGGCGACCACGCCGATATCGCGTTCGCTGATCGTCCCGCTGTTGATCGCGTCCGACCGATCCAGCGTCAGCCGGTTCGACGAGGATTGGAGGTTTTCCCAGCCGAACGGAACCTTGGACTGGCCGAAGCGCAGCTTGAATTCGTGATCCCTGTCGAGAAAGACATCGACATAGGCATCGCGAAGCTGACCGAAATTCTCGCGCCGCTCGCCATTGGACTGCGCGTTGACCGCCGAGGCGAAGTCGGTCTGGAGGTAGAGCGAGACGCGATCGCTGACATTGCCCTGCAGCACCACCCGCGCGCGGCGCAGCGAGAAGTTGTTCTTCTCGGTGATCGAGGAATCGTGGACCGAACGCAGGCGGGCCAGACCGGCGGGCGCGCTGTCGTCCCCGCTCACGATGCGGTTGAAGCGCATCTGGGTGTAGCCGCGCAATTGCAGCTTTTCATACCAGGCCTTCTTGGGCGGCTTCGCCCCTGCCAAGGTCGCGACGGGCGCTGCGGCGGGCGGCGTTGCGGGCGGCGCGGCGGTGCGGGGTGCCGCTGGTGACGACGTATC
>CAXTTS010000157.1:0-7424 GCA_964247265.1 uncultured Sphingomonadaceae bacterium
GTTCAACCTCGTCTACGATCGCGGCACGCTGTTCGGCCTGAAGACCGGCGGCAATGTCGATGCGATCCTGATGAGCCTGCCGCCGGTCGCGACCTGGGCCTGACGGCGATGGGGCTGACGCACGTTCCGCCCGAACAGGTCGCCACGATCGTGACCGCGCTGGACATGACGGCGCCGCCCCGCCCGGCGCCGCTGCCACCCTCCCCCTTCCGCCTCGTCCGGTGGCCGGCCCCTCACCCCGACCGCTATCGCGCGCTGTTCCGTCGGATCGGAGCGCGGTGGCTATGGTTCTCCCGGCTGGCGATGGACGATGCCGCGCTCCGCCTCATCACCGACGATCCGGCCGTCGAGATCTTCGCCGTCGTCGACCGGCAGGGAATCGAGATCGGCCTGCTCGAACTCGATCTTCGCCAGGCCGGGGAGTGCGACCTCAGCTACCTCGGCTTCATCCCCGAGCTTGCCGGCAAGGGGCACGGCCGATGGCTGATCGCACAGGCGCTCGGGCTGGCGTGGCGCAGGTCGGTGCGGCGCGTCTCGGTCCGCACCTGCACGCTGGATCATCCGGCGGCGCTCGGCCTGTACCGCAAAAGCGGATTTCAGGCTTATGCGCGCTCGGTCGAAACCTTCGCCGATCCCCGCCTGGCCGGGCTGCTCCCGCGGGAGGCGGCGCCTCAGATCCCGCTCTTTGACTCCGCCGCGCGCACCGCCAGCTGACGATAGAGGTTCGCGAGCATCAGGTAGAGCCAGGCGAGGAAGCCGGCGCTCACCACTCCGCGCAGCATGTCCAGCAGCAGGCGGCCGATCCCCTCGTCGCCGACCAGCCGGCCGAGCGCGAGGAACAGCGTGCCGCCAGCGGCGACCACCGCCGCGCTGGCGATCACGCTTGCCGCGATGAAGATCGCGATGAAGCCCAGCAGCCGCCAGAACAGCCCGCGCGTCAGCTCCCACGATCGTGCCAGCGTGGCGAACACGCCCAGCCGCTCCGCCGCCGCCACCGTGTTCAGCAGCAGCAGCCGCACGACCGCGTAGAACAGGCCCGCCGCCACTGCGATCAGATAGATGGACAGCAGCAGGGCGAAGGCCGGGTTCAGCCGCTGCACCGCCCCCGCCCCGCCGACGATCACCGGCATGGCGGGCATCACCAGCAGCGCGAACGCGACCCCCATCAGCATCGACGCCCCCACCGCCACGGCGAAGCGGGCGGCGGCGGCGCGCATCGCCTCGGCCACGCTGATGCCGGGCCGGAGCGCCAGCAGCGTCAGCACCAGCGAGGCGAACAAGGTGATGAGCAGGTTGATCGGATTGGCCAGCAGCGCCGGCTCGAACGTACCAGCCGCGACCTTCGCCGCATCGGGCGCGGGCCAGATCTGGTCCAGCAGCACGCCGGGCAGCACGATCAGGGCGAGGGCGACCGGCACCAGCAACGCCGCCTCGCGCCGCACCAGCGCGTTGGTCTCGTCCCACGCGGTCGAGAAGGAAACAGGCGCCATCGATCCTCCGTCAAAGCCGGCGCTTGTAGGCGCGCATGCCCTCTCCGCGCAATCGCGTTGCGGCTTGATCCGCCGGTGCCGCGAGGCCAGAAGGCGGGGATGGCGGACGACCAAGACGGGATCGAGTGGCGCATCGGGCAAGGGCTGGTGCCCTATCCCGAAGCACTGGCGGAGATGGAGGCGCGCGCCGCCGCGATCCGTGCCGGCACCGCCCGCGAGCTTGTCTGGCTGCTCGAACACCCGCCGCTCTACACCGCCGGCACCAGCGCGGCGGCGGACGAACTGCTCGCTCCCTCGCGCTTCCCGGTCTATCCGGCGGGTCGCGGCGGGCGCTACACCTATCACGGGCCGGGCCAGCGCGTCGGCTACCTGATGCTCGATCTGGACAGTCGCGGCCGCGACGTGCGCCGGTTCGTCCATGCGCTGGAAGGCTGGCTGATCGCCGCTTTGGCCGATCTCGATGTTGCGGCGCAGCGAGAGGAAGGCCGCGTCGGCATCTGGGTGGGCAGCGGCCCGGCCGAAGCGAAGATCGGCGCGATCGGCGTGCGCGTGCGGCGCTGGGTCACGCTGCACGGCTTTTCCCTCAACGTCGCGCCGGACCTGACGCATTTCGGCGGCATCGTGCCCTGCGGCCTGCCAGACTTCGCCGTCACCAGCCTCGCCGCGCTTGGCCGGCCCGCTGGCATGGCCGATCTGGACGCGGCCCTCGCCCGTCGCTTTCGGGCATTTCTCGCTTCTTTGACGCACTGCACCGAGAAGCCTTGAGGCGGCGGCACTTTCTGGATAATGTCTACCACGATTTGGATATTAAGGCCTTCAGAGCCGGACCAGATCGACTATCTAGGGAGTCTGATATGCGTGATCTCTTCTCCAAGGTGATGATCGGTTCGATGGTCGCCGGTGCGGCTCTGCTCGTTTCGGCGTGCGGCAGCAGCGAAACCACGACGGCCGATACCAACACGACCGAAATGAACAGCACGGAGCCTTCGATGGAAGGCTCGATGAACGACGTCACCGCCGTCGATGCGACGATGGGTGCGGATGCCAACATGATGGGCAATTCCACGGGTAACTCCATGGACTCCAACATGTCGTCGGGCATGTCCTCCGGGAACAGCATGGGCAACGCGATGTAATACGCCGCCGGCGTATTCCTTCGTCCATGCAGGGGCCGTCCGGTTCGCCGGGCGGCCTTTTCGATTCCGGCTGACCCGTCCCCGCCTTCAATCCCTTGAAATGCCGGACGATATGGTTGCGCGCCCGCCCGCTCGTGCGGCATAAGCGACGGATCGCACGGTAGATGGGCTGGCGCACGGATGGTGCCGGCCATATGGCGGTGACGAGACGAACGCGAGATCGATCGAGGGCGCCGCGCCACGCGGCTGGGGAGTGTGTGATAATGGCGTTTGGTTCGCATCGGCTGCTTGCCATATTGGCGGTCCTGGGTCTCGGCACCAGCTACAGCGCGCAGGCGGAGGCCTTCCTGTTCTGGCGTCCGCCCGCCTTCGCCGGCGAGCCGGTCAAGGGGGATGAGCCCGGCCTCGGCCTCGACATGCCGAAGGCGACCGCCAAGGAATATCAAGCGCACCTGCTCTGGAACATGCGCGCCGGCCTCAACGTGGCCGCGCTGCAATGTCAGTTCGCGCCGGCGCTGATGACGGTGCGTAACTATAACGACGTGCTGCTGCAACACGCCGCCGAGCTGAACGCGGCCCACAATGCACTGCAGGCCTATTTCAAGCGCACGACCGGCAAGACGTGGCAGACCATGTTCGATCAATATACCACCCGCACCTATAACGGCTTCTCGACGCTCTACGCGCAGATCGGCTTCTGCGAGACGGCGGCCTCGATCGGCCGCGACGCGCTCGATCGCCGCAAGGGCGACCTCTACCTCACCGCGCAGACCCGGATGCGCGAGTTCCGCAACAGCCTCGTGCCGGCGGGCGATGGGCTCTACGCCTCCACCGCACGGCCGGCCGGCGTGTCCGTCCAGCTGAACCTGCCGTCGCTCGACGAGAAATGCTGGGACAAGAAGAACCAGTTGCGCAAGCGCTGCGGCGGCGACGCCTGATCGCTGCCGGGGCGATCCGTCCGCCTACGTGGCGACGGATCGCCTCAGCGCAGCCCGATCAGCTTGTGCGTCTGGGCGGATAGCCGCCAGCGCGGGTGCATCATCACGAACTTGATCGCCGCCATCCGCGCATCCGAACTCGCCGGACCATCCATCGGCGAGACGAGGAAATGGTCGAACCGCCACTCCTCCATTGCCGCATAGTCGATGCCCGGCTGCGGCCATACCAGCTTCAGTTCATTACCCTGCCGTACGACGATGTCGGTGCCGACCTTCGGGCTCACGCACACCCAGTCGATCCCCGGCGGCAGCGGCTGGGTGCCGTTGGTCTCCACCGCGATCTCGAACCCGGCCTCGGCCAGCGCGCTCGTCAGCGCCTCGTCCACCTGCAACAGCGGCTCGCCGCCGGTCAGTACGACGAAGCCACGATCGCTCGGCTTCTCCAACCACTGCGCCCAACTCTCCACCGCCCGTTCCACCAAGGCCGCCGCATCGGGGTAGCGTCCGCCATGATCGCCGGAAAAGCCGACAAAATCGGTGTCGCAGAAGGTGCATTCGGCGGTGGCGCGATCCTGTTCCCGGCCGGACCACAGGTTGCAGCCGGCAAAGCGGATGAACAAGGCGCGCCGCCCGGTATTCATCCCCTCGCCCTGCAACGTGAGGAACATCTCCTTCACCGCATAGCCCGCCATCACGGCTGCTCCGCATAACGGGTGGGGTCGGGGATACCCGCCTCGATATAGCCCTTTGCGCGCAGGCGGCAGCTGTCGCACCGGCCGCAATGCAGCGCGCCGGGCGCGGGATCGTAGCAGGACCAGCTCATCCCCGCATCCAGCCCAAGCCGATCGGCTTCCAGCGCGATATCCGCCTTGGACATGGCTTGCAGCGGTGCGTGGATCGTCAGCCGCTCGCCCTCGACACCGGCTTTGGTCGCCAGATCGGCCAGCGACTGGAAGGCGGCGATGAACTCCGGCCGGCAATCCGGATAACCCGAATAATCGAGCGCGTTGACGCCCAGGAATATGTCGCGCGCGCCGCATGCCTCGGCAAAACCGAGCGCGAGTGACAGGAAGATGGTGTTGCGCGCCGGCACATAGGTATTCGGGATGCCGGGGCCGACGCCCTCCTTCGGCACCGCGATGTCTGCCGTCAGCGCCGATCCCCCGAACAGAGTGAGATCGAGCGGCATCACGATATGGCGCCGCGCACCCAGTGCCACGCCGATGCGGCGGGCGGAGGCCAGCTCGACCAGATGGCGCTGGTTGTAGTTGATCGTCAGCGCCTCGATGGCAAAGCCACGCTCGCGCGCAAGCCCGGCGGCGACCATCGAATCGAGGCCACCCGAAAGCAGCACGACGGCGCCGGGGGCAGCATCATTCCCGGATACAAGCATGATCGCACCGCTAACCGATATATTGCGCTTGCGAAAGCGGCCGGTAAAAAGATGGGCCGCCCGGTTGCGGGCGGCCCAATGCAGGCCTCTCGGCCCGCTAGGGAGGATCTCACCCGACAGGGCGCATCCGAGGCAGTACAGGCGAAAGCCTAAACGGCTGGTTAACGGCTCGCAGTGCGCGACGGGCAATCGCCTACCCGCTTCGCCTTTACCTCGTAATCGAACGGCGCATTGTCGGCGATGCCCTGGGTCGAGATCCGCACGGCGCGGGGCGTGGAGACGTTCAGCGTCGTCCGTCCCCAGCCCGCGCCGGGGCAGCTATAATGCACGGTGGCGGTGGATCGGCCGTCGGCGATCACCAGTCGGCTGCACGCGCTGCCGCGATGGCGCACCTGGAACAGGGCGCCACTGTCCGCCACGCACATCGCCTTCGGCGTCTCGCCGGCGGTGGTGAGCTGCCACTGGCCCGGTTCGATCCGGGTCAGCGCGGTCAGCACCGGCTGGGCCGCGGCGGGCGCGGAGGCGATCAGGCCGGTCGCAAGCATCAACGGCAGGGCAGCGCGAACGAGCGCGCGGACGATCGACATGGCAGTTCCTTTCGGTATCGGGCTTTCTGCACCGCGCCGCCCGCGACAGCCGGACGACGGTTCCGAAAGCGCCCGGACCGCCCGCAAGCGATCCGCCGCGACGCGCTCGTCGGATGATGATCGGATAAGACGAATCGGTGGGCAGCGATGTGACATCCGTCACGCGGGGGACGAATCCTGCTCAGCTCGCCAGATCGGTCAGCCCGATCGAGAATCGTCGCGAACAGAATTCGCAGTCGACGTGGATCAGCCCCGCCTCGTCCGCCATCTCCGCCTGTTCCTCCGCCGGGAAGCGCGCGATCACGTCGCGGGTATGCTGCGGATTGCACCGGCAGCCGCGCGACACGGTGGTACCGGGCAGCACGCGGATCTCATCCTCCTCGTTGAACAGCCGCCAGGCGATCCCCTCCAGCTGTAAGGCCGGGTCGGTCAGTTCCTCGACCTTGATCGTGCCGGCCAGCGCCTCAACATGCTCCCATTCGGGATGGTCGAGCCGGGTGTGCAGCCGCTCCCGCCCCTCCTCGCCTTCCGGCAGATGCTGGAGCAGCAGGCCGCCCGAGACATGGCCCGCCGTGCCCAGCGACGCCGTGGCGAGCCGCACCAGACTGGGTATCTGCTCGGACTGGCTGAAATAGCTTTGCGCCGCCTCCGCCAGCGATCCGCCTTCCAGCGGCACGATGCCCTGATAGCGCTCACCGCTCACCGCCTGATCGAAGGTGATCGCGAGATAGCCCTTGCCGAACAAAGCGAACAGCGATGGCTCGACCGGCGCCTCGGCCAGCCGCTCCGGATCGTGGCGCACATAGCCGCGCATCTCGCCGCCGCGATAGTCGCACACCAGCAGATCGACCACGCCGCCCTCCGTCTGCGCCTGGAGGGTCATCTGCCCCTCCTTATGCTTCAGGGTGGAGCCCAGCAGCGCCGTCAGCGTCAGCGCCTCCGCCAGCAGACGCGCGATCAGCGGCGGATAATTGTGGCTGCCCAGGATCGAATCCAGCACCGGGCCGAGCCGCACGATCCGCCCGCGTGCATGCCGTGCCGGGATCGTGAAGCCGATCACATGATCGATGTTGAGGGAGACGCCCAGCGTCTCGCCATTCCCGTTCTTGCTCGCCACTATCCGTTTCCCGTCTGGCCGGCCGCGCCGGCGCGTTCCCACGCCATGTTGGGAGCGAACCGACTTTCGGCAAGCGCGCCGGCGTCAGCCGATCCGGTCGAAGCACCACATCAGGACGGATTTCTGTGCGTGCAGGCGGTTCTCCGCTTCGTCCCAGATCGCTGATTGTGGGCCGTCAATCACCTCCGGCACCACCTCCTCGCCGCGATGGGCGGGCAGGCAGTGCAGGAAGGTGGCGTCGGGCGCCGCCGCCGCCATCAGCGCGGGCGTCACCTGATAGGGCATCATCGCGGCGAGTTTCGCCTCGGCCTGCGCCTGCCCCATCGAGATCCACGTATCGGTGACGACCACGTCGGCCCCATTCACCGCCGCCTGCGGATCGCGCGTGATCGTGATCCGCGCACCCGATCGCCCGAGCCGCGCCTGCGCATCGGACAGGACCGTCGCGTCCGGCTCATAACCGCCGGGGCAGGCGATCCGCACGTCGAAATGCAGCAGGCTCGCCGCCTCGATGATCGAGTGCAGCACATTGTTGCCATCGCCCAGCCACGCCCAGATCGTGCCCGCCAGCCGGGCCTTGCGATCGACCACCGTCAGCAGATCGGCGACGATCTGGCAGGGATGCGACCGGTCGGTCAGGCCGTTGATGACCGGCACCGTGGCATGGCGTGCCATTTCGACCACTTTCGCGTGATCGTCGGTTCGGATCATGATCGCATCGACGTAGCGCGACAGCACCCGCGCCGTATCGGCGATCGATTCG
>CAXTTS010000158.1:0-7398 GCA_964247265.1 uncultured Sphingomonadaceae bacterium
GGGTGCCGCAGGATCAGGCGGCGGCGGCGGCGCAGGCGACGCAAGGGTCGCTGAAGGCCGATGACGAGATCCGCGCGGTGCTGACGCTGGAGCCGACGGGGGGCGCCATGCGCCTGATCCGGCTGGAGGCATCCAATCCCGACAGCTCGGGCGCGGTGGCGACGCCCCGCACCGGTGGCGGGTTCGATGTGTCGCGGGTGGCGGCGCAACTGCACACGCGGGTGATCGTGCGGCGCGGGCGGATGGATGCCGACAGCTTCTATTCGTCGGCGGTGGCAGCGGGCATATCGGACAGCCTCATTCCAGAGTTCGCCAAGGCGCTGTCGTTCGACTTCGATTTTCAGCGCGAGGTTAAGCTGGGCGACGTGTTCGAGGCGGCGTTCGAGCAGGCGACCAATGCCAGCGGCGAGCCGGTGGGCGCGCCGCGACTGATCTATGCCGAACTGAACACCGCGACGAAATCGAGCGCGGTCTACCGCTTCACGCCACCCGGCGGCGCGCCCGACTGGTTCGATGCGAGCGGCCGCAGCATCGTGCGCGCGTTGATGCGCACGCCGGTGGATGGGGCGCGCGTTTCATCGCAGTTCGGCTTTCGCATCCATCCGGTGCTGGGCTTCATGAAGCTGCACAAGGGCACCGATTTCGCCGCACCGATCGGCACGCCGATCTTCGCCTCCGGCAATGCCGTGGTGGAATGGGCCGCGATGAAGGGCCCGAACGGGAACCTGACGATCCTGCGCCACGAGAATGGCTGGGAGACCTATTATCTCCACCAGAGCCGCTTCATGCCCGGCATCATGCCGGGCGCGCATGTGGCGCAGGGGCAGAAGATCGGCGAGATCGGCACCACCGGGCGATCGACCGGCCCGCACCTCCATTACGAAGTGCATATCGGCGGCGAGCCGGTGGACCCGATGGGCATCAAGACCGACGCCGGCGAGACGCTGACCGGCCCCGCGCTGGTGGGGTTCGCCAAGGAGCGGGACCGGATCGACGTGAGCCGGGCGGGCCAGGCCGGCTGAGCCTACGCCTTGTTGCTGCGGTTGGCGTAGAGCAGGGCGGCAGCGACCGCCGCCGAGCCGATGCCGATCGCGGCGCCGACGCCGACGCCGACCTTCTGCCAGTTCACGTTCCGGGCCGCCTCGTTTGCCGACCCGGCGAGGGACCTGGCCTGTTCGGTGACGCCATCAACCAACGTGGTTGCTGGCGGGCTGGCCGGGGCTAGCGCCGGCGGCGGGGTGACGCGGCCGGGCACCGCATCGGCGGGGTAGGTGGGTTCCTTGCTCATCATCCGCTCCGCTTATCCGTGAACCCAGCGAACGAGCCTGCGACCTATCAGTTGCGGGCCGTTATCCGGATGGGCTTGCGCCCCTTTCATTGCGATCGCCTCATCCTAGATAGAGGATAAGGAGATTGCGATGGTTGCCTTGTCAATTCTCGATCTGGTGCGGGTGCCCGAAGGCGGCGACGTGAAGCTGGCGCTGGATCGCGCGCGCGATCTGGCGGGCCATGCCGAGCGGCTGGGCTATACGCGCTTCTGGGTGGCCGAGCATCACAACATGCCCGGCATCGCCAGTGCCGCGACGGCGGTGGCGCTGGCGCATATCGGCAGCGGCACCAGCACGATCCGCATCGGCGCGGGCGGGATCATGCTGCCGAACCACGCACCATACATCATCGCCGAGCAGTTCGGCACGCTCGCCAGCCTGTTTCCGGGACGGGTGGACCTCGGCCTCGGTCGCGCGCCGGGCACCGACCAGATCGCATCGCGGGCGATGCGGCGCGATCCGATGGCAAGCAACCAATTCCCGCAGGACGTGCTGGAGCTGCAGGCGTTCCTCGCCCCCGCCCAGCCGAACCAGCGCATCCGCGCGGTGCCGGGCATGGGCACGGAGGTGCCGCTTTGGATCCTGGGATCGAGCACCTTCGGCGCGCAGCTGGCGGCGGAACTGGGCCTGCCCTACGCCTTCGCCTCCCACTTCGCGCCCGATGCGCTGGGGCAGGCGCTGGACATCTATCGTGCGCGGTTCAAGCCTTCGGCGCAGCAGGCTACCCCCCATGCGATGATCGGCGTGAACATCATCGCCGCCGACAGCGATGCCGAGGCAAGGCGGCTGGCGACGACGCAGCAAATGTCGTTTTCCGACCTGCTGCGTAACGCGCGCGGCCTCAGCAGGCCGCCGATCGACGATATCGAGGCTTATTGGTCTCCGGCCGAGCGCGCGCAGGCGCAGCGGATGCTGGCGCGGAGCATCGTGGGATCGCCCGATACGGTGCGCCGGGGCATCGCGGCGCTGGTGGCGGAAACGGGCGCCGACGAACTGATGATCGTCAGCGACATATTCGATCATGACGCACGGCGGCGGTCGATCGCGTTGATCGCGGAAGCGGCGGGCGAGCAGGTGCGCGCGGCGGCCTAGGCGTCGTCCCCACCGCCGGCCAGCGCCACGAAGCGGGCGGCGGCGAGGAAATCGGCCTGGCGGGCGCGGCGGGCTTCGGTGGCGAGGCTGTCTTCGCCCCATTGCTCGGCCTGCCAGAGTTCGTCGAGATGGGTGGCGGCAAAGGCGTCGTCTGGCGCGATCGCGCCTTCCGTAACGGCCAGCGCCGCGACCAGCGATCCGCCGATCGTGACCAGCGGGGAGAGGCCCGCCAGCGCATAGGCGTCGCGCGCCGCGACCGCCTCGGCCAGCCGCGCCACGGTGGCGGGCGCTTGTGGGCGGTGCATGATGCCGCTGACGATGGTGAACGCCACATCGTAGCGCCGTTGCCCCCAGCCGAGCAGCGCATCCCAGCCTTCCGCCTGCCGGGCGACCAGCGACGCGGGATCCTCGGCGCGGTAGCAGAGCAGGTCCGTCTCGCCATAGCCGGCAAGTTCGCGGATGAAAGTCTCGCGGTGTGGGCCGACCCGATCGATCGCGGCATTGGCGAGGCCGGTGAGCGGCATCGATCGCGGATCGATCGTCTCCCCTTGCGCGCTCCACTCGGCGGCGATTGCCTGCGCCAGCAGCGATGAGGGCACGGCCAGCGGCGCGCGGGCCGGGGTCTTGATCGGGCGGCCGTCGAGCAGGATCGCTTGGCCGGCGCCCTCGTCGGTTATCGTGACCGCCTTGTAGAAACGTTTCATTTGCGGGTCGCCCATTGCGCGGCGAGGATCTTCGGCAAAACGAGCGACTGGAACAGGCCGATCGCGAAAACGGGCGTGCCGATCAGCATGTCGCCACCCTCGCGCACCAGATCGCCGACCATGATCCACAGGCCGAAGCACATCAGCACGATGCCGCTGACCTTGGCCGAGTTGAGGATGGCGAAGCGGACGCGGGCGAGGCGCTCCTCCTCGTCCGGTGTCAATCCTGGGGTCATGCGAGGCGTTCCAGCAGGGCGGGGAGATCGGCGGCGCGTTCGACGACATGGTCGGCACCCTCGGCCAGCAGTTCGGCCGGGCTGTGATAACCCCACGCCACGCCGATCGCGGTCGCGCCCGCCGCCTTGGCCATCGCGATGTCGAAGCTGGTGTCGCCGATCACCACGGTGGTTTCGGGTGCGGCGCCGGCATCGGCCATCGCCTGCCACACCATCGAGGGGTGCGGCTTGGACGGGTGGCGATCGGCGGTTTGCAGCGTGACGAAGCGGTCGGCGATGCCATGATGCGCGAGGCAGAAGCCGAGCCCGCGATCGGACTTGCCGGTGGCGACGCCGAGCAGCCAGCCCGCCGCGGCGATCGCATCGATCGCCTGCACGATGCCATCGAACAAGGGCTCCGCGACGAGGCCGGCGCCGCGATGGCGCTGGAAGGCCTGCTTGTAGTCGCGCGCCATCCGCTGGTGCAGATCGGGCTCGCCGGTGGGATGCAGCCGCGCCACCGCCTCGACCAGGCTGAGGCCGACGACACGGCGCGTGGCCTCCGCACCCGGATAAGGCAGGCCGACGGTGGCGAAGCAATCTTCCATCGCCGCGCAGATGGCGGCCTGGCTGTCGACCAGCGTGCCGTCGCAGTCGAATAGAGCGAGGCGGTTCATCGTGCGCCCTCGACCGGCGCCGCTGCGGGATCGGGGTGCATCAGGCGCGCCCGCGCCCGCGCCGCTCGCCCTTGCGCTCCTTGCGGCGGGCCTTGGCGGCCTGACCGATCGCGCGCTTCTTGCCCTCGGCGGTCTCGGAGAACTTCGGTTCGTCGAGCGGCAGCTCCGCACGCTTCGGATCGAAGCCGAGCAGCCTGACGCTTTCGGCGAAGTGCGACGGCGGTTCGGCGGTGACGTCGATCTGGCCGCCGTCCGGGCTGTCGACGCGCAGGCGGCGCGCGTGCAGGTGCATCTTGCGGCTGACGCCTCCGCTCAGGAATGCCTCCGGCCCGCCATATTTGCCGTCGCCGACGATCGGGTGGCCGATCGCCGCCATGTGGACGCGCAGCTGGTGGGTGCGGCCGGTATAGGGTTGCAGCTCCACCCAGGCGGCGGTGTTGCCGGCCCGCTCGATCACGCGGTAACGGGTGCGGGCGGGGCTGCCTTCCTTCTCGTCGACGTGCATCTTCTCGCCGCCGGTGCCGGGCTGCTTGCCGATCGGCAGCTCGATCATGCCATCCTCGATCGATGGCACGCCGGCGATCAGCGCCCAATAGACCTTGCGCGCGGTGCGACTGCTGAACGCCTTGGCGAAATGGCCGGCGGCGAAGGCGGAGCGGGCGACGAGCAGCACGCCCGACGTATCCTTGTCCAGCCGGTGGACCAGCTTCGGCCGGCCCGGCGCATCGAAGGTGAGCGCGTCGAGCATTCCGTCGACATGACGGTCCGTCTTGGTCCCCCCTTGCGTGGCGAGGCCCGGCGGCTTGTTGATGACGATCGCCGCGCGATCCTGGTGGATCACGAGATCGCGCATGAAGGCGGTGTCCTCGTCGGACAGCGGCGGGCGTTCCTTCTTCGGGCGGGCGGCCGTCTTCTCGGCAGTGGCGGCCTCGACGATCTCGGGCGGGGGCACGCGGATGCTCTGCCCGGCGGCGAGGCGATCGCCCGGCTGCACGCGCGAGCCATCGACCCGCAGCTGGCCGGTACGCGCCCAGCGCGAGACGATGTTGAAGCTGGTATCGGGCAGGTGACGCTTGAACCAGCGATCAAGCCGGATGCCGTCATCGTCATAGCCGACGACATAGTCGCGGCCTTCCGCCATCTTTTCGCTCATGCGACCATCCTCGTGAGCTGCACGCCGAGCGCCAGCATCGCGATCGACGCGGCGACCGAGGCGAGCGCATAGCCACCGGCCAGTGCCGCCTGCCCCCGCGCGATCATGTTGTACGTCTCCAGGCGGAGAAGGTGGTGAAGCCGCCGAGCAGGCCGACGCCGATCAGCAGGCGCAGCGGCTCGCCAGCGCCGGCATGACGCCCGAGGATGCCGGCCAGCACGCCCATCAGCAGCCCGCCGATCAGGTTCACCGCGAAGGTGCCGAAGGGCAGGCCCGGCCCGAACGCCCGCAGCGCGGCGGTGCCGGTGAGGTAGCGCAGCGCCGATCCGATCGCGCCGCCGGCCATGACGAGGAGGAGAGGAGGCATAGAGCAGGCCTTGACGAGTGATCCGTCTGATCCGCGCGGTGCCAAGACGCGGCCGGCGGGCAAGCCCGACTCTCGTTCTTGATCCACGCGCGGCGATCGGTCGGCGAAAATCACCGGTTGTACCCTGCCTCTAGCGGGCGGAACGGCAAACCGCCACCCCGCGCCCGAGCGATCCGGGGAGCGAGGAGATGCACCCCACCGGCTTTTTTGTCAGTCACGGCGTGACATCGGCGGCAGGGAGCGGCAACAGGGCGCATGTTCGATCTCACCATCGATGATCGCGTCGCGCGATTGACGCTCAATCGTCCCGAGGCGCGCAACGCCATCCCGCAGGCCGGCTGGCGCGATCTGGCGCAGATACTCGACGGCGTTGCCGGGAGGCGCGCGCGGGTGCTGATCCTCGATGCGGCCGGGCCGGCCTTTTCCGCCGGCGCCGACCTGCGCGATCTGGCGCTGCTGGAGGGCAATGCCGCTGGCGCCGCCGCCTTCCGCGAGGCGATGCGATCGGGCATGGCGGCGCTGCGCGACCTGCCGATCCCGTCGATCGCCGCGATCGACGGCGGCTGCTTCGGCGCGGCGGTGGCGCTGATCCTTTCCTGCGACATCCGCATCGCCGGCGCCGACGCGGCCTTCGCGACGCCGCCGGCCAAGCTGGGCATCACCTATCCTTATGCGGATGTGTCGGCGCTGGTCGCGCAGGTGGGGCAGGGCCATGCCGCGCGGATGCTCTATGGCGGGATCGTCATCGACACGGCCGAGGCCGCGCGGATCGGCCTGATCGAGGAACGCGCCGACGATGCCGGCGACGCGGCCGGCCGGCTGGCCCGCGCGATCGCCGACAACGCGCCATCGAGTGTGGCCGGGCTGAAGGCGATGGTCGTGCGGCGCGGCGCCCCCGGCGATGACGCCACCGATGCGCTGTTCGACCGATCGTTCGCCAGCGCCGACTTCGCCGAGGGCATGGCCGCCCGTCGCGACAAGCGGCCGCCGCGTTTCGGATGAGCGGGGCCGTGCCCATCATCGGCGATGCCGCCAGCGACATCCTGCTGATCGGCGACCACGCTTCCGATCATGTGCCGGATGGCGTCGATCTCGGTGTGCCGCCGGCGCTGATGCGCGAGCATGTCGCGATCGATATCGGCGTCGCGCCGCTGGGGCGGGCGCTGTGCGCGGCGCTCGGCTGCGCGGGCGTGCTCGGCGGGGTCTCGCGGCTGGTGATCGATCTCAACCGCGAGGAGGATGCGGCCGGGCTGATCCCGCTCGCCAGCGACGGCCATGCCGTGCCGGGCAACGCGGCTCTGGATCAGGGCGCGCGGGCAGATCGGGTGGCGCGCTACTGGCGGCCCTATCACGCCTTGCTGGCCGAGCGGATCGCGCGGGCCGGCCGGCGCTGCTGGTCTCGCTCCACAGCTTCACCCCGCGCCTCGCCTCCGCGCCGGAGCCGAGGCCGTGGCAGATCGGTATCCTCTACAATCGGGACGAGCGGGCGGCGCGCATCGCCATCCCGCTGCTGGCGGCGGCCGGGATCACGACCGGGGACAACCTGCCTTATTCCGGCAAGGTGCTGAACGCGACGATGAACCGTCACGGCGAGGCGAACGGCATCCCCTATTTGGGCATCGAGGTGCGGCAGGATCTGATCCGCGATGCGGCCGGCGTCGCCGAGTGGGCGGCGATCCTCGCCCCGGTGATCGCCGAGACGCGCGATCGGTTGCGCTGAACCCCTGAGGGCGTAAAGACGCGGGCCTGAAAGGGAAGCCCGATGACGCACCAGTTCGACA
Organism: uncultured Sphingomonadaceae bacterium; assembly: GCA_964247265.1. GTDB lineage: Bacteria > Pseudomonadota > Alphaproteobacteria > Sphingomonadales > Sphingomonadaceae > Alterirhizorhabdus. The sequence continues at coordinate 7,318 of CAXTTS010000158.1, forward strand.
AGTCCCGCCTGCCCAGCCGCCATGTGTCGGTCGGCCCCGAGCGCGCGCCGCACCGCAGCTATTATTATGCGATGGGGCTGA
>CAXTTS010000159.1:0-7386 GCA_964247265.1 uncultured Sphingomonadaceae bacterium
GGCAATGCCGTTGGCGACCGCGAACGACGTGATGACCCAGGTGCCGGTGTCGGCGCTCTCCCCGAGATTGCCGGAGATCGTCGGCAGCGAGACGTTGGCGATCGTCGTGTCCAGCACCTGCATGAAGGTGCCGAGCGCCAGCGCCAGCGAGGTGAGCGCCAGCGACGCGCCGGCAAGCGGCGCCTGCTGTGCGGCGGGCCCGCTCATCCCGCCGCTTTGGTGTTGTCGGCGATGATCCGGCGGATGCGTGCTTCCACCTTGGCGCCGTCCTCCTCGGGCGCCTCCATGCGCAGCGATGATCCGGCGGGGCGAGCCACCATCGCGCCGCTGAGATCCGCCACGTTGACGGTCGCGCTGACCGACAGGCCGATGCGCAGCGGATTGCCGGTCAGCTCCCGCGCGTCCAGCCCGATGCGGACCGGCACGCGCTGGACGATCTTGATCCAGTTGCCCGATGCGTTCTGCGGCGGCAGCAAGGCGAAGGCGTTGCCGCTGCCCGCCGCGAGGCCGAGCACCTTGCCGTGATAGACGACCTTGCCGCCATAGATGTCCGTCTTGATCGTCACCGGCTGGCCGATCCGCAGGTGGCGCAGCTGGGTCTCACGGAAGTTCGCGTCCACCCACAGCCGGTTGAGCGGGACCACCGCCATCAGCGGCGTGCCCGCCGCGACCTGCTGGCCGAGCTGCACGCTGCGCCGCGCGACCACGCCTTCCACCGGGGAGATGATCCGCATGTGCCCTTGCACGATCGCGGCGCGGCGGACGGCGGCGATCGCCGCGAGCACGGCCGGATTGTTCGAGACGGACGCGCCCTGCACGGTGGTGCGCGACTGGGCGAGCCGACTGCGCGAAACGCCCAGCGCGGCACGGGCGAGCGTGACGGCATCGGCGGCGTGGGCTACTTCCTCGCCGGAGACGGCACCGTCCACCGCGGCGGCGCGGCGGCGGGTATAGTCGTTGCGTGCGCTCGCCAGCCTGGCCTCGGCCTGCGCCACCTCTGCCGCGCCCTCGTCGAGCGATGAGAAATCGGAGCGGATCGAGCGGACGGCGCGGGCGAGATCGGCTTCCGCGGACGCCATCGCCACGTCGGCCGTCGCGGGATCAAGGTCGAGCAGGCGCTGTCCGCGCTTCACCGCCTCGGTATCGTCGGCGTGCAGCCCGATCACGGTGCCGGCCTCGCGCGCGGTGATCGAAACGATGTCGCCGGCGACATAGGCATCGTCCGTCTCCTCCACGTCACCGGCGAAGAAGAAGGCGTGGATGCCCCAGGCGATCAGGCCGATCAGCACGACGGCGCCCAGGATCACGAACCATTTGCGCCGCCGATTGTCCTTGGCGGGCGCCTCCTGGGCTTCGACGGGGATGGCGGGCGGAGAGGTTTCCTGGTTCATCGTTTCGGTTCCGCATCGGCGGGAGGAGTGAAGCCGCCGCCCAGCGCGATCAGCAGCTGGACGCGGCGGAGCGCGGCATCGGCGACGAGGCTCGCCTCCGTCTGGCGCGCGGCGAGGACGCGGGTGCCGGTTTCCAGCACGTCGAGCTGGGAGCCGAGACCGGTGGAGATGCGCGTGCGATCGAGCCGGATGGTGGCATCGAGGCCGGCGAGAACGCGGCGCTGCTGGGCGAGATCCTGCCCGGTGATGGCGACCTGCGACAGCGCATCGGCGGTTTCGCGCACGGCCCGCAGCACCGCCGCGTCATAATCGGCCACGGCTAGATCGAGCCGCGCGCCGGCACCGGCATAGAGCGCGCGAAGCCGTCCGCCGTCGAACAGCGGCAGGTGCAAGGCGGGGCCACCGCCATAGGTCGCCGCGTCGGCCGCGAAGAAATTGCCGATGCCGATCGAGGAGAGGCCGATCAGCGCGCGCAGATCGATATTGGGGTAGAAATCCGCGCGCGCCGCCGTGCGGCCGGCGACCGCGGCATCGATCCGCGCCTGCCCGGCGAGCAGATCGGGCCGGCGGCCGAGCAGATCGGCCGGAAGCGTGTCGGGCAGGGGAGCGAGGCGATCGGCGTTCAGCGTCGGCCGCGTGACGCTGGGGTAGAAATCCGCGCCGCGCCCGACCAGCGCGGCAAGGGCGTGCACCGCGAGGGTGCGGCCGCCCTCGGCCCGGATCAGTGCCTGCTGTGCCTCCGCCAGCAGCGTTTCCGCCGCGCGCGCATCGAAATCGCTGGCGAGGCCGGTGCGGATGCGGGTGTTCGCCAGCTTCAGCGATTGCTGGCGCGACACGACCAGATCCCGCGCCACGTCGGCCAGCGCGTAGGAGCGGGCGAGATCGACATAAGCGGAGGCGACGTTGCCGGCGATCGCCAGCCGGGCGGCGGCGGCATCGAGTTCGGCTGCGTGAAGGCCGGCGCCGGCTTGTGCGATCAGCGCCGCCTGGCGGCCGAACAGATCGAGGTTCCAGTCCAGCCCCGCCTGCGCGCTGGCGATCCAGCGGGTGGTGCCGGCATAAGGCGGCGGGATGGTGTAGCGGCCGCTCAGCCGCTGGCGGGACAGCGAGGCATCCAGCGCGATCTGTGGAGCGGTACTGCTGTCGCTTTCGGCCAGGCTGGCGCGGGCGGCGCGGAGCCGGGCGAGCGCCGCATCCAGCGAAGGATTGCCGGCAAGCGCCGCCGCCATCAGCGCGTTCAGCTGCGCGTCGCCGAGCGCGGTCCACCAATCCGGTGCGATTACGGGCGAGTTCTGGCTGGAAAGCCCGAGCTTGCCGGCGATGATAAGCGAGGGCGGAGCGGGGCGTGGCGGCAGGCCCGCACAACCGGCCAGAGACGCCGTTGCCAGCAGCAGCGACAGGCGCTTCATGCCTCTGCCCCCATATCGGTGACGGTATCGATGCGCTGGATCAGCCGTTGCAGCATCACCCGCAGCAGGGTGATCTCGTCGGGCGCGAAATCGTCGAGCAGCGTCTCCCACAAAGCGGCGATGCGCGGGATCAGAGCGTTTGCGGCTGAGGCCCCTTCGTCGGTGAGGCGCAGATGCACCACGCGGCGATCCGCCCGGCTGCGCTCGCGGGCGATCAGGCCGCGGGCCTCAAGCTGATCGAGCATCCGGGTCATCGCGCCGCTATCATGCCCCATGCAGCGGGCCAGGCCACCTGCCGTATCGACCAGCCCGTCACGCAGCTGCATCAGGGCGACCCATTGGACGAAGCTGAGCGCCTCGGCGCGGAACGCCTGTTCGGCGAGCTGGAAGGATGCGCGCTGGGCGCGCTTGAGCAGGTAGCCGAGCGAATCCTCGACGCGAAAGTCGGCGGCGGTGATAGGACGTTCGATCATATGGATGCCGGAGCAATTGCTGTTTCGGCAGCTATTTAGGTGCGGCCGGGATGGACGTCAATCTTCGATCGTGATCGTCATGGCGAACTCGCGCTGCTCGCCGGCGTCCAGAATGACCATTCCCGGCTTCTCGGAAAAGTCGCCGATAAAGCCGGCGGGATCGGCGATGCCCTGCCAGGGCTCGATGCAGAGATAATCGGCGCCCGGCTTCATCCAGATGCCCAGCATCGGCATGTCGGGGAAGTCCACGCGCAGGCGCGGGCCGGCCGATGCGCCATAATGCAGCCGGCGGCTCGCCGGTCGGTCGAGGATGATCGCGTCCGCCGCGAACAGGCTGTCGTCCAGCGCAAGATCCTGCCCGGCGATCGGGGTCGGGTGGGGTGCGGGATCGAGCAGGCCGGAGGCGTCCAGCCGGCGGATCGGCGCTGGCTCCGGCTGGTCGAAGTGGATGCGGTGATCGGCGCGAGGCTGGCCGTATGGCAGCGGCCAGCGCAGCGCGGGGTGGAAACCGAAGCTGGCCGGCATCGGCCGATCGCCGAGGTTCGAGACCGTCGCCACCAACGTGATCGCGCTGCCGGTGACGGCGAAGCGCATGTCGAGCCGGAAGTCGAACGGATAGGCGGCGCGGGTGGCGTCGTCCGCCTGAAGCCGGAAGGTGGCCGACGCACTGTCCTGCGCGATCGGATCGAACCGGCAGCGGCGGGCGAAGCCGTGCTTGGGCAGGGCATATTGCTTGCCATCGAGCCGATAACGATCATCGACGAGGCCACCGACGATCGGGAACAGCAACGGCGCGCGGCCGGTCCAGAAAGCGGGATCGCCATTCCACAGCAGATCGCGCCCCGACCGATCGCGCAGATAATGCAGCTCCGCGCCCAGCGGATCGATGCCGGCGCTGATCCCGTCGGCGGCGATTACAACGATGTCGGTCGGTTCGGCGCTGGGCATGATGTGGTCCTGTTCGCCGGAGGGTGGCGGCGCGCGTTCAATCCCGCGCGGCGGCGGTATCCGCCATCGTCGCCCCGCGCTGGCCGAGCGGGCGGGGGTGGCCGGTGGTGCTGTCCTGCGCGGTCTGCCGCTCCACCTCCGCGTTGATCGTCGCGCCGAGCAGGATCGCGTAGGAGGAGACGAACAGCCACATCAGCAGCACCACGACCGCACCCAGCGAGCCGTAGGTGGCGTTGTAATCCCCGAAACGTGCGGCGTAGAATCCGAAGCCCAATGTCGCGGCAAGCCACAGCAGGGTGGCGAGGCCGGAGCCGAGCGACAGCCAGCGCCAGCGCGCATCCGCCCGATCCGGCGCAAAACGATAGGTGGCGGCGATCGCCATGCTGGCGAGCGATCCGGCGACGAGCCATGTCGCGAGCTTGATGAACGCCGCCGCCGCCGGCCCGATGCCGCCGAGCAGCGTCTGCAGATAGCCGAGCACGGAGGCGGACAGCAGCCCGACGATGCCGACCATCACCGCCGCGATGATGATCGCGAACGAGATCAGCGTGGTGATGACGATGCTGCGCCGCTCGACCTGTTCGTAGATCACGTTCAGCGCCGCCATGATCGCGCCCGACGCCCGGGTGGCGCCGTAGAGCGAGATCAGCAGCGCGATCAGCAGGCCGAGCCCCTTTTTGGAGGCGGCGGTGGTGGTGACGCTGACGAGCTGTTCGTAGATCAGCTTCGCCGCATCGGCCGGCACCAGATCGATGATCGTCCGCATGTGGGTGGCGATGGTCGCGGGATCGGCGATCAGCCCGTAGGTCATGATGAGCGCACCGAACAGCGGCACGATCGAGAGAAAGCTGTAGAAGGCGACGCCCGCCGCCATCAGCCCGATATTGTCCGTGCCCGTCTTGAACCAGACGCGCTTCAATATGTCGCGCCAGGCGCGCGCCGGCATGGCGAGCGGGCTGTTGGCGGTGCGGCCATGTTCATGGTCGGGCGTCGCCTCGCCTGCCTTGTCGATCGCCTGTGCCATGTGCCGCCCCCATTTGCGCGATTACAACTCGCAGGTGCGGCAAAGGTCCAAAAATAAAGTCGCGAATTTCGTGGACCGTTAACGTTCATTGCCGTTACCAAGCCAGCCGTGCCGCATCTGCCGGCTGTGGTGCGCGCGTTCGGGGGCTGGGTTTGAACAGATCGGTGAAGACCCGCCCGACGATGTGGCTGGCGTTTGTGGCTTCGGCGAGCCTGTCGCCCGTCGCCGCGATCGCGCAGCCGGCGCCGACGGACCCCGCCTTCGACGCCGCTTTGCCGCCGCTCGATGCGATGCAGGCGCCGGCCGCCAAGCCTGTTGCCGCCGCGCCGGCGACCGAGCCGGAACTGGCGGCGCCGCTGCCGCCGCTCGCCACCTTCGACCCGACCCCGCCACCCGCGACGGCGGTGGCGGAGGCCGATCCCGACGCGCGGATCGCCTATAGCAGCAAGGTGACGGGGCTCGATCCGCTCGATCTGGATGCGCGGTTCAAGGCGCTGTCGGCGCTGCGCAAGGGCAAGGGCAAGGCGGCCAACGCATCCCAGGTGCAGGCACGGGCCGACGAGGACGTGAAGCTGATCGACCGGCTGCTGCGATCCGAGGGCTATTATGACGGCATGGCGCTCGCCACGGTCGATCCGGTGGGCGACAAGCCCGGCCAGGTCGCGGTGACGATCACGGTGACGCCGGGCGACCGCTATGCGCTGGGCGACATTGCCGTGAAGCTGGACGATCCGAATGCGGTGCCGATGACCCGCGCCGCGCTGGGCCTGAAGACGGGCGATCCGATCGTCGCCGCGGCGATCGAGGGCGCCGAGGCGAACGTGGCGCTGCGCCTGCCGGAACAGGGCTATCCCTTCGTCGAGGTCGGCGCGCGCGACGTGCTGCTCGACGATGCGACCCATCGCGGCGATTATACGCTGCCGGTGACGGCGGGAGCGCGATCCTCGTTCGGCGGATTGCGTGCGGCGGGCGATCCGGTGTTCGCCGTCGATCATCTGAACGTGTTCCCGCGCTTCAAGCCCGGCGAATTGTACGACAGCCGCAAGGTGGACGATCTGCGGCAGGCGCTGGTGGCGACGAGCCTGTTTTCCACGGTGGCGGTAGAGCCGGTGAAGACCGGCACGATCAACCCGGACGGCACCGAGGCGGTGGACCTGCTGGTGCGTCAGACCAAGGGGCCGTGGCGCAGCCTGGCCGCGAGTGCCGGCTACGGCACCGGCGAGGGCATCAAGCTGACCGGATCGTGGACCAACCGCAACCTGTTTCCGCCGGAAGGCGCGCTGACGGTGGAGGCGGTGGCCGGCACCCAGCAGCAGAGCGTGGGCACCACCTTCCGCCGATCGAACGCCGGCCAGCGCGATCGCACGTTCCAGGCCACCGCCTCCGTCGCACGGCAGCGGTTCGATGCCTATGACGCGGAGACGGTGGGGCTGGCGGCGAGCCTGGCCCGCACGAGCACGCCGATCTGGCAGAAGAAATGGACCTGGTCGATCGGCACCGAACTGATCGGCACGCGCGAGACGCGCAACGTGGCGAATGACACCGATCGCACGCGCAGCACCTATCTGATCGCCGCCTTGCCGCTGCAGCTGGGTTACGACGCATCGGACAGCCTGCTCAACCCGACGCGCGGCTTCCGCATTTCCGGCCGGCTGAGCCCGGAGGCGCAGAAGCGGACGGGCAGCGGCGGTTATGACGGCTATGCGCGGATGCTGCTGGAGGCGAGCACCTATTATCCGGTGACCGAGGCCATCGTGCTGGCCGGCCGCACCCGACTGGGATCGATCCTCGGCGCGTCGCGCGACAGCATCGCGCCGTCGCGGCGGCTCTATGCCGGTGGCGGTGGATCGGTGCGCGGTTTCGGCTTCCAGCAGCTGGGGCCGAAGGATGCGAACAACGATCCGCTGGGCGGCCGGTCGCTGACCGAATTCGCCTTTGAGGCGCGTTACCGGTTTGGCAATTTCGGCATCGTGCCGTTCATCGATGCCGGCCGGGTGGGCGAGGGATCGACGCCGAGCATCTCCGGCTTGCGTTACGGCGCGGGCATCGGCGGGCGCTATTATACGAACTTCGGCCCGATGCGGGTGGATATCGCCACGCCGATCAACCGGCAGCCGGGTGAATCGAAGGTCGCGTTATAT
>CAXTTS010000160.1:0-7319 GCA_964247265.1 uncultured Sphingomonadaceae bacterium
GCGACGGCGTCCTCGGAAACCGCGATCTTCGCCGGCGGCTGCTTCTGGGGCGTGCAGGGCGTGTTCCAGCATGTGAAGGGTGTCACCAACGCGGTCTCCGGCTTCACCGGCGGCAAGGGCGACACCGCGCATTATGAGCGTGTCTCAGATGGCGATACCGGCCATGCCGAATCGGTGCGCGTCACCTTCGATCCGCGCCAGGTCAGCTATGCGACGCTCTTGCAGATCTATTTCTCGGTCGTTGCTGATCCAACCGAGCTGAATGCGCAGGGGCCGGACAGCGGCACGCAATATCGCTCCGCCATCTTCCCGACGAACGAGCCGCAGCGCCGCGCCACCGCCGCCTATATCGCCCAGCTCGGCAAGGCGGGCGCATGGAACCGCCCGATCGTGACGACGGTGGAGCGCGCACAGGGCTTTTTCCCGGCGGAAAGCTACCATCAGGATTACCTGACGCTGCATCCCGATGCCGGCTATATCCGCATCAACGACCTGCCGAAGGTGGCCGCGCTGAAGCAGGCCTTCCCCACGCTCTACCGCGCGCAGCCGGTGCTGGTCGGCACGCGCAGCTGACCCGCTCATCAGCCGTTCAGGTGAGGCGGCTCACCCGGATCGCTTCCCTTCGGGGGTCGCGGGGAAGGAGCTGTCGGCAACGGCGGCTCCTTCCTTTTTCGCGATGACGCGCCGCCGCCAGCTTCCGGCGCGGAATGGGGGCGACGATGCTTCGCACCTCGTTCGAACCTGAACGAAACGTCGGACTTCTCCAACGAAAGCCATGAAAGCCACGCTATGCGGGGGCAAAATGCGTCACGCACCGACGCGATGGCGGTATGCGGAGAAATGAGGCGAGGCCGGTCCATCGCGCCAGCATGACGGATGCCGGCCCCGGTAGGACAGCCTATTTCGTCGCGATGTCGGCGGCCTCACCCTTGAACTCGGCCTTCACATAGGCGCGCGCGGTGGTCGCGGTCGGGAAAGTCTCGTCCAGCAGGGTGGACTTGACGAGCGGATAGCCCTGCGAGTTCAGCCGCGTTTCGCGCACGGTCACCCGGAAGCGCCCATCCTCGTCCTTGCTGACGAGATAGGGACGGGTAGCGACTCTGGACATGCATTGCTCCGGGTGGTTGAGGTCCACCTATCTAGCAAAACACGCGAAAAAGCCAGCACGGACGATATGGGCCGGCCATGCGGCCCGGCGGCGGGTGCGGAATCCCGTGCCGGTCAGGATTTGGCAACCACTTCCGGGCACCATGTCCGCGTGAACCCCGCCGATCCTCGTGGCCCCCGCCGAGCGGCCCCGTCACGCGCAGTGCCCCGCTCGGCGAAGCTGGGGATGGCGGCGGTGATCTGTGCCGCGATCGTGGGCGGCTGGGGCCTCGTCTCCGGCCGCGACGCGCATTTCGCCGTGGCAGATCTGCCGGACGATCCGGCCCGGCAGGGGCGCTGCGCCCTCTGGTTCATCGGCAGTTCCTCGATCCATCGCTGGACGACGCTGGGCGCGGACATGGCGCCGTGGATCGCGCATAATCGCGGGGTGGACGGCGCGACGATCCGCGCCATCACCACGCGCTTCCTGCACGAGCCGAACGGCGCGCGGCCGCAGGCGATCATATTCTATGGCGGCGAGAACGACATCGCTTATGGCGAGACGGCGGCGGCGGCGATCGCCGACCTGCGCCGCTTCCTCGATGCCAAGGCACGCCGGGCGGGCGACGTGCCGGTGGTGCTGCTGGGCCTGAAGCCGAGCCCCGGCCGCTGGAGCATGGTGGCGGAACAGGCGGCGTTCAGCCGTGCCGAGCGGGCGATCGCGGGCGAGACGAAGGGCGTCACCTTCATTGATCTGGCGCCGCGCATGATGGCGGGCGCGCAGCCGGGGCCGTATTTCGTCGCGGATGGCATCCACCTGAACCCCGCCGGCTATGCGATCTGGCGCGAGGCGGTGTGGCAGGGGCTGAAGCGGGCATTGCCCGAGCGGGTGGTGGGCGATTGCACCGGCCGGCGTGCAGGCACGAAGCCCGCCACGGCGGACAGCTGAGACAGACAGCTGAGACAGGGACAGGGCATGAAGGGGGAACGGCTGGAAGGCCTGGATATCTGGCGCGTCGCGCTGATGCTGGGCGGTGCGCTGGTGCATGGATCGTTCCTGCAGGAGGATCGGCCGCTGTTCGTGGCGATCGGCCTCATCTCCGGCGCGTTTCGCATGGGCGCCTTCTTCGCGATATCGGGGCTGCTCGCCGCGCTGAGCCTGTCGCGGCGGCCGCGCGCCGCCTGGCGCGAGCGGCGCGATGTGGAGATCGGGGTTCCGGCGCTGTTCGGCCTGATCGTGCTGTGCCCCGCCGTGCAGCTGCTGATCGCGATCCATCGCACCGGAACGATCGCCGGCTTTCCGCTGTCGTTCGAGATGCATCATCTGTGGTTCCTGGTCGCCCTGCTGCTCTACACCCGCGTCGGGTGCGGGCTGGACGTGCTGGATGGGCGCTATCGCCTGCTCGACCGCCTGGATGCCGTGGTCGATCGGCGGCGATCGGCGGCGGCATGGCTGCTGCTCGCCACCGGCGCCGCGATCTTCGTGCCGATGCTGCTGGTCGGCTGGCTGCTACGGGCGGTGCCCGGCCTGTCGCTGGCGCTGAACGTCTGGCATTTCCAGCAGATCATCGGCTACGCGCCGATGTTCCTGTTCGGCATGGCGCTGGCCCGCGCGCCGCGCCTGCGCCTTGCCATGCTGCAGGTCACACGGCTGCCGATCATGATCCTGAGCGGGTTCGGCTGCCTGTACCTGCTCTGGTCGTTCGGGCTGGTGGCGCCGCCTTCGCCGGCTGTCGAGGGCGTGCTGCACATCGCGGGCGCCGCCTTCTGCCCGCCGGCTGCCGCGATCCTGATCCTGCGATCGGCGCTGGCGATGCGCGGCGCGCCGCCGCTGGTGCGATCGGTCTGCGCCGCATCCTTCACCATCTACATGCTGCATTTCCCGATCGCGGTGGGGCTGAACATCGCGCTCTCGCACGTCGATGCGAACGTCTATCTCGAATATGCGGCGGTGGTGATCGGCAGCGTGGCGGCATCCTACTGGCTGCACCGCGCCTGCGTCGCCCGCGTTCCGGTCCTCTCCGCCTTGCTCAACGGCCGCTGGCAGCCGGCCCTCGCCGCTTAGTACCCCGCCAGCGTGCGCACCGCGATGGCGGCGGCGGCGGCGCGATTCTCCACGCCCAGTTTCTCGAACACCTGCTCCAGATGCTTGTTCACGGTGCGCGGCGAGATGGCGAGGATCTCGCTGATCTCGCGGTTGGGCTTGCCCCGGCTGACCCACAGCAGCACGTCCCCCTCGCGCTGGGTCAAAGCGTGGCGGGCGGCGAGGATGCGCTCCTCCTCGCCCTCGCGCGCCTCCGTCAGGCGGAACAGCCATTCGTTCGGCCCGATGCGGTTGAGGAGGGTGAACTCCAGCCGGCTGTCGCCCGCCTCCACCCGCGCGACGGGTGCGTCCGCCTCCACCGATTGCAGCCGGCGCAGCGTCTGGGCGATCGCCGGCGGCAGATCGGGGCGGGGCCAGCCGGGGAACAGCCGCTCGATCACCTCGTCGGCGCGCGGCGTGCCCCATAGCAGCGTGCCCAGCGCATCCACCGCCAGCAGCAGCCGGCCGGACGCATCGAGCGCGCCGTGCGAGCCCTGCGCCACCCGCGCATTGGCGAGATGGACGCGGATGCGGGCGATCAGCTCCTCCACCACGATCGGCTTGTGGACATAATCCACCCCGCCCGCCGCGAAGCCGTGGACGACATGCTCGGTTTCGGTCAGCCCGGTCATGAAGATGATCGGGAGCCGGGCGAAGCGCGGATCCTGCTTGATCCGGCGGGTGGTGGCGAACCCGTCCATGCCCGGCATCACCGCATCCATCAGCACGAGATCGGGCGTGATATGGTCGAGCAGCGCGATCGCGGCGGCGCCGTCGGTGGCGATCAGCACCGTCATGCCGGCGCCCTCCAGCGTATCGATGAGGAAGCTCAGCGATGCGGGCGTGTCGTCGACGACGAGGATCGTGTCGCGGGTCGGGTCACTCGCCACCGGCGTCGTCCTCCAGCAGCGTGAGATAGGCCTTGAGGTCGAACGCCCTGACCCGGCCGCGCAGCCGCTCGGCGAAGGACCGGCTGTCGGGCAGCGCCGCCACCATCTCGTCCAGCTTGGCCTCGATCCCGCGGATGTGGCCGATGCGGCCGAGCCGGCGCAGTTCGCTGACATAAGGGCCGGCGGCGGCGAGTAAAGGCACCTCCTCGCCCGGCGCGGCCGGCCGGGCATCGTGGCCGATCCAGGCGATGCCGAGATGCTCGGCCAGCACATCGAGCAGCCGTTCCAGCGCGACCGGCTTCATCACGAAGCCGTCATGGTCGGCGCGGCCATCGCCACCCTTGCTGAACTCATGCGCATTTGCGGACACCATGACGATCCGCAGCCGGGCGCCATGCACCCGACGGAGCGCCGCCGCCGTCTCCCAGCCGGAGAGGCCCGGCATCTGGATATCGAGCAGGACCATGTCCGGCTGGCAGCGCGCGGCCAGATCGATCCCCTCCGCGCCGGTGGAGGCGGCATAGACGATGAAGTCGAGCGGGCGCAGCAGGCCCTGCAACACGCTCAGCTGCAACGGATCGTCGTCGATCAGCAGCACAACGCGGCGCGGCCCGGCATAGCCGGCCACGCTGCGCGCGCGCACCGTGGCGGCGGGCGGCTCGCGCGGCTCGGCAAGCATCAGGCGCAAAGTGAAGCGGCTGCCCTCGCCGGGCGTGCTGGTGACGGCGACGTCGCCGCCCATGATCTGCGCCAGCACCCGCGTGATCGCGAGGCCGAGGCCGACGCCCGGCTGCGCCTGCGCCTCGCCCGGCTCGCCGCGATCGAACGGCTCGAAGATGCGCTCCAGATCCTCCGGCCGGATGCCCAAGCCGGTATCGCTGATCTCGAAGTCGGCCACCTGGCTGCGGAAGCGCACGGCCAGAGTGGCCTGGCCGGCATCGGTATATTTCACCGCGTTCGACAGCAGGTTGATGAGGATCTGGCGCAGCCGCTTCTCGTCGGTGCGGACGAAGGCGGGCAGCGTTTCGGGCCGCGTATAATGGAACGCGATCCCCTTGGCCGCCGCCTGCATCCGGAACATGTCGGCGATCTGATCGAGGAAGGCGGGCAGCGGCACGATATCCGAACTCAGCCGGATCACCCCGCTCTCGATCCGCGAGATATCGAGCAGGCCGTCGACCAGATCGGTCAGATGCTCGGATGAGCGGCGGATCACCCGCCCCGCCTCCACCGCCGCGATCGGACTGCCGCGTTCGAGCAGCTGGGCATAGCCGTAGATCGCGTTCAGCGGGCTGCGTATCTCGTGGCTGACGCCGACGAGGTAGCGGCTTTTCGCGAGATTGGCGTTCTCCGCCACTTCGCGCGCCTTTTGCAGGGCGGCGTTGGTGCGGCTGTGAGCCGCGATCTCCGCGATCAACCTGTCCGTCCGCTGGGCGGCGTCGCGCTCGACGGTGCGGCGGCGGTGGTGCGCCAGCACGATCAGGCCGGTGGCGATGGCGGAGAGAAGCACCAGCGCGAGGAACACCAGCCAGACGGTCTTCGCCACCGCCTCGCGCGCATCGGGCATCATTGCCCCAACTTGGACGTAGATCAGGTACAGGATCGCGGCGATGACGATCGTGCACAGGCCCTGCAAGGCCGCGAAGCGGCCGAGCATGGCGCGGATGGAGCGGGCGGTGGCGGGCGGCGGCATGGATCAGGAGCGCCGGCCGTCCCTTCGGAGGATCGTCACGGTGCGGCCGCCAGCTCTCCGGCCAAGGTGGGCCACAGTTCCGATACCGTCGGGTGGATCGGCACCGCCCATTGCAGCGTGTCGATCGGCTGATCGGCGTTCATCAGATCGAGGATGCCGTGGATCGCCTCGTCGCCGCCGGTGCCGAGGATCGCGGCGCCGAGGATGCGTCTGGTTTCGGCATCGGCGACCATCGACATGAAACCCTGCGTCTCCGCCTTTTCGACCGCCCGGCCGACGCGCGTCATCGGCCGCTTGGCCAGCAGCAGCGGCCGGCCGGTCCTGCGTGCCTGCGCCTCGGTCAGCCCGACGCGGCCGAGCGGGGGATCGATGTAGAGCGCATAGCCGGTGATGCGATCGGATACACGGCGGGCCGCGCCATCGAGCAGGTTGGCGGCGACGATCTCATAATCGTTCCAGGCGGTGTGGGTGAAGGCGCCGCGCCCGTTACAGTCGCCCAGCGCCCACACCCCTTGCGCCGAAGTGGCGAGATCCTCGCCGACGATGATGTAGCCGCGCGGATCGGTGGCGATGCCGGCGGTGTCCAGCCCGAGATCGTCGGTGTTCGGCCGGCGGCCGGTGGCGAGCAGCACATGGCTGCCGACGACGCTTGGCGGCGCCTGCGTGCAATCGACGCCGACCTCCACGCCGTCCGCATGGGCCGAGAGGCTGATGCAGGTGGCCGAGGTGCGGACCGCAATCCCTTCCGCCAGCAGGATGTCGCGGATCGCCTCGGAAACGTCCTCGTCCTCGCGGGCGATCAGGCGCGGGCCCATCTCGACGATCGTCACGCCTGCGCCGAAGCGGCGGAACATCTGGGCGAACTCCAGCCCGATATAGCTGCCGCCGACCACCACCAGATGCGCCGGCACCGCCTCCAGCGCGATCATGTCGGCATTGGTGAGATAGGGCACGTCGTTCACGCCGGGCAGATCGGGAATGGCCGGGCGGCCGCCGACGTTGAGGAAGATGCGCGGCGCCTCCAGCAGCTCGTCGTTCACGCGGATACGGCCCGGCCCGTCGAACCGGGCATGGCCACGGATCAGCGTGACGCGATCCATCCCCGCCAGCCACGCCTCGTTGCCGTGACGCGAATCGAGGATCACGTCGCGCGCCCGTGCCGCGACCACCGCCATGTCGATGCTGACCGGGCCGGTCGTCACGCCATAATCCGCCCCGCGCCGGGCGAGGCGCGCGGCATAGGCGCTGGCGACCATCGTCTTGGTCGGCTTGCAGCCGGTGTTGACGCAGGTGCCGCCGACATCGCGCCGCTCGATCACCGCGACCGTCATGCCGGCATCGCCGAGGCGGGCGGCGAGCGCCGGCCCCGCCTGTCCGGCGCCGACGACGATGGCGTCGTAGCGGCTCACGAAAGACAGCTCATGCGCGGTTCACAGGGCGGCGACGATCAGGAAGGCGGCGACGATCGCCACGGCATCCTCGATCAGCGCGGCGGGCTGGTCCCGGCCGAAGGCGGCGGCCATGCGCCCGCGCGCCGCCGCGCCGCCCAGCGTGCCGATCACCGCAC
>CAXTTS010000161.1:0-6595 GCA_964247265.1 uncultured Sphingomonadaceae bacterium
ATGCACGTTGCGCCCGAAGCCATCAGCCCATCGGCCTGCGGCTTGTCGGCGGCGAGGTGGAGGTAGGTGAACAGCAGGTGGCGCGGCTCCAGCATGGCGATTTCGCTCGGCTGCGGCTCCTTCACCTTCACGATCATGTCGCTGCCGGCGAACACCGCCGCCGCCGTGTCAACGATCGTGGCGCCCGCCGCGACATAGTCGCCATCGTCGAAATCGATGCCGTCGCCGGCCCGAGTCTCCACGATCACCTGATGCCCCGCCGCGACGAGATCCTGCACCGACGGCGGGGTGAGCCCCACGCGATATTCGTGGTTCTTGATTTCCTTGGGGATTCCAACGCGCATACCGGCCTCCTGGCTAACCGTCATGGGGCGTTCATACCGGCTGGAACCTGCCCTGTCGCGGCCCGTTGCAGGCTTGTGGGGGCCATGCTAGGCGCCGCGACGTCGTCCCGGCTTTACGGGGCGGGAAAGATGGGCAGGCAGGCATGAGCGGGCAGGCGGTGCGCATGGCAAGGTCCATCCGCCGATGAGTGCGGACGCGGCAGTCGCTACCGATATACCGCTATCGCACGACATGCATGATACTCACGGCCATCCCAAGGCGGGGCTCACCTCGCTTGCGCTGGGTGCCGTCGGCGTCGTCTATGGCGATATCGGCACAAGCCCACTTTACTCGATGAAGGAGATTTTCGTCGGCCACCATCCGCTGGCCGTCGATCCGCTCCACATCTACGGCGTGCTCAGCCTGATCTTCTGGTCGCTGATCGTGATCGTCACGGTCAAATATGTCCTGCTGATCCTGCGCGCAGACAATAAGGGGGAGGGGGGCAGCCTGGCCTTGCTGGCGCTGATCCAGCGCCGCACCGGCGGCGGCCGCTGGACGGCGGGGCTGGTAATGCTCGGCGTGCTGGCTACGGCCCTGTTCTTCGGCGACTGCATGATTACCCCGGCCATCTCGGTGCTGTCCGCGATCGAGGGGCTTTCGGTGGTGGAGCCTAGCTTCACCCCCTTCGTGCTGCCCATCTCGGTCGGCATCCTGATCGGCCTGTTCATCCTGCAATCGCGCGGCACCGCGCTGATCGGGCGCTTCTTCGGCCCGATCATGCTCGTCTATTTCTTCACCATCGGCGTGCTCGGCATCATCAGCATCGTCCACTCGCCGCAGATATTGTGGGCGCTGAACCCCGAATGGGCCGTGCGTTTCTTCATGCACGATCATATGCTCGCCTTCCTCGCGCTCGGCTCCGTCGTGCTGGCGGTCACGGGGGCGGAGGCGCTCTATGCCGATATGGGCCATTTCGGCCGGCGGCCGATCGCGGCGGCGTGGCTGTGGCTCGTATTCCCGATGCTGATGCTCAACTATATGGGGCAGGGCGCGCTGCTGATGCGCGAGCCGGGGTCGGCGCAGAACCCGTTCTTCCTGATGGCGCCCGACGAGTGGCGGCTGCCGCTCGTCATCGTCGCCACCCTTGCCACGGTGATCGCCAGCCAGGCGGTCATCACCGGCGCCTTCTCGGTCGTGCAGCAGGCGGTGCAGCTGGGCCTGATGCCGCGCGTGCGGATCGAGCATACCAGCGCGTCCGCCGCCGGACAGATCTATGTGCCCAGCGTCAACTGGGCGCTGATGGTCATGGTGATGCTGCTCGTCCTGATGTTCGGCCAGTCGTCCAATCTCGCGGCGGCTTATGGCATCGCGGTGACGGGCACGATGTTCATCAGCACCTGCATGCTCGCCGTGCTGGTGTTCCGCGTGTGGAACTGGCCGAAGCTGCTGGCGGGCGTGTTCATCGCCATCTTCCTGCTGGTGGATGGCGTCTATTTCGCCTCCAACCTCACCAAGGTGCCGGATGGCGGCTGGTTCCCGCTGCTCGTCGGGTTCATCGCCTTCACCATGCTCACCACCTGGGCGCGCGGCCGCCAGCTGATGATCGCGCGGATGCGGGAGGCGGCGATGCCGATCAAGGTGTTCGTCAAATCCGCCGCCAACTCCGCCACGCGCGTGCCCGGCACCGCGGTATTCATGACGTCGGCGGCGGACGGCGTGCCCCACGCGCTGCTCCACAACCTCAAGCACAACAAGGTGCTGCACGAACGCGTGCTGCTGCTGACGGTGAAGATCGAGGATGTGCCCTATGTCGATCTCGCACGGCGCACCTCGTCGCTGGAGGATCTCGGCCAGGGCTTCTACCGCCTGATCCTGCGCTACGGCTTCATGCAGGATCCCGATGTGCCCGCGGCGCTGGCCGATACCACCCAGTGCGGCCCGCAGTTCAAGATGATGGACACCAGCTTCTTCCTCGCCCGGCAGACGCTGATCGCCTCGTCGCGGCCCGGCATGGCGATCTGGCGTGAAAAGCTGTTCGCCTGGATGCTGCGCAACGCCGAAAGCGCGATGGAATTCTTCAAGCTGCCGACCAACCGCGTGGTGGAACTCGGCAGCCAGGTGGAGATCTAGGCGAAGGCGACCCGCACCGGCGGGGCGCCTATACCAGCGCCTTGCCCTGCGCGAACCGCACCAGGCTGCCGAAGCTTTCCAGCATCTCGCCGTCCACCTCGTCATCCTCGATCACGATGCCCAGGCGATCCTCCAATTCGGTCAGCAGGCCCGCCACCGCCATCGAATCGAGTTCAGGCAGCGATCCGAACAGCGGCGTCGTCGCGGTCATCGCATCGGCGCGCGCGCCCAGCCCGAGAATGTCGCGCAGCACCGATCGCACCGTCGCTTCCACCGTCGCCGCGTCGCTCAGCGTCGCCATGTCCGATCCCTTCCACCCGGCAAGACGTGCGGGCGTAGCGACTCGACGCCGCCTCGACAAGGCGGGTGCATCCGCCCTGGCCCGTTTACCTTGTGGTTCCACCTGCCGTGCCAAGGCGCTATCTGCCGCCCCGAAGGAGACCATCGCCCGTGCCCGATCCCGTGCCGTACCCGCTCGATCACCTCGCCTTGCGCGGGGATCGGTCCGCACCGGCGCTGGTCGATCGCACCGG
The DNA here is from genome assembly GCA_964247265.1 of uncultured Sphingomonadaceae bacterium. Classification (GTDB taxonomy): domain Bacteria; phylum Pseudomonadota; class Alphaproteobacteria; order Sphingomonadales; family Sphingomonadaceae; genus Alterirhizorhabdus. The sequence goes on from CAXTTS010000161.1 coordinate 2,991, forward strand.
CACGCTCGATCATGCCGGGCTGGAGCGGGCGACCGGCATCCTTGCCGCCGCGCTGCTGAACCGGGGGCTGGCGCGCGGCGACCGGGTGGCATCCTGGCTGAACAAGATGCGGGCGGCCTGCATCCTGCCGCTCGCCTGCGCGCGCGCCGGGCTGGTGCATGTGCCGGTGAACCCACTGCTGAAGCGCGCGCAGGTCGCCCACATCCTGTCCGACAGCGGCGCCGCCCTCCTGATCGCCGGCGCCGGCCGCGCCGCCACGCTGGAGGCCGGCGATCGCCCGTCCGCCACGGCGTTGCTGATCGAGGAGGAGACCGATCTGTTCGCCGCCGCCGATCCGCTGCCGCCCTCGGCCGCCGCACCCGATGATCTCGCCGCGATCCTCTACACCTCCGGCTCCACCGGCCGCCCCAAGGGGGTGATGCTCAGCCATGCGAACCTGTGGCTCGGCGCGATCAGCGTGGCGCATTATCTGAAGCTGGCGCCGGCGGACCGCACCCTCTGCGTCCTGCCGTTCGCCTTCGATTACGGGCAGAACCAGCTGCTTTCCACCTGGGCCGCCGGTGGCTGCGCCATCCCGCTCGATTACCTCACCCCGCGCGACGTGATCCGCGCGGTGGAAAAGCACGACGTCACCACGCTCGCCGGCGTGCCCCCTTTGTGGGTGCAACTGGCCGAGGCCGATTGGCCGGCAGCCACGGCGGCGCGGCTGCGGCGGCTGACCAACTCCGGCGGGCGCCTCGCGGTGCCGCTGATCCGCCAGCTGCGCGGCCTGTTCCCCGCTGCCGATCTCTATTCGATGTACGGGCTGACCGAGGCGTTCCGCTCCACCTATCTCGATCCCGCTCTGGTCGATGCCCACCCAGAGGCGATCGGCGATGCGATTCCGTTCGCCGAGATCAGCGTGCTGCGGCCGGACGGCAGCGAGGCGGCGCCCGGCGAACCCGGCGAACTCGTCCATGCCGGGCCGCTCGTCGCGCAGGGCTATTGGCACGATCCCGAACGCACCGCCCTCCGCTTCCGCCCCGCGCCGGCCACGGTCCGGTCCGGGGGAATGGCGGTCTGGTCCGGCGATACAGTGATGCGCGGGCCGGACGGCCTGCTCCGCTTCGTCGGTCGCGACGACGAGATGATAAAGACCGCCGGCAACCGCGTCTCTCCCAATGAGGTGGAGGAGGCCGCCATCGCCAGCGGCGTCGTCAGCGAGGCGGTCGCGCTCGGTCTGCCCGACGATCGGCTGGGGCAGGCGATCCTGCTCGTCGCGCGCGGCGAACCGGCCGGGGAGGGCGCATTGACCGCGTACCTCAAGCGCGAACTGCCCGGCTTCATGCAGCCGCACCGCATCGTCTGGCGGGCGGATCTGCCGCGCAACGCCAATGGCAAGCTCGATCGCAGCGGCCTGCGGCGGGAGCTGGCGGCATGAAGCCGATGGGCACGATCCCCGCCGATTTCGCCGGCGCGGGCGAATTGACGATCGGCGGCCGCTCCGCCGCGTCGCTGATCGCCGAGGCGGGCGATACGCCGCTGTTCGCCTATGATCTCGCCGCGATCCGCCGCCGGATCGCCCGTTTCCGCGCGTCCTTTCCCGGCGTGGCTCTGCATTATGCGGTGAAGGCCAATCCGTTCGCCCCGCTCGTCAGCGCGATCGCGCCGCTGGTCGACGGCATCGACGTCGCCTCCGCCGGCGAGATGGACCGCGCGATCGAGGCCGGCATGCCGGCCGCCGACATCAGCTTCGCCGGCCCCGGCAAGCGCGACGGCGAGCTGGAACGGGCGATCCGCGCTGGCGTCACCCTGAACCTCGAATCGGCCGGCGAGGGTGCCCGCGCGCTGGCGATCGGCGATCGCATCGGCCTCCGCCCCAGGCTGGCGGTGCGGGTGAACCCCGATTTTGAGATACGCGGCTCCGGCATGCGGATGGGCGGCGGCGCCCGGCCCTTCGGCGTCGATGCCGCAGAGGCCGCCGCCCTGGTCCGCACGATCGTCGCCGGCGGGGCGGAGTGGCGCGGCTTCCACATCTTTGCCGGATCGCAGGCGCTGGATGCCGCCGCGATCGGCGAGACGCAGGCCGCCACCGTCGCGCTTGCCGCCGAACTGGCCGAAGCGGCCAGGGCCGCGCCGCCGCTGGTCAATCTCGGCGGCGGGTTCGGCATCCCCTATTTCCCCGGCGACACCCCGCTGGACGAGGCGGCGGTGGGCACCGCCCTCGCCCCGGTGCTGGCGGCGCGGCCGGCGATCCTTGGTGATACCCGCTTCGCGATCGAACTCGGCCGCTGGCTGGTCGGGGAGGCGGGCGTCTATCTGACCCGCATCGTCGATCGCAAGGTCAGCCACGGCGAATTGTTCCTCGTCACCGATGGCGGCATGCATCACCAGCTCGCCGCCAGCGGCAATTTCGGCACGGTGGTGAAACGCAACTATCCCGTCGCCGTCGCCCACCGGATCGGCGCCGAGGCGGAGGAGACCGCGACCGTCGTTGGCTGCCTCTGCACCCCGCTCGATCGCCTGGCCGACAGGGTCGCCCTGCCGCGCGCCGAGGTGGGCGATGTTATCGCCGTGTTCATGGCTGGCGCTTATGGTGCGACGGCAAGTCCGCAGGCGTTTCTGGGCCATCCGCCCGCGCGGGAAATGGTGGTAGGTTGAAGGACGCGACTGGCTCGTCGGGTGGCCGTTAATCAACTAGACTAACGCTATCTTAACCCGATTTGTGCAGTATCGGAGGCTGGACCGGCTTCCGTTCGCACCGGGGGGCGGGCAAGGCGTGCGCGATCCAGGGGGATTCGGGAATGACGACGAAGAAGGCAATGCTGAAACTCGGATCGGGGCTGATGCTGGCGCTCGTGGCGGGCACCACCCTGGCCGGCTGCGCGGCGCAGGGGCCGACCGGCACCGCCTTGCCGCCCGCGCCCTTCGTCCAGAATCGCGAGCAGGCCGGCGAGGATTATCTGATCGGCCCGCTCGACAAGCTCACCGTGTTCGTCTGGCGCAATCCGGAACTCGGCGCCAAGGTGCAGGTGCGCCCCGATGGCCGCATCACCACCCCGCTGATCCAGGACATGACGGCGGTGGGCAAGACGCCGGCGCAGCTGGCTGTGGACATCAAGGCGGCGCTCGCCACCTATGTCAAGGATCCGCTCGTATCGGTGATCGTCGAGGATTTCTCCGGCACCTATTCGCAGCAGGTCCGCATCGTCGGCGCCACCGAAAAGCCGGCCTCGGTGCCGTACCGCGCGAACATGATGCTGCTCGATGCGATGATCGCGGTCGGCGGGCTCAACCAATATGCCGCCGGCAATCGCGCGCGCCTCGTCCGCTTCGACAAGGCCACCGGCAAGCAGACGGAGTTCGCCATCCGCATCGATCGCCTGCTCAAGCGCGGCGATGCCTCGGCCAACGTGCGACTGGAGCCGGGCGACGTCATCATCATTCCCGAAAGCGTGTTCTAGGTCACAGGCGCGGGGTGCGTTGGGGATAGCAGGGGCGACGATGAACGGCATCTATGACGAGATCAAGATCGCGATCCACACCGTGTGGCGCCGCCGCTGGCTGGCGCTTGGCGTCATGTGGGCGGTGTGCCTGGCCGGCTGGCTGGTGATCGCGCTGATCCC
>CAXTTS010000161.1:6605-7314 GCA_964247265.1 uncultured Sphingomonadaceae bacterium
CGGCGCGCGCCTGTTCGTCTCGATGCAGTCGATCCTGCCGCAGAAGATGGGCATCAGCACCGGCGACCAGATGGCCGATATCGAGCGGGTGCGCCAGACGCTCACCTCCGCGGATAATCTGGAAAAGGTCGTCCGCGGCACCGATCTCGTCACCCAGGCGGGCGGCGCGCGCGACGTGGGCGAAATGGTCGCCCGGCTCCAGCGCAACATCACGGTGAAGAGCCCGCAGGACAATATGTTCGAGATCACCGCCCGCACCAGCGCCGGCGGCCTCAGCGATGCCGAGAATGCCCGCCTCGCGATGACGGTGGTGCAGAAGCTGATCGACCTGTTCGTCTCCGAGAACCTCGCCGGCGACCGGGTGGAGACCAGCCAGACGATCCAGTTCCTCGACGGCGAACTCGCCCGCCGCGAAAAGGGCCTGCAGGACGCCGAGGAGAAGCGCGCCGCGTTCGAGCAGAAATATATGGGGATGCTGCCCGGCACCGGCTCGGTCGCGGACCGGATGACGGCGGCGCGATCCGAACTGCAGGATGTCGAATCGAACCTCGCGGCGGCGCAAAGCTCGCTCGCCGCGCTCAACGGGCAGATGGCGGGCACGCCGGCCAGCGTCGCGGCGCCCAGCTTCGGCGGCGGCAGCGTCGGCGGCGCGCGCGGCCGCATCGCCGCGCTGGAGGCGCCGATCTCCGACGACCAGGCGAAGGGCTGG
>CAXTTS010000162.1:0-7290 GCA_964247265.1 uncultured Sphingomonadaceae bacterium
GGACATGGCCATCCATCAGCTCGATCGCGAGCTAGCCGCCCCACCGCCCGATCCCGCCGAAGGGGATTGAAGCGGGAAATGGCCGCCTTCCGAGGATAAGCCCGCCTGCTGCTTTTCGGCGGCCGCCATCTGCTCCTGCACATAGCGCCGCATCGCATCCGCCGCAGGCCGCGTGAGCTGTACCAGCACGCGCCGCTTGTCCACCTTGTCCTTGTGGCGGACGACCAGCCCTTCGTGGCACAACGTCTTGATCCAGCGCAGCACGGTGGTGTCGGGCACGTTGGAGGTGAAGCACAGGTTCGTCACCGGCACCTCGCGCGTCTCGATCTCGGCGACGAACAGTTCCAGCATGATGTCCCATGCGGGATCGGAGAAGAGATGCCCGTCAAAGAACTGGAAGCGACGGTAACGCTCGCCGATCATGCGCCGGGTAAAGGCCAGCATGTCCAGATCGGCACGACCGGAGCGATCGACGGTCTCCTCCAGTTCGATCGCGTTCAATATGTTTCGCAAGCCGTTCAACGCCTTGTGCAATTCCTGCTCGCGCGTCCCGGCGATCGCGGAGGTGAGGGGGATTGGGCCGCGGAGCACGTCGGCGCGGTCCGCGGCGCGCGGAGGAGGTTGTTCAATCATGGGCGTCTACCTCGGCAAGTTCTTTTTGCAGATGCGCGTCCACGATCACCTTCTGCGCCGGCGTGAACGAATCCACCGTCGGCAGGTAGTCCGGAACCGCATCTTCCAGCAGCACGGATGGGCATTGCCCGTCATAGGTGCCCAGATTGGGGCGCTGCCAGCGATAGCCGATCATCGCCGCCAGTTCCGGGTCAAGGGTGCGGGCGAAATCATCGTCATAGGTCAGGTTCTGGTTCTCGTAGGTGCGCAGCCAGCCCAGGCTGTAGCTGATGATGATGCCGCGCCGGGGCAGCGCGGAGCGGTTGCGGCCGGCCGCGTGCAGCACCGATCCGAGGAACACGAACACGTCGCCGCGCGCCATCTCGGCGATCAGCGGCGCGCCGAGTTCGTCGGCCTGCATCCTGTGCGTCTCATGATCGTGGTGCGTGTCCGGCCACACCTTCGTGGCGCCGTTGCGTTCGGTGAAGTCGTCCAGCGGCCACATGACGTTGAGCGAAAATTCCATCCCGCCCTTCGGCGCCGGCCACATCGTCTGGTCGCGGTGCGGGATCTGCGCCGGCGCCCCCGGATAGATCGACAGGCCCTGCGAGAGGTTGAGTTGCGGGAAATCGCACCACTGGCCCAATATGGTCCGCGCCGCGCGGATGATCGGTTCGTGCATCACCAACGCCTGCGATGTCGGCGCGCGCTTCAGCAGGCCGTGGAACCGCTTGGTCCGTTCGCCGTGGAACGCGCCGACCGAAAAAGGCGTGCGCTCGAACCGGTCGCCCATCTCCGCCTTGATCCGCTCGATCATGTCGCCCGGCACTGCGCAGCGCAGGATCGCATAGCCCTGGTCGATCAACTTTGCCGAAAGCGGATCGAGATCGTCGCGCGCGGCCAGAGGCGCGAAGCGGTCGGGGATCATGCCGCCCTCGCCACGTCGCGGGCCGACAACGCCAGCACCGGCGCGTCATGGCCCAGGCGCGCGCGCATCCGCACCAACGAGTCGGGCTCGATGTGGATACACAGCGCCTCGATCGTCTCACCGTCATGTTCGGTCGGCAGGCTCAGCGGTGTCACCCGCCAGCCAACCGATAGCAGCGCGGGCACCCGCTGGCTCTCCGCCACCAGCACATAGGCGCCGATCGCGTTCAGCATGGCGAACTCCACCAGCGCCAGTGCCAGCAGCCGGTGGACGCGCAGCAGGCGGGTGCCCGCATTGCCCTGCACCGAGGCCACCAGGCGGGAGATCTCCCACACCGTGGGCCCGCGCGGGTGGCCATCGACGCACAGATCGGGGAACACGCCGTCCATCATGTGCGCCCCGGTGGTGGGCAGCAGCCGCACCGAGCCGAGATGCGACCCGTCCTGCCCGTTGCGGGCCATCAGATAGACGGCATAGTCATTGTCATAATCATCCAGCTCAAGCCAGCTGCCCGGCGTCTGCAACTGCCAGCCGAGATGATCGACGAACACGCGTTTGCGGTCGTGATACATCTGGATCAGCGATGTCGAAAACGCGTGCCGATCGTCAGGGTAGATGGTGTCGATCATGTTGCGGCCCCTGTTAGGTCAGGACCGAATCGCACCTCCCGAGGAGGAAAGGCATCCCGGTAACTACCGGGGAGTTAACATTTGATAATCCCGATAAGGCCAGCGCTACTCCGTCGAGGAACCGCACCGCCATGACCGTCCAGTTCCCGACGCCGACAGCGGCCGACCTCATCCCCGCCGAAAACGCGTTCCGCGCCGTCGGCGCGCGCGACCTGGCGCACATACCGGGGCGCAAGGGCCTACCGTGGCTGGGCGTGCTGCCGGAGGCGGTCGCCGATCCGTTCCGCTTCACCCGGCGGATGCATGGCCGCTATGGCGACGTCCACCGCTTCTACGCGTGCGGCAACTGGAACGTGCAGCTCGTCGGCGCGGCGGCGAACGAGTTCGTGCTGTTCGACAGTGCGGGCAGTTTTTCCTCGGCCGGTGGCTGGGATCCGGTGTTCGGCCGCCACTTCAAAGGCGGCCTGCTGCTGCGCGACGGCGCCGATCATCACCGCCACCGCAAGCTGCTGGCCGCCGCGTTCAAGCAGAACCAGCTGGAAGGCTATCTGCGGATCTTCGATCGCGTGATCCGCGCCGATCAGCCGGAATGGCGACAGGGCACGATCGAGGCCTATGGCGCCGCCCAGCGGCTGGGCTTCAAGATCGGCTATGCGAGCTTCCTCGGCCGGCCGGAGGCGGATGCCGCGCCGATCGATCTCTGGTCGTTCCGCTCGCTGATGCGGACCAGCACCTCGCTCGTCACCTTTCCCTTCCCCCGCAACAGCGAATGGCGCGCCGCGAAGGCGCACGCCCATGTCGTCCGCCTGATCGAGAGCGCGATGATCGATCCGCTGACCGATGCGCGCGGCGACCTCCTCGCCAACCTCCTGCGCCAGCAGGACGAACAGGGGCTGACGCGCGAGGAGATCGTCGGCCACATGGTGTTCGTGATCGCCGCATCCTACGATGCGCTGTCGTCGGGCATGACCTCGACCATCTTTCACCTGAGCCAGAATCCCGAGTGGCAGACGCCGCTGCGTGAGGAACTGACGCGCATCCTCGCCGGGCCGGAAGACGTCACGCTCGCCAATCTCGCGAAATGCACGCTGGCCGATCGCGTGTTCAAGGAGGCGCTGCGGCTGAACGCGGCGGCGCCGGTGCTATGGCGCCGTGCCGTCAGGGATTGCACGTTCGAGGGTGTCCTCATCCCCTCCGGCACCGTCACCGGCGTGAATCCGATGCTCACCCACCTGCTCCCGGAAATATGGGGCGAGCAGCCGGAGCGCTTCGATCCCGATCACTTCCTGCCCGATCGCGTCCGCGCCCGGCACAAATATGCCTATGTGCCGTTCGGCGGCGGCGCGCATGCGTGCCTGGGCATGAACTATGCGGCGCTGGAGGCCAAGCTGCTGCTGCGCCACATGCTCGATGGCCGGCGGATCGAGATGGCCCAGCCGAAAGCGCCCAAATTCTACCACTGGCCGAACGCCCGCCCGCTCGGCGGCCTCAAGATCAGGCTGGTGGCGCTGCCCGATGCCGGTGCCTAGTGCAGAACCTCGGCAAAGCTGATCTCGCTGCAGAACAGCGCGCGCACCACCAGCTGCTGCCGCGTCGCCACCACATAGCGGCGCTTGGCCGCTTCGACATATTCGTTCACCGTGCGGGGCCGCAGGCCGAGTATCTCGGCGATCACCCCGTCGCTCTTGCCGCGCGCCACCTGCACCAGGCAGTCGCGCTGCCGCTGCGATAGCGGCGCGGGATCGGGCGAAGGCCCCGTCAGCCCCAATTCCCCGGTCAGTCGCCGTGCCGCCTCGAAGCCGAAGGCGCCGACCGACTGGGCGCCGGCGAAATGGTCGCGCGGCAGCGTGTCGGTGGAATTGACCGAAAAGTGGCTGGAACCCAATATCTCGCCCGGGATATTGTTCGGCACGGTGAAGCCGTTGACCAGCCCGTGCCGCGCCGCCTCCCGCAGATAAGCGTGGTCGCCCTCACGCAGCGGGGTCAGCGTGGCGAGCTGATCCCAGGAGAAGCCCACGGCCGCGCGCTCGCTGGCGCGCAGCACCGGGTCGCGCGTCAGGCCCAGTTCACGCAGCCGGCCGATGAATTCCACCGGATAATTGGTCAGCCTGATCGCTGGCACGATCCGGCCGAAATCCACATGGTTGACGATGGCGAAGCGATCGAAGCCCAGCCAGGTCGACATCTCGCTCACCGCGACCGAAAGGTCGGCGAGCGAATCGATCTTCTGTGCCGCCACGGCGAATTCCTGCACCGCGCGGTAGATGGCCCGGCCGCGATCGGCGTCGGTATGAATAAGCCGCATCGCACCAGCCTCCTTCGCCATGCGCGGAGATATGCTTACTGACCGGTTAACCTCTCTGACGCAAGAGTTTGGCGGCTTTTCGCCCCGGCGGATTGTTATTCGCCGGCAGTGGCTTTCTCGACGCACCGTGTGGAAAAACCGCCAGGGCTGGGCATGTCCGTTTCGGCTAGGTTTTTAATCCATTTCGGTTAACGTCGCCGACAGGCTGTGGATGAACATGGCAGGGGTCGCTGTGTATCGCATGATCGAACGGGAGGCGGCTGCGGTCCGCTCAATGTCACCAAAGGCGGCGGTGCTGCCGGCATGACGATGCCGTGGAAGCCCGAGCCGGTGCAGGCGTCGGCATCCCGCACACTGCTGATCGGCGAGAGCGCGCCGATCCGCGTGGTGCGCCGGCTGATCGGCCAGGTTGCGCCGACCAGCGCCTCCGTGCTCATCACCGGCCCGTCCGGCAGCGGCAAGGAGATGGTTGCCCGCTCGATCCACGCCGAAAGCCTGCGCGCCGCCGGCCCGTTCGTCGCGGTCAATTGCGGCGCGATCCCGCGCGATCTGCTCGAATCCGAACTGTTCGGCCATGAGAAAGGCGCGTTCACCGGCGCCGTCACCCAGATGCGCGGCCGCTTCGAGGATGCAGACGGTGGCACCCTGTTCCTCGACGAGATCGGCGACATGCCCGCCGACATGCAGGTCAAGCTGCTGCGCGTGCTGGAGGAACGGCAGGTCACGCGCGTCGGCGGCCGCGCCCCGATCAACATCGATACGCGGATCATATCGGCCACCCATCGCGACATCGGCAATGCGATCGAGGATCAGCGATTCCGCGAGGATCTCTATTATCGCCTCGCGGTCTTTCCGGTGCATCTTCCCTCGCTGGCGGAGCGGCGCGACGACGTGCCGCTTCTCATCGAGCATTTCTTGCGCCTATTCACCGAACCGGGGCGGCCGATCGTGCTCACCCCTGAGGCGCTCCGCGAACTCTCAACCTATCGCTGGCCGGGCAACGTGCGCGAGTTGCGCAACATCATTGAGCGCGCCGCCATCCTGTTTCCAAGCGGCACGATCGGCACCGACGAGGTTGCCCTGCTGCTGCGCCGCTCGCCCGCCGTGCGCAACGTCGAGCGGGAGGCTTTGTGGGAAAGCTCGTCGCCGCCCGCCCCTGCCCCCCGCGCCGCAGACCCCGCAGCCGAGGCGCCGATCGGCGGCCCGATCGACCTGAAGTGGCTGGTCGCCGAGTTCGAGCATCGCCACATCGTCGATGCGCTGCGCCGCTGCAACGGCGTGGTTGCGGATGCGGCGCGCCACCTTTCCCTCCAGCGCACCACCCTGATCGAGAAGATGAACAAGTACGGCATAGCCCGGGGCCGCCCCTGAACCCTGCACCGGCGGTGAACCGGCGGTTGTTTTCGGTACACGCAACCGTGCTGCCGGCCGCTGGTTCAGCCTTCGTCTTCGGCAACTAGGATCCGCCATGCGCAACTTCATCATCGCCGGCCTCATGGCCGCAATGGCCGTGCAGGCCGCACCCTCGCTGGCCCAGAACGGTCCCGATCCTGCCTTTCGCGACGGACGCCACGATCCGCGCGACGATCGCGGACGCGACTACCGGCCGGATCGCGGACCCGACCGGGGACGAGACCGTGGACCGGATCGTGGTCCGGACCATGGCCCCGATGGCGGGCCACGCGGACCGGATCGTGGTCCGGGTCGCGGACAGGATTTCCGGCGCTACGACTATAACAACCCGGATCCGCGCTACGGCAACTATCAGGCGAACCGCTATTATCGCGGCGGCAACAACTACAAGGCCCGCCGCCTCGGCGCGAACGACCGCATCTATCGCGGTTCCGACAATCGCTATTATTGCCGGCGCAATGACGGCACGACCGGCCTGATCGTCGGCGGCATCACCGGCGGCGTGCTCGGCAACGTCATCGCTCCGGGTGGTTCCAAGACGCTCGCTACGATCCTCGGTGGCGGCGCCGGCGCCCTGCTCGGCCGCTCGGTGGATCGCGGCAACATCACCTGCCGCTAAGTCCTCGCTGCCGTCATTTCCGCCTCGGCGGGGATGACGGCAGCGAAATCGCGGCGGCGCGCCGGCTCATTCCGCCGCCAGCAATTGCTCCGCCCCGCCAAGATCTACCGATACCAGCCGGCTCACGCCGCGCTCCACCATCGTCACGCCGAATAGGCGGTGCATCCGTGCCATCGTCACGGCATTGTGGGTGACGATCAGGTAACGCGTCTCCGTATCCCGCGCCATGCGGTCGAGCAGGTCGCAGAAGCGTTCGATATTGGCGTCGTCCAGCGGCGCATCCACCTCGTCCAGCACGCAGATCGGCGCCGGGTTCGTCAGGAACAGGGCAAAGATCAGCGCCACTGCGGTCAGCGCCTGCTCGCCGCCCGAAAGCAGGGTGAGCGCCGCCAGCTTCTTGCCCGGCGGCTGAGCCATGATCTCCAGCCCGGCCTCCAGCGGATCGTCGGAGTCGATCAGCGCCAGATGCGCCTCGCCGCCGGCGAACAGGGTGGTGAACAGCCGCCGGAAATGCCCGTCCACCGCTTCGAACGCCGCCAGCAGGCGCGCCCGCCCTTCGCGGTTGAGGCTGCCGATCGATCCGCGCAGCCGACGCACCGCCTCCTCCAGTTCGTTCCGATCCGCGCTGGAGCGCGCCCGCGTTTCGTCAAGCTCGCGCAATTCGGCCTCTGCGACGAGGTTCACCGGCCCCAGCCGCTCGCGATCGGCGGTCAGACGGTCGAGCTGGGCAGATTCCTGTGCCGGCGCTGTGACGTCTGCGCTGGCGAACCCGATCTTTTCGGGC
>CAXTTS010000163.1:0-7248 GCA_964247265.1 uncultured Sphingomonadaceae bacterium
CCGGGGTTGGTGGAAATCTCGAACTCGATGCGATCCTGCCCGCTGGCATTCCACTGCCCCTCGGCCAGCGGATCGACCACCGTGCGAAACCGCGCGGCCTCCAGCCGCAGCGGCGCCAGCTCGGCCGCCACCGCCTTGTCCAGCCGCGCGGCGGCGAGTTCGCGCTTCGCGCGCACCGTGGCCGCCTCGTCCAGATAGGCGGCGCGCGCGCCATCCACCTCCTGTTGCAGCTTCGCGATCCCCGCGTCGCCCGAATCGATCCGCTCCAGCCGCGCGCTCAGTTCGGCGGTGAGCGCGGGCAGGGCGTCGGGCGTGGTGCGATGCTTGCGGGCGAGGCCGCGCAGATCGAACAGCCGCGTCTCCACCGCGTCCAGCCGTGCCGGATCGAAGGCGAGCGCGTCCATCGCCGCCGCCAGCCGGTCCTCCGCCTCGCTGAGTTCGATGATCGCGCGATCGAGCGACTCCATCGCCTCGGCCAGCAGCGGATGCTCCTCGGCCATGCGCTCCAGCCGGCGTGCCGCCTGGCGCAGCTGCGCCGATCCGCCGTCCGATCCGTCGAGATGCTTGCCGACGGTGCCGAGATCGTCGGCCAGGCGCGCGCCCTTCTGCATGCCGGTCCGCTCGGTCGCCAGGCTCTCCTCCTCGCCCTCTTCCGCGCCCAGCGCGGTAAGCTCGCCGACCGCATGTTCCAGCCACTCGCGATCGCGTGCCGCCGTCTCCAGCTCCGCCGTGGCCGCCTGTAGCTGCGCCTCGGCGGCGGCCCATGTGCGATAGGCGACGGCCACCGGCGCGGTATCGACGCGGCCGAACGTATCGAGCAGCCGGCGATGGCCCTTGGCGTTCAGCAGCCCGCGATCGTCATGCTGGCCGTGTATCTCCACCAGATGCTGGCCGATCTCGCGCAGCAATGTGGCAGAGGCGGGCTGGTCGTTCACCGTCGCGCGGCTGCCGCCATCGGCCTTCACCAGCCGCCGGATCAGCAGCGGCTCGCCCGCCTGGGCATCGAGCCCGTTTTCCGCGAGCAGCCGGTTGGCCGGATGATCGGCCGGCACGTCGAAGCTGGCCGTGACCACCGCCTGTGCCGCACCCTGCCGCACCAGCCCGCTATCGGCGCGCATCCCCAGCGCAAGGCCGAGCGCATCGAGCAGGATCGATTTGCCCGCGCCGGTCTCGCCGGTCAGGGCGCCGAGCCCGGTGTCGAAGCGCAGGTCGAGCGCCTCGATCAGCACCACGTCGCGAATGGAAAGGCCGGTCAGCATATCGCCGCCATGTAGGGCATGGTGCCGCCGGATTGAACAGCCTCGATCAGGCCTTCTTGTTCACCAGCTTGTAGGCGTCCTCATACCATTTGGAGCCCGGATAGTTGGCGCCGAGCACCGCCGTCGCCTTCTTCGCCTCCTCCGGGATGCCGAGCGCCAGATACCCTTCGGTCAAGCGGAGCAGCGCCTCGGGCACATGCGTGGTCGTCTGGTAATTGTCGACGACGTTGCGGAAGCGCAGCACCGATGCCAGCCACTCGCCGCGCCGCTCGTAGAAACGGCCGATCTCCATCTCCTTGCCGGCGAGGTGATCGCGCACCAGATCCACCTTCAGCCGGGCATCGGCGGCGTAGTTGCTGTCGGGATAGCGGCGGATCAGCTCGCCCAGCGCGTCCAGCGCCTGCTGGGTGATCTTCTGGTCGCGCGTGACGTCCTGAATCTGCTCATAATAGTCCACCGCGATCAGGTAGAGCGCGTAGACCGCATCCTTGTTGCCGGGATGGATCGAAAGGAAACGCTGCGCCGAGGAAACCGAGGCGGTATAATCCCGCGCCAGATAATAGCTGAACGCGCTCATCAGCTGAGCGCGCCGCGCCCACACCGAATAAGGATGCTGCCGCTCCACCTCATCGAACAGTTGCGCGGCGATCTTGTACTGGCGGCGATCCAGCCGATCCTTCGCACCATTGTAGAGCGTATCCACGTCGCGGGCGACATATTTGGTGTCGCCCTTGTTCTTGCTCGTCGCGCAGCCGGCGAGCGGCGAGAGCAAGGCGGCGGCGATCATCACGGCGGCGAAGCGGGAACGACGCACGAGCGGGCGAGGGGGGATACGCATGGGCTTGGTCCTTAGCCGAGCGCGGCGGCGCCGCCAATGGGGCAAAAACGGTGCACGCCGCCGCTATCGATCCTTAACGCGCAGCCGCTATGGCGGGGGTCGATGCTGCAGGTCCTCACCCTTTCCACCCTGTTCCCCGATGCCGTCCGGCCGACCTTCGGCGGGTTCGTCGCGCGGCAGACGATCGGGCTAGCCGGCCACCCGGAGGTGGACCTGCGGATGATCGCCCCGATCGGGCTGCCGCCGTGGCCGCTCGTGCGTCACCCGCGTTATGCCGCGCTGACCGGGTTGCCGGCACGCGAGGAGTGGCAAGGCGTGCCGGTGTATCGCCCGCGCTTCCCGATCGTGCCTGCGATCGGCGGACGGTTCGCGCCCGCGTCGCTCGCCCGCGCGCTGCTGCCGCTGCTGCGCGACATCCGCGCCGATTTCCCGTTCGACGTGATCGATGCGGAGTTCTTCTATCCCGATGGGCCGGCGGCGGTGCGGCTGGGGCGGGCGCTCGGCGTGCCGGTCTCGATCAAGGCGCGCGGCAGCGACATCCATGTCTGGGCGCGGCAGCCCGGCTGCGGGCGGCAGATCGTCGCGGCGGGGCAGGCGGCCGCCGGCCTGCTTGCGGTGAGCGGCCCGCTGCGCGCCGACATGATCGCGCTCGGGATGCCGGCCGATCGCATCCGCGTGCATCATACCGGCGTTGATCGCGCGCTGTTCCACCCGCGCGACCGGGCAGCCGCCAAGGCGGCGCTGGGCGTCACCGGGCCGCTGATGCTGTCGATCGGCACGCTGATGGAGCGCAAGGGCCAGCGCCTCGCGATCGACGCGATGCCCGCGATCCCCGGCGCCACCCTGCTGATCGTCGGGCAGGGGCCGGCGCGCGAGGAACTGGCGGCGCGCATCGTCGCCTTGGGTCTGGAGCATCGCATCCGCCTGCTCGGCCCGCTGCCGCACGGCGACCTGCCGGCCTTGCTCGGCGCGGCCGACCTGTTCGTACTGCCCTCCGCCTCCGAAGGGCTGGCCAACGTGTGGGTGGAGGCGCTCGCCTGTGGCACCCCCGTCATCACCGCGGACGTGGGCGGCGCCCGCGAGGTGATCGCCACCCCCGCCGCCGGACGACTGGTGGCGCGCAATCCGGCGGCGATCGCAGCGGCAGCCAACGAACTGCTCCGCCATCCAGCGGCCACCGCCGACGTGCTGGCGGCGGTGGCGGGCTTTACGTGGGAGGCGAACCGCGACGCGCTGTACGCGCATCTAAGGGGTTTGGTGGACGCGCAGGCCCGGTGATTCTGGCGATGGCTTGCCTGTACGGGAAGCGAGACGATCGCTTCCGTCTCATCATTCCGATCCCGTCCTTGAATAGAGGATGCGCACCCGCCGGGCGAGGCGCGTAGGACGGCGTATTTTACGGCTCAAGAGCAACGGGACGGGTGACGGGTGCAAGCGTCGACGCAACCGTACCACGCGAGGGGAATGTTCGGCATTTTTGGTAGCGACCGCCGGGCCTTCTACCGTTCCGGCTTCGATCTTCGCCTTGCTCGATAGGCTTCATAGCGTTGCGCGAAGGCGATGAGGAAACTGCGGGTTTCGGCTTCCCGCCGCCGCATCCGCGCGGCGAGCCGTGCCCCGCGAGAAGGGGGGTTGGGAATCAACTGCCGGAGCCTCGCGACGTCGGCCGGTTTATCGGCATCTTCTATCTCTATCCACGGCTGTCGGAGGAGCCACTTAGCCAGATGGTCCAGGAGCTTGCCTTCGCTTCGTTCCAGTTGCGCCAGGCGATCGTCGAAGCCGTAGAACATCTCCCTAGCCTTATCATGCTCGTCGCTTTCGTAGAGATCAGCGATCCTGTCCTCGTTGTCGATCGAGAGCCGCTCGAAGTCTTTCACCAAGTTGCCGTGCTCCGGTAATCCAATGCGCTCGAGGAAACCCGCCAGAAGCTTCAATCTAGGCCGAGCTTCTTCCTCATTCTCATAATATTGGGCGTGTCCACCGTTGTTGACCTCGCCATGATATTCCCACAGATCGGCGAAACGCATGACATCCGGAGGAAGCTCGTCCTCGTCGTAGCCACGATAAACAGCCTCTTCGACGAAGTAGCCGACCCACGAACATGTGGGATCGTCTGCCATTGTCTCGCTTTTGGGGATCGGGATGCGTTCGATCAATCGTTCCGTCATGCGCCGACCCTGCCTTCCGTGTCCGGTCCGCTTTGCCATGCCTGATGTGTGTCCGGAAGTGGGCGAACCCGGCCATACGCCCCCAGGCAAGCGCCCCCTGTCCTACGCCTGCCCGCCGTGGCAAAGTCCCGACGCGGCTCGCACGCACGCTCTTTCCACCGTCGCATACCGCATCGCCGCACAGAGGGTGATTTTCACCCCCTCATAGCGTGGCTTTCATGGCTTTCGTTGGAAAGATCCGACGATTCGTTCATCTTGGCACCGCGTCGGGCACCCGCCCGCGAGCGTCAGAGCGGCAGCAGCGCCGCGACGATCTGGCGGCCTTCGGATCGCAGCACGCCCCACAGGCGGGCGGCGGCGCGGCTGTCCATGATTTCCACGCCGATCCCGCGCGCATCCAGCCCGGCGGTGAAGGGAGGCGGCGGGCGGCGCAGGGTGGCGCCGGTGCCGAGCAGCAGGAATTCCGGCAGCGGATCGAGCAGGGCGGCGACATCCGCCTCGTCCAGCGCATCGAGCAGCGGCGCGGTCCAGCCTTGCGCCCACTCCCACGTCATCAGCAGGCCGTCGGGATACACCTCGTCCTCGCCGAGGCGAAAGCCGCGCCCGACGAAGCCGCGCACGATCGGGCCACCGGCCGGCGGTTCCCGCTCCAGCGTCGGCATTATTTGCCGTCGCGGCGGGTGACGCGCTCCGCGTTGGTGGAGGGGGTGAGCGACGGCGTCGCCCGCTTCGCCAGGGTCGATCGATCGATGCCCAGCGCGATCAGCAGCGAGGACGAGACGTAGATCGACGAGTAGGTGCCGACGATGATGCCCAGCAGCATGGCGGCGGTGAAGCCGCGGATCACCTCGCCGCCGAACAGCAGCAGCGAGCCGAGCGCGAGCACCATCGAGAGCGTGGTCATCACCGTGCGCGGCAGCGTCTCGTTGACCGAAAGGTCGATCAGCGAACCGATCTCCATCTGGCGGAACTTACGCAGATTTTCGCGGATGCGATCGTCGATCACGATCTTGTCGTTCAGCGAATAGCCGACGATCGTCAGGATCGCGGCGACCACGTTGAGATCGAACTCCAGCCGGGTGAGCGCGAAGAAGCCGAGCGTCACCGTCACGTCGTGGAACAGGGCGACCAGCGTGGAGACGCCGAAATGCCATTCGAACCGCGCCCAGGTGAAGATGGCGATGCCGATTACCGCCAGCAGCACCGCCAGCACGCCGTTTCGGATCAGCTCGCCGGAGACGCGACCGGACACGGTATCGACCCGGCGGAAGCTCACGTCGGGATGCTGCGCCCTGATCGCCGCCTGCACCCGCTTCACCACCGCCTGCGAGGCGGTCTCGTCACCCGGTGGCAGCGGCAGGCGGATCGCGACGTTGTTCGGCCCGCCGAACTGTTGCAGCTTCGTCTCGCCGACGTTGAGCCGGTTCACCGTCACGCGCAAATCGTCGAGCGGGGCGGGGCCGGAAAAGCCCGCTTCGATCATCAGCCCGCCGACGAAATCAACGCCCAGGTTCAGCCCGCGCGTGGCGAGCAGGCCGATCGAGGCGACGGTGAGCAGGATCGTGAAGGCGAACGCCACGAAGCGCAGCCGCACGAAACGGATGTTGGTGTTGTCGGGGACGATTCTCAGCAGACGCATGATGTGTCCCTCAGATGTTCAGGTGCGTCGGCCGCGCGCGGCGGAGCCACAGGGCGACGAGCATCCGGGTGAAGGTGACGGAGGTGAACACCGATGTGGCGATGCCGATCGTGAGCACCACGGCAAAGCCCTTCACCGGGCCGGAGCCGAAGACGATCATGATGATCGCGGCGATCAGGTTCGTCACGTTCGCGTCGAAGATGGTGCGGCTGGCTTCCTTATAGCCGAGTTCCACCGACTGCATCACGCCGCGACCGCGCCTCTGCTCCTCGCGGATACGTTCGTTGATGAGCACGTTGGCATCCACCGCCGCGCCGATCGTCAGCACGAAGCCCGCGATGCCGGGCAGGGTGAGGGTGGCGTTGATGATCGCCATGACGCCCAGGATGATGAAGATGTTCAGCACCACGGCAAAGGTGGCGTAGATGCCGAAGCGTCCGTAGGTCAGGATCATGAAGGCGATCACGGCGATGGTCGCTATGATCGCGGCGATCGCACCCGAACGGATCGAATCGGCGCCGAGATCGGGGCCGACGGTGCGCTCCTCGATCACCTTCAGCGCCACCGGCAGCTTGCCCGAACGCAGCGAGATGGCGAGCTGGTTGGCGCTTTCGGTGGTGAAGTTGCCGCTGATCTGCGCCTTGCCGCCAAGGATCGGCTCGTTGATGTTCGGCGCGGAGAGGACGACATTGTCGAGGATCATGGCAAAGGGCTTGCCGGTATTCTCCTGCGTCACCCGCGCGAACTTGCGCCCGCCGACGGAGTTGAACGTGATCGAGACGACGGGGCGGCCATCCTGATCGCGCGTCACCTGCGCGTCGATCAGCTCGTCGCCGGACAGGATCGCGCGGCGTTGCACCGCGATGCGGCCGGGGCCGCCATTCGTCACCGGATAAGGCAGCACCTGGCTGCCGACACCGGCGCGGCCCTGCGCCACGGCGGCAGGATCGGCGGCGAGGTCGACGAGCTTGAATTCCAGCTTGGCCGTCTTGCCGATCAGCGCCTTGAGAGCGGAGGGATTTTGCAGGCCGGGCACCTGCACCACGATCCGGTCGTCACCCTGGCGGATGATCGTCGGCTCGCGCGTGCCGAGTTCGTCGATCCGCTTGCGGACCACCTCGGTGGCGACCTTCATCGCCTCGTCGGTGGCATAGGCGATGCCGGCTTTGGTCGGCGTCATGACGATGCGGGTGGAATCGACCACGGTCACGTCCCAGTCGCGCTGGCCGGTGACACCGACTGCCGAGGTCAGCGTGCGGGCACGCTCCACCGCCGCATCGAGCTGGCCCACATCGCGGACGAAGAAGGAGAGGCGATTGCCCGTTGTGGAGATGTCACCGATGT
>CAXTTS010000164.1:0-7236 GCA_964247265.1 uncultured Sphingomonadaceae bacterium
GTCGCCAGCGAGGTCCCGCACCGCCCGCGTCGGCGCGCGGCCGACGATGGCGAAGCGGGCATCGGGGTGGCGGGCGCGGATGGCGGGCAGGCTTTCGCGGGCGAAGCGAGCGACGGCATCAATATTGGGCTGGTAATCCATCTGGCCGGTGAAGACGATCAGCGGGCCATCGCCGCGCGGCGCCGGATCGAACGCGCCGGAGGGATCGAAGACAGCGAGATCGACGCCGTTGCCGAGCGCGCGCACGCGATCCGCGCCGAGGCCGCTATGGTGGCGGAACAGCGCCGCCTCCGCCTCGCTGACGAACAGGCTGACGCTGGCGCGGCGGGCGACGGCGACCTCGAAATCGGCGAGCAGGCGGGCTTCGCGGCGATGGGCCATGCGCATCGGGCCGCGCGCCTGCGTGGCATAAGCGGCGAACTTGGCCGAATCCACGTCGACGAAATCCATGACGAAGCGGGTGTCACCCACATCGGCAGGCACGAACTGCGCCATCTGGCCGGAGAAAGCGAGGATCGTGTCGATCCGCCCGCCGGTGATCCGATCGCACACGGAACGGCGCATCGTCGCGCTGTCGAACATCGCCACCGAGACCGGGCGGCGGGAGGCGAGCGCGGCGAGGCCGCCCGCAAGCCGCCCGCGCGTGCGGCGCTCGACATACAGCGAGGCGAGCAGCGGCCGCAGCGCCTCGGCATGAGCGAGATCGGCGGCATCGTCGGCGAAGCAGGCGAGATGGACGGGGCCGAGCGCCGCCGCCGCCTTCAGCAGATGATAGGATCGGATCTTGTCGCCGCGATCAGGCGGAAAAGGGACGCGGTGGGCGAGGAACATGATGTCGCCCATCAGCCCAGCCCGCGCGCCAGCAGCGGCCCCAGCCGGTTGGCGACCGGCAGCGGCAGCCGCCGCCACGCCGCGATCATCGCGCGATATTTGGGGTTGAGCGGGTTCACCTCGCGCGGAGCGGCGCCATCGGCGGTGCGGACGGCGTAGGACAGGGGCGTGGCCTCGAACCCCCAGTTGCGCTTAAACGCGAAGGCGCCGGTGCCGGGTTTGGAGCGGCCGAAATCGAAGGCGGTGCAGCCGCGTTCGCGCGCATGGCGCATCAGCGCGAAATACATGAGATCATTGGCGCGCCATGTCCGCGCCTCGGCGGTGCCGCCGCCCCAATAGGGCATCACCGTGCCCTGGTGGTACAGGCTCAGCACGCTGGCGATCGGGCGCCCCTCATGCCGCACGGTGAGGATGTCGGCGGAGGCGCCCAGCTCGTCCAGCATGGCGTCGAACAAGGCGCGGGGAAAGACGGGGGTGCCGAGATTGCGGACGCTTTCGGCGTAGACGGCATGATGGGCGGCGCGATCCGCCTCGCTGCGGCCGATCTCGACAGTGAGCGGAAAGCCGAGCGCGCGGCGCACCTCGGCGCGCTGCTTGCGCGGGATGGCGAGCAGTTCGGCGGCATCGTCGGCGGCGAGCGGACGGACAAAGCCGGCATAGCTGCCGGACGAGACATGCCAGCCCGGCCCATCGGGGAGGTGGCCGCCGCGCAGTTCCAGCGAGGGACAGCTGAGGCTTTCGGCCAGCCGCCAGCCGGCCTCGGCCAGTGCGGCTGCGGCGTCCCCATCGTCGGCGAGGATGCCGCCGCCGACCGCGAAGCCGCTGGAGACGAGCGCGCGGCCGAACAGCGCCGAGTGGACCGCGGTGAGCGGCAACACGCCGACGATCGCGCCCCGGCACCGCGCGACGAGATAATGCGCCGGGTGGCCACAGCCACGCGCGACTGCGCGGCTCCATGCGGGGAGGTGGAAGGGGGTGGCGTCGGAGCGGGCTTGGAGGAAGGCTGCGACGTCGCGTTCCGCCTTGTCATCGTCGCGAAGGCGGGGGTCCAGATGCACGACGTTGGTGGCGGTGTCCGACGCTCGGCCGCTGAATCCGTGCCTGCGCGGGAA
Organism: uncultured Sphingomonadaceae bacterium; assembly: GCA_964247265.1. GTDB lineage: Bacteria > Pseudomonadota > Alphaproteobacteria > Sphingomonadales > Sphingomonadaceae > Alterirhizorhabdus. Next base: position 1,944 of record CAXTTS010000164.1, read on the forward strand.
TGACAAGGAGGCGGGGCGACGGCTCACGTCCAGCCGCGCCACGCTGACGGCTGCCGCGCGCAGCGGGGTCATCGCGTTCACAGGGTGGCGGCCTGCGCGGCGGCTACCTGATCCACCCGTCCCCATTCGAACCGGCGGATCAGCCGGCGCAGTTTTCCCTCCATCGCGCCGAGGCGGCTGTAATGGCGCACCCGCGAGCGGAGCGGCGCGCCCGCGACGCGCGGCTGGCCGGGATCGATCTCCCACGGGTGGAAGTAGAAGATCGCCGGGCGGCGATCGCCTTCGTTCACCTGCCCGATCGCCCAGCGGGAAAAGGCGTAGGGCAGCATTCGGAAGAAGCCGCCGCCGCCGGCCGCCAGCGTGCGCCCGGCCAGCCGGGCGGTGGTGACGGGCAGCTCGATCATCGCCGAACCGGCGACGGGGAGAAAGGCGAAGCGTGGCGCCTCCGGCCAGCCATAATGATCGTGGACGACGGGGGCGACGCTGGAGGAATAGGCATAGCCCTCCTCCGCCAGCACCGCATGTGCCCACGGCGTGCGCTTGTCGATCGAGAAGCTTGGCGCGCGATAGCCGGTGACGGCGGTGCCGGCGGCATCCTCGATCGCGGCGCGGGCGCGGGCCAGATCGGCGCGGAACTGATCGGGGGTGAGGGTGAAGACGCGGGCATGATCCCAGCCGTGGCTGGCAATCTCATGCCCGGCATCGACGATGCGGCGGATCAGAGCGGGATAACGCTGCGCCACCCAGCCGAGCGTGAAGAAGGTGGCCTGCACGCCCTCCTCGGCGAACAGGCGCAGCACGGCATCGCTGTTGCGCTCGACCCGCGGGGCGAGGCTGTCCCAGTCGGCGCGGTCGATCACCTTCTCGAAGGCGCCGACCTGGAACCAGTCCTCGACATCGACGGACAGCGCGTTGCGCAAGGATCGTGCCTCAGGCGAGGCCGGTGCGGCGGAAGGCGCCCGGGCGCTGCGGCGTATCGTCATCCTCGGCCCAGTCGATCAGCAAAGTGAGGACGCGGCGCAGGGCGGCATCCTGTTCCTCCACCTGCGCCTCCAGCGCGGCGACGCGGGCGACCAGCGCCTGATCCGGCGCGGCGGGGGCGGCGCGTTCCAGCGCGAGCGCCTCCAGCGCGGCGATGCGGCCGAGCAGCGCGTGATCGGGCGCGGCGGCGGCGAACGAACGACCGGCCTCGGCATCATGGCCGATATCCGCCACCACCGCCTCGACGGCATCGGCATCGATGACGGTGAGATCCTCCATCGCGCCGTGCAGCATCAACCGCCCGGCCAGCGTGTTCAGCGTGCGGGGGACGCCGTGCGAATGTTCGTAGAGCGCGGCATAGGCCTCTGCCGTGAAGCGCGGGTTGCCCGCCCAGCCGACCAATGTCAGGCGATGTTCGAGATAGGGGCCGACCTCGTCCGCATCCATCGGATCGAGATGGTGGGTGGCGATCACGCGCTGGCGCAACTGCTCCAGACTGTCGGCCTTTTGCAGTTTGTCGCGAAACTCGGGCTGGCCGAGCAGGAAAATCTGGAGCAGCGCCTGCCCGCCGGACTGGAAGTTGGAAAGCATGCGCAGCTCCTCCAGCGCCGACACCGGCAGGTTCTGCGCCTCGTCGACAATCAGCAGCGTGCGCTTGCCCTCGCGCGCCTGCGCGTGGAGGAAGCGTTCGACGCGATCGAGCAGCTGCGCCTTGGCGACGCCTTCGGTGGCGAGGCCGAGGCCCTGCGCCGCGAGCCGCAGCATGTCGTCCCCCTCCACCTGGGTGGAGACCAGGCGGACGACGGCGAGCCGCGCGCGATCGATCGTCGCCATCAGGTGGCCGACGAGCGTCGTCTTGCCCGTGCCGATATCGCCGGTGATGACTATGAAGCCCTCACCCTGCGCCAGCCCGTAGCCGAGATAGGCCATCGCCTTGCGGTGCGTGGCGCTGTCGAAAAAGAAGGCCGGATCCGGCGTCAGCTGGAAGGGACGGCCCGTCAGCCCGTAATGATCTGTATACATCGATGCGTCTCCGCCAGCCTTATCGCGCGGCACCCGTTTAGAAAGCGTAGCGCATTCCGAGCAGCAGCGAACCCGAAACGTCCGTATCGAAGTTTTCCGTATCGTAGGCGTAGATGCCGACGGCGGCATTGGCGCTGAGGCGATTGCCCAAAGTACGGTAATAGGAAGCGGTGGCGCCGCCGCTCTTCACCTCGCCGCCGCCGATGATCCCGCTTTTGTAGAGATCGCCGAAGACGGCGAAGTCGATACCGGAATTTTCGGTGAGCCGGCGGTCGGCATTGCCCTGCACCGACCAGCTTTCATCCTTCACGCCATCGAGCGGGAAGAGGCCGGCGACACGCGGGGCGAGATATTTGCGCTGGGCGTAGCCGCCGCCGACGCCGAACGTCCACGCGCCCTGCCGGGTGGAATAGAAGGCGTAGACGCCGCGGCTGCGGAAGATCGACGTGTTGATCGACTGGAACACATTGTCGAGGCAGCCACCCTCGCCCGGCGTGTTGCCGAAGACGCAGCCGGTCAGCGCGTTGCCGAACGGATTGCGGACGATGGTGAATTGCGTCGGCAACGAGGCGATCCCGTTCGTCAGCCCGCGGCCGAACGTATCGATCTGATCGTAGACGACGACGCGGAGGCCGGAATTCGCGTCCATCTGCCAGTCGAGCGAGCCGTTATAGGTGGTGCCGCCATAGCGATGGCCGACCCGCGCCTCCAGCGAGGTGTGGCGGCTGGGGCGCCAGATGACGCCGGCATCGTAGATCAGCCCGTCCGTATCGTAGGCGAGCAGGCGCGGCGAGCTTGGGTCCGTCCGGTAGTGGCCGTGGCGATCGACGACGGGCTGGCCGTTGGCATCGAGCAGCGGCGCGCGCAGGCTCGACTCGATCTTCTCGTAGCCGACGCTGCCGACGAGCGCAAGCGTGGGGGAGACCGGCTGGATCAGGTTCAGCCGGACGTTCCTGCCTTCGTACCGCTGATCGAGCTGGTTGACGTCCTCGCGATCGTAGCTGCCGGACAGCGTCCAGCCGAACGGCAGCATGGTGCCCGGCCGCGCGCCAACGCTGGCGGTGAGGGTGTGGTTGGTCGAACTGCTATAGGCATCAAGCCGGGGCTGGCCGGCCGCGAGCCGCAGATCGGTGGCGTCGTCCACCCGGACATAGCCGAAGCGGTAGGAGGCGGCGATATCGAGATCGCCGGCGTGGGTGGCAAGCGTCGGGCCGACATAGAGGCCGTAGACCTGCGACAGGTTGGACTGGTCGCCGATCAGCAGCTGCGGCGCCGCACCGCGAATATCGGTGCGGGAGCGGGTGGCGAGCGCGCCGCCTTCCAGCGTGACGAGATCGGGGATCAGCCCGATCCGGCCGCGCGCCAGGCCGGTGTGGATATCCTGATCGTCCGTGCCCCGCCCCCAGCCGAACAGATGCTGGTAGCGATAATCCACCGTGGCCGAGGCATTGCGCGTATCGATCGAGGCGTTCACCCCGGCGGCGACGGAGGTGTAGGTGTCCGTGCCGCGATTGCCGTTGCCGCCGAGATCGACGTCGATCACCTGCTGCACTTCGAGATAGGGCGTTACCGATTTGCGCGCGGCCGCCGGCTGGGCGAGCAGCGTGGCCGCCGCGACCCCGGCCAAGGCGACGATCGCGCCGCGCCTCATTTGCCATATCCGTAGTAGGTGCCGAAGCGGCGGCGGCCGAGCCCGGCCGAGGCGGCGTTGAGCAACAGGCGGATGTCCTCGCAGCCTTCGAGCAGGCGCAGCGTATCGCGCAGGTCGCTTTCGGCGGTGTGATCGGCGCGGACGACCAGCATCGTCTGCCCGACATGCAGCGCCAGCACCGATGCCGGCGAGGCGGCGAGCGCGGGCGGCGAATCGAAGATGGTGATGCGATTGGGCACGCGGCCCAGCGCCTCGATCACCGCGCTGGTGCGGCCGGAGGCGATCAGCTCGGTCGCCTCGTTGCTCGGCCGCCCGGCGGGCAGCACGTTGAGGCCCGGAATGTCGGTGCGGATCACGCAGGATTCGGGATCGATCGACGGATCCTCGATCATGTCCATGATGCCCGGCCCCGCTTCCAGCCCCAATGTGGACAGGATCGAGGGTTTGGCGACATCGGCATCGACGAGCAAGACCTCGATGTCGCGCTCATTGGCCAAGGACAGAGCGAGGTTGACCGCGCAGAAGGTCTTGCCCTCGTCGGGCAAGGCGGAGGCGATCAGGATGCGGCGGCTTTTCGGATCGTCGCCGGCCATCGCGGACAGCAGCAGCTGGCGCTTGACGATGCGGAACTCCTCGGCGAGCGCGCTGACCGGCGCGTCGGGCAGGATGAAGCCGGCGGCCTGCAATTCCTCGCGATCGACCGTGCCGGTGCGTCCCGGACGGGCGACGGGCGCGTGATCCGGCACCGGCGCGGCGGCCGCGAAGGCTGCCGGGGCGAGGGCGATCGGCGGCGACGGCAGATCCTCGACGGCCGGGGGGGCGGCGCGAGCCCGCAGCGCCTCGTTGAAATCATAGACCTTGGCCGCGCGTTCGAGCAGCGACGGGCGCTTGGGCTGGATGCTCATCTCTGCTCCATTCAGGCCATCAGGCCGCGCTGGACGAATTCGACCAGCAGCAGCAAGGCGAAACAGCCGACCAGCGCCCCCGCACCGCCGGCGAACCATACCAGCCGCTTGCGCCGGTCGACGATGTTGGCCGGCGTCAGCACCTCGGAGATCGCGCCCAGCACCGGCAACCCGCTCGCCTTGGCAAGCCGGTCGGCGGTGGCGTAGGTGGCGCGCAGCTGACCCTTGGCGAAGGCCGCGCCGATCCCAGCCGCGATCCCGGCGACCAGCACCAGCGCCAGCAGCAGCGGTCGGTTGGGCGCGACCGGCACGCGCGGCAGATAGGGCGGATCGATCACGCGGAAGCTGATCGCGTCGGTCTTGTTGGCGACATCGCTGCGCAGGCGGACATCCTCGCGATCGCCGAGCAACTTGTCATATTGCTGCTTCAGCACGTCATAGTCGCGGTTGAGCCGGGCCTGTTCGGCGGCGACGCCGGGCTGCTCCACCTGCTTGGCGGCGAACTGGGCCATGTCCGACTGCAACTGCGCGCGGCGCGCGGCGAGCGCGGCGGCGGTGGCCTGCTTCTCCGCCTGCATCGAACGCAACGTCATGTAGAGCGGATTGGGCGTGGTGCCGGCGCTGGCCGCGCCGGTGCCTTCGCTGGCGGCCTGGGTGCGCAGGCGGGCGATCTGCTGGCGGGTGGCGATCACGTCGGGATGCTGTTCGGTCCAGCCCTTCGCCTGATCGTCGG
>CAXTTS010000165.1:0-7200 GCA_964247265.1 uncultured Sphingomonadaceae bacterium
ATGTGCCTGGTCGAGGTGAAGCCCGGCCCGCCCAAGCCGCAGGCGTCGTGCGCGCTGCCCGCCGCCGACAAGCAGGAGATCCGCACCGACAGCGCGATGGTGAAGAAGGCACGCGAGGGAGTGATGGAGTTCCTGCTCATCAACCACCCGCTCGATTGTCCGATCTGCGATCAGGGTGGCGAGTGCGATTTGCAGGATCAGAGCCTGGCCTATGGCAAGGGCCATTCTCGCTACGACGAGAATAAGCGTGCCGTCACCGAGAAATATATGGGTCCGATCGTCAAGACGGCGATGACCCGCTGCATCCAGTGCACCCGCTGCGTGCGGTTCGCCGAAGAAGTCGCCGGCGTCGAGGAAATCGGCGCGATCGGACGTGGCGAGAACATGCAGATCACCTCCTATCTGGAAGGGGCGATCACCTCCGAGCTGTCCGGCAACATCGTCGATCTGTGCCCGGTCGGTGCGCTGACGTCGAAGCCCTATGCGTTCGAGGCGCGGCCGTGGGAGCTGAAGAAGACGCCCGCGATCGACGTGATGGATGCGGTCGGCACCAACATCCGGCTCGACAGCCGGGGGCGTCAGGTGCTGCGCGCGCTGCCCCGGATCAACGAGGCGGTGAATGAGGAATGGGCGTCCGACAAGACGCGTCATGTCGTCGACGGCCTCGTGCGGCGGCGGCTGGACAAGCCCTATGTCCGCAAGGACGGCCGGCTCGTCGAGGCCACCTGGCCAGAGGCGTTCGCGGTGATCGCGGCGCGGCTGGCGGGCGCGTCGGCCGAACAGGTGGCAGGCATCGCCGGCGATCTGGCGGATGTGGAGAGCGTGTTCGCGCTGAAGCAGCTGCTCGGCCGCTACGGCTCGTCGCTGCACGAATGCCGTCAGGACGGCGCGAAGTTCGACACGTCCAACCCGACCGCCTACCGCTTCAACCCCACGATCGCGGGCGTGGAGAATGCCAAGGCGGTCCTGCTGATCGGCACAAATCCACGCTGGGAGGCGCCGCTGGTCAACACGCGGATCCGCAAGGCCGTGAAGTCGGGCGCGCGGGTGTTCGCGATCGGGCCGAGGGTGGACCTGACCTATCCGGTCGAGTGGCTCGGCGAGGATATCTCGACTCTGGGTTCGCTGCCCGAGGCGGCGAGCCAGGCGCTGACCGACGCCGATCATGCGGTGGTGATCGCCGGCATGGGCGCGATGCGGATCGATGGCGCCTATGCGGCGGCGCGGGCGGCGGCGGCGGGCTTCGGCGCCAGCTTCGGCCTGTTGCACACGGCGGCGGCTCGGGTTGGGGCGCTCGATCTCGGCTTCGTCACCGATGGCGGGATCGATGCGATCCGCGCAAAGGCTGGTTCCCTGAAGGCGCTGTTCCTGCTCGGTGTGGACGAGGCCGATCTGTCCGCCTTCGCCGACACGTTCACCGTCTATATCGGCACGCATGGCGATGCGGGCGTGCGCGTGGCGGACGTGATCCTGCCGGGTGCCTCCTATGCGGAAAAGCCGGCGACGTGGGTGAACATGGAAGGCCGCGTCCAGCGCGCCGACCGTGCGGTATTCCCGCCGGGCGACGCGCGTGAGGATTGGACGATCCTGCGCGCGCTCAGCGATCCGCTGGGCAAGACGCTACCGTTCGACACGATCGGAGCGGTGCGCGCTGCGATCGCCGCGGCTTACCCGCATCTGGCCGAAGAAGGGCTGGCCGATGTGGCGGCGGCGGGCGATGTCGGCGTGGCGAGTGCCGTTTCCGGTCCGATCATCTACCCGATCGCCGACTTCTACCTGACCAATCCGATCGCCCGCGCCAGTGAAACGATGCAGCGTTGCTCGGCGGAGATCCTGCACAAGGATGAGTATGCGGAGGCGGCGGAATGATGGGCTGGAACCGGATAGCTGCTGCGGCTTCGGCCGGTAATGCGCTGGCGATGGCGGGTAGCGGCGGCGGACGCCTGGTCCGTGTCGTGGCCACTTGTCTTGAAAGCAGCGACGCATGACCGCCTTCTTCGCCAACTATCTCGGTTATAATGGCGGCTGGTTCGTCGCGACGATCATCGCCATCCTGCTGATCGCGCTGCCGCTGATGCTGGCCGTCGCGATGATAATCTATGCGGATCGCAAGATCTGGGCGGCTATGGCGCTGCGGCGTGGGCCGAACGTCGTCGGGCCTTTCGGTTTGCTGCAGAGCTTTGCCGACGGACTGAAGGTGTTCCTGAAGGAGACGATCATCCCGTCCTCGGCAAACCGGGGGCTGTTCCTGATCGCGCCGATCATCACCTTCACCGTCGCGCTGATCGCCTGGGCGGTGATCCCGTTCGGGCCGGGCATGGTGCTGGCGAACGTCAATGTCGGCCTGCTCTACATCCTCGCGGTGTCTTCGCTCGGCGTCTACGGGATCATCCTGGCGGGCTGGGCGTCCAACTCGAAATATCCCTTCTATTCCGCCATCCGCGCCGCGGCGCAGATGGTGAGCTATGAGGTCTCGATCGGCTTCATCCTGATTACGGTGGTGCTGTGGGCCGGGACGTTCAACCTGCAGGGCATCATCGATGCGCAGCGGGCGCATGTCTTCGGCTTCATCAACGGGTTCGCATTCAATCCGTTGCTGTTCCCGATGGCGGTAATGTTCCTGATCTCCTCGATGGCGGAGACGGGGCGCGCGCCGTTCGACCTGACCGAGGCGGAGAGCGAGCTCGTCGCCGGCTACCAGACCGAATATTCGTCGATGAGCTTCGCGCTTTTCTGGCTTGGCGAATATGGCAACGTGCTGTTGATGTGTGCGCTGAACGCGGTGCTGTTCTGGGGCGGGTGGCTGCCGCCGGTGGACTGGGCGCCGCTCTACATGGTGCCGGGCATCATCTGGTTCTTCGGCAAGATCCTGTTCTTCTTCTTCGTGATGTCGTGGGTGAAGGCGACGGTGCCGCGCTATCGTTACGATCAGCTGATGCGGCTGGGCTGGAAGATCTTCCTGCCAGTGTCGTTGTTCTGGGTGTTCCTCGTGTCGGGCTATCTGATGCTCACGCGCTACGGAGTCTGAGATGGGCCTCGCGCATATCGTCAAGTCGTTCACCCTGTGGGAGTTCGTGAAGGCGCACGCCGTCACGCTGCGCTATTTCTTCAAGCCCAAGGCGACGATCAACTATCCCCACGAAAAGAACCCGCTGTCGCCGCGCTTTCGCGGCGAACATGCATTGCGGCGCTACCCGAACGGGGAGGAGCGGTGCATCGCGTGCAAGCTGTGCGAGGCGGTGTGCCCGGCGCAGGCGATCACGATCGAGGCCGAGCCGCGCGACGATGGCAGCCGTCGCACGACGCGCTACGATCTCGACATGACCAAGTGCATCTTCTGCGGCTTCTGCCAGGAGGCCTGCCCGGTCGATGCCATCGTCGAAGGGCAGAATTTCGAATATTCTACCGAGACGCGCGAGGAGCTGATCTACGACAAGGGCAAGCTGCTGGCGAATGGCGATCGTTGGGAGCGCTCGCTCGCAGCGAACCTTGCCGCCGACGCACCCTATCGTTAAGCCGCGCGCAATCCGCCGACGAGAATCCTGAGGGGCAGCCAAACGTCGTGATCCAGACGATCGCCTTCTACCTGTTCGCCACCATGGTGATCGCGTCCGGCGCGCTCACCATCGTCGCGCGCAATCCGGTTCACAGCGTGCTGTGGCTCATCCTCGCTTTCTTCAATGCGGCGGGGCTGATGGTGCTCGTCGGTGCCGAGTTCATCGCAATGCTGCTGGTGATCGTCTATGTCGGCGCGGTGGCCGTGCTGTTCCTGTTCGTGGTGATGATGCTCGACGTCGACTTTGCCGAGTTGCGGTCGGGCTATGCGCGCTATCTCCCGCTCGGCATCCTGCTGGTGGTGGTGTTGGCGACGGAGATGATCTTCGCCGTCTCGGCCTGGAGCGCGGGCGGTATCGCGCTGTCAGCCAGCGTGGCGCCGATCCCGGACGAGGTGCCGAACATCCAGGCGATCGGCACGCTGATCTACACGCGCTATCTGTTCATCTTCGAAGGTGCCGGGCTGGTGCTGCTGGTGGCCATGATCGGCGCGATCGTGCTGACCCATCGCACACGCAGCGGCGTGCGTCCGCAGAATGTGTCCAAGCAGGTGCAGCGCCGTCCGCAGGATGCGACGCGCAACGTCAACCCGCCGGTCGGGCAGGGGGTGGAGCTATGATCGGGATACAGCATTTCCTGTTCGTCTCCGCGGTCCTCTTCGCGATGGGCGTGTTCGGCATCTTCCTGAACCGGAAGAACGTCATCATCATCCTGATGGCGATCGAATTGATCCTGCTGTCGGTGAACCTCAATCTCGTCGCCTTTTCCGCTTATCTGCACGATCTGGTCGGGCAGGTGTTCGCCATGTTCGTGCTGACGGTGGCGGCCGGCGAGGCGGCGATCGGCCTTGCCATCCTCGTCATCTATTTCCGTGGCCGCGGCACGATCGCGGTCGACGACATCAACCGGATGAAGGGCTGACCATCCTGTGATCACGCTCATCGTCTTCCTGCCGCTGCTGGCCGCCATCGTCGGCGGGCTTGGCAATCGCATGCTCGGCAACACCCCGGTCAAGCTGCTGACCACCGGATTGCTGTTCGTCTCTTGCGCGCTCAGCTGGCCGATCTTTTTCGGCTTTCTCGGCGGCGGCATGTCCGCGCATGTCGAGCCGGTGCTCGCCTTCATCCACTCGGGCGATCTGAACGTCGATTGGTCGCTGCGTGTCGACACGCTGACGGCGGTGATGCTCGTAGTCGTGACGTCGGTGTCCGCACTCGTCCATCTGTATAGCTGGGGCTATATGGCGGAGGATCCGGATCAGCCCCGCTTCTTCGCCTATCTGTCGCTGTTCACCTTCGCGATGCTGATGCTGGTGACGTCGGACAATCTGATCCAGATGTTCTTCGGCTGGGAAGGCGTGGGCCTCGCCTCCTATCTGCTGATCGGCTTCTGGTATTATAAGCCATCCGCCAATGCTGCGGCGATCAAGGCGTTCGTCGTCAACCGCGTGGGCGACTTCGGTTTCTCGCTCGGCATCTTCGGCACGTTTCTGGTGTTCGGCACCGTCTCGATCCCGGCGATCCTGGCGGCGGCGCCCGGGATGGCGGGATCGACGATCGGCTTTCTCGGCGGGCGAGTCGATACGATGACGCTGCTGTGCCTGCTGCTATTCGTCGGCGCGATGGGCAAGTCTGCGCAGCTCGGCCTGCACACCTGGCTGCCGGACGCGATGGAAGGGCCGACGCCGGTCTCGGCGCTGATCCATGCCGCCACGATGGTGACGGCCGGCGTGTTCATGGTGTGCCGCCTCTCGCCGATGTTCGAGACGAGCCACACCGCGCTGACAGTCGTCACCTATGTGGGCGCGGCGACCGCGCTGTTCGCGGCGACGGTCGGCACGGTGCAGACCGACATCAAGCGCGTGATCGCTTATTCCACCTGTTCGCAGCTCGGCTACATGTTCTTCGCGGCGGGTGTCGGCGCTTATGGCGCGGCGATGTTCCATCTGTTCACCCATGCCTTCTTCAAGGCGTTGCTGTTCCTCGGCGCCGGATCGGTGATCCACGCTATGCACCACGAGCAGGACATGCGGTTCTACGGCGCGCTGCGGAAGCACATCCCGCTGACCTTCCTCGCCATGATGGCGGGCACGCTGGCGATCACCGGCGTCGGGCTGGTCGACGTGTTCGGTTTTGCCGGCTTCTATTCGAAGGACGCGATCATCGAGGCGACATACGCCTCCGGCACGACGGCGGGCGGTATCGCCTTCTTCGTTGCCGTGGTGGCGGCGCTGTTGACGAGCTTCTATTCGTGGCGGCTGATGTTCCTGACCTTCTTCGGGCAGGCGCGTTGGGCGGCGTCGGAGCATATCCAGCATGCGGTGCATGACGCGCATGGTCACGGCGATCACGCGCATGATGCTCATGCCGCCGCGCATGATCCGCACGCGGCGGCGGCGCAGGGCCATGCCGACCCCGATCATGTCGCGCCGGATGAGGGTGCCGGTGGCGAGCCCGGCGCGCACGCCGCCGGAGCCGAGGATGTCAAGCACGGCACCGCCGGCTATCATCCGCACGAAAGCCCGATCACGATGCTGACCCCGCTGGGCGTGCTGGCGTTCGGCGCGGTTTTCGCCGGCTTCCTGTTCCACACGCCGTTCCTCGATCCGGAGAAGGGCGCGGAATTCTGGCGGGGTTCGGTCGCGTTCAACGCGCATCTGATGCACGCGATGCACGGCGTGCCCCTGTGGGTGAAGCTGTCCGCCACGGTGGTGATGCTGACGGGCTTCCTGCTGGCGCTGTGGGCGTACATCGTTGACCGGAGCATACCGGCGCGGTTCACCGGCACGTTCCACGGGCTCTATGCCTTCCTGCTCAACAAATGGTATTTCGACGAGCTGTACGATGTCCTGTTCGTCCGGCCGGCTTTCGCGATCGGGCGCTTCTTCTGGAGGCGCGGCGACCAAGGCACCATCGATCGCTTCGGCCCCAATGGGATCGCGCGGCTGGTCGTCGGCGGAGGCGCTGCGGCGCGGCGCCTCCAGTCGGGCTATCTCTACACTTATGCATTGGTGATGCTGCTGGGCCTCGCCGCGGCTGCGACCTGGGCGATGACGCGCTGATATGACCGGATTTCCCATCCTCACCGTCCTCATCGCGGTTCCGCTGGCCGCGGCCTTGTGGTGCCTGTTCGCACCGGGCGACGAGACCGCACGAGCCGCCAACGCACGCTGGACCGCGCTGATCGCGACCCTGATAAACTTCGCGCTCGGCGTGCTGTTGTGGCTCGGCTACGACGCGACCGGACCGCAATGGCAGTTCGTCGAGCATGTCGATCTGTTCGGGCGCTTCGCCTGGGCGATGGGGATCGACGGCATCGCGCTATTGCTCATCATGCTTTCGGTGTTCCTGATGCCGATCTGTATCGGCGCATCGTGGGAGGCCATCACCAAGCGCGTGCCCGAATATATGGCGGCGTTCCTGCTGATGGAAACGCTGATGATCGGCGTGTTCGCGGCGCAGGACCTGTTCCTGTTCTACATCTTCTTCGAGGCCGGCCTGATCCCGATGTACCTGATCATCGGCATCTGGGGCGGCGCGGAGCGGATCTACGCCAGCTACAAATTCTTCCTCTACACGTTGCTCGGATCGGTGCTGATGCTGATCGCGATGCTGTGGATGGCGCGCGAGGCGGGCACCACCGACA
>CAXTTS010000166.1:0-7190 GCA_964247265.1 uncultured Sphingomonadaceae bacterium
CTCTCGCCGCCGGCCGCAGCGTCGGCGGCAATCGCATCGGCCGGCGCGGCCCAGGCGGCGGCCGGGGCGATCAGCATCGTCGTCGCCGACAGCAGGGCCAGCCAACCCCTGCGGCCGACCATGCGCGAGGCAGCCGTTTCAGCGGCACGATACTGCAAGATCCCCATCATTTCCCCCAAGCATGTCTACAGACGCCGCGCCGGCCTGCCGGTCGCGTCGTCGAACCCTGTTCGTCCCGGGCGTTAGATCCAAAAGACTAAGCTTTTGCCTACCCGAGCCATATTTCTATCTACGGAGTAGAGATACAATGAAGCTGCCATACCGGAAGAAAGGAAAGCTTTTGCGCCATAAAGCGCGCCTTGCTGCACTGCGGAATCCGCGCCTCGCGATGGTAAACGAGGGTCATGGAAACGTCGAAAGCGGAGAGATAATTTCTAACCGTCTCGCCGCGGCACGGTTCCAGACGCCCGCTGCGGCCAGCCTGCGACAAAGATCGGCATGATCGTGCGTGCCGGCGGGAACGACTCCGCTCGTCATGCGTGACAACAAGCGATGACGAACGAAGCGCCCGCACGTCCGGAGGGGACCGCCGAGGATTGGACGATCCCGCAGCATTGGGATCGCTACACGCCCGACGACCATGCCACATGGGACAAGCTCTTCGCCCGGCAGAGCGCGATGCTGCCCGGCCGCGTCGCGCCCGAGTTCCTGGCCGGGCTGGACATCCTGCGCCTCTCCAAGCCCGGCATCCCCGATTTCGCCGAACTTTCCGACCGGCTGCACGCCGCGACGGGATGGAGCGTCGTCGCGGTGCCCGGCCTGGTGCCGGACGACATATTCTTCGATCACCTCGCCAGCCGCCGCTTCGTCGCCGGCAGCTTCATCCGTCGCCCCGACCAGCTCGATTATCTGGAGGAGCCGGACGTCTTCCACGACGTATTCGGCCACGTCCCGCTGCTCGCCAACCCGGTCTTCGCCGATTACATGCAGGCCTATGGCAAGGGCGGCCAGCGCGCCGTTGGGATGGGCGCGATCGACAAGCTCGCCCGGCTCTATTGGTATACGGTCGAGTTCGGCCTGATCCGCGACGGCGATGCGCTGAAGCTCTATGGCGCGGGCATCGTCTCGTCGTTCGGCGAATCCACCTTCGCGCTCGACGATCTCTCGCCGCACCGGATCGGCTTCGACCTGAGGCGAGTGATGCGCAGCCGCTACCGCATCGACGATTATCAGCAGAACTATTTCGTGATCGACAGCTTCGACGATCTGTTGCGGCAGACGCTGGAAACCGACTTCGGCCCGCTTTACAGCGAACTCCAGACGCTCAGCGACCTGGAGCCCGGCACCATCCTGTCGACCGACCGGGTGATAAGCCTTGGCACGCAGGCGCATGCAGGCAAGGATGCACGATGACGCAGGACACCACCGCCACCCCGCATGACAACCCCCTCGGCCTCGACGGGTTCGAGTTCGTCGAGTTCACCGGCCCCGATCCGCAGGCGCTCGCCCAGTTGTTCGAGGCGATGGGCTTCACCCATGTCGCCACCCACCGATCGAAGGATGTGCGCCGCTACACCCAGGGCGATATCACCTTCCTGCTCAACATGGAGACGGAGGGGCAGGCGGCCCTGTTCCGCAACGCCCACGGCCCCTCGGCCAATGCGATGGCGTTCCGCGTCGCCGATGCGGCCAAGGCGTTCGATGAGGCGGTGCGGCGCGGCGCCACGCCGGTGGTCGGCCCCGTTGGCCCGATGGAGCTGAACATTCCGGCGGTCGAAGGTATCGGCGGATCGAACCTGTACCTCGTCGATCGCTACGGCGCGCAGGAGATTTACGATGTGGATTTCCGCCCGGTGCCGGGCGCGTCGAAGAACGACCGTTCGGTCGGCCTCCACACGCTCGACCACCTGACCCACAACGTCAATCGCGGCCGGATGAACCATTGGGCCGCGTTCTACGAGACGATCTTCAACTTCCGCGAGATCCGCTATTTCGACATCGAGGGGAAAGCGAGCGCGTTGCTCAGCAAGGCGATGACCGCGCCCGACGACAAGATCCGCATCCCGCTGAACGAAAGCCAGGACGAACATTCCCAAATTGAGGAGTTTCTGCGCGAGTATAAGGGCGAGGGGATCCAGCATCTCGCGCTCGCCACAGACGATATCTTCGCCACGGTGGATGCGCTGCGCGCCAACGGCGTCCGCTTCCAGGACAGCCCCGAAACCTATTTCGACCTGATCGACCAGCGCCTGCCCGGCCACGGCCACAGCGTCGAGGAGATGCGCAAGCGTCGCGTGCTGATCGACGGATCGCCGGAAACGGGGGAGGGGCTGCTGCTCCAGATCTTCACGGAGAATATGGTCGGCCCGATCTTCTTCGAGATCATCCAGCGCAAGGGCAATCAGGGCTTCGGAGAGGGCAATTTCAAGGCGCTGTTCGAAAGCATCGAACTGGATCAGATCCGGCGTGGCGTGATCCCCGCGCAGGGCTGATGCCGTGGAATATCTGACCGGCTTCGGCAACCACTTCTCCACCGAGGCGGTGGCGGGCGCGTTGCCGATCGGGCGCAACAGCCCGCAAAGGGTGCCGTTCGGCCTCTATGCGGAGCAATTGTCCGGCACCGCCTTCACCGCGCCCCGCGCGGAGAACCGGCGCAGCTGGCTGTACCGCCTGCGCCCGGCGGCGGCACACCCGCCGTTCGCGCCGATAGCCGCCGCACCCCTGCTCCGCTCGGCGCCCTTTGCGGAGGTGCCGCCAAGCCCGAACCGGCTCCGCTGGGATCCGCTCCCGCTGCCGGGGGCACCGGTGGATTTCGTCGACGGGCTGGTCAGCTATGGCGGCAATGGCGATGTCGCGGCGGGGCGGGGGACCGGCATCCACGGTTATGCCGCCAGCCGCGACATGACCGACCGCGCCTTCTTCTCGGCCGATGGCGAGCTGCTGATCGTGCCGCAGCACGGCCGCCTTGCCGTCCGCACCGAACTCGGCCGGCTGGATGTGCCGCCGCTGCACGTCGCGCTGATCCCGCGCGGGCTGCGCTTCGCGGTCGATCTGCCGGACGGTACGGCGCGCGGCTATGTCTGCGAAAATTACGGCACGCCGTTCCGCCTGCCCGATCTCGGCCCGATCGGCTCGAACGGCCTGGCCAACCCGCGCGATTTCGAAACCCCCGCAGCCTGGTTCGAGGATCGCGAGGCGCCATGCGAACTGGTCCAGAAGTTCCAGGGCGGGCTGTGGGCGACCACCCTCGATCGTTCGCCGTTCGATGTGGTGGCGTGGCAAGGGAATCTCGCGCCGTGCCGCTACGATCTCGCGCGGTTCAACACGATCGGCACGGTGAGCTTCGATCATCCCGATCCGTCGATCTTCACCGTGCTCACCAGCCCGTCGGACATGCCTGGCACCGCCAAGTGCGATTTCGTGATCTTTCCGCCGCGCTGGATGGTGGCGGAGGATACGTTCCGCCCGCCCTGGTTCCATCGCAACGTGATGAGCGAGTTTATGGGCCTGATCCACGGTGCCTATGATGCCAAGGAAGGCGGCGGCTTCGCGCCGGGCGGCGCCTCGCTGCACAACCAGATGAACGGCCACGGGCCGGATGTCGCCGCCTATGAAAAGGCGATCGCCGCCACGCTCGCGCCGCATCGTCTGGCCGATACGATGGCCTTCATGTTCGAAAGCTGCGACGTGATCCGCCCGACCCGCTGGGCCACCGAAACGCCTCTGTTACAGCTCGGCTACGATGAAGCGTGGCAAGGCTTCGCCAAGGCGGTGCTGCCGGGTTAAGCCGGTATAAACCATTATGGTCCCACCTCGTGTTGCGATGCAGCGAAGCGGCTGCGAAGGCGAGCCCCGCAAGATGCGGGGTAACGATGCCGAAGCTTTCGATCTGCATTCCCACGTACAACCGCTCCGCTCTGCTCGCCGAGCTGCTCGACAGCATCATCGCGCAACAGCTGCCGGAAATCGAGGTCGTGGTTAGCGACGATGCCTCGCCGGACGATACTGTCGCGGTGGCGGAAACGTACCGCAACCGCATCGAGCGTTTCACGCTGATGGAGCAGCCGGTCAACATCGGGCTCGATCGCAACTTCCTCGCGGTGGTGGAAGCGGCGACCGGCGACTATATCTGGCTGATCGGCGATGACGATCTCATCGAGCCGGGCGGCGCTCGGCGCGTGCTGGATGCGCTCGAACGATGGCCAGACGCGTGCGGCCTCACCCTTGGCGTGATCGATTATGATGTGCGGATGCGACAGCCGGTCGGCATACGTGCCATGCCGCCGACGCAGCGGATGAAGGGCGTGTCGGCGGTGTTCGCCGAAATGGCCGAGGTGCTCGGCTTCATGTCCGCGCTGGTGGTCGATCGCCGCCGCTGGATCGCGGTCGCCGCCGATCCGGCGTCGCGAGCGTTCGAGAATTATTATATCCAGGTCTATATCATCGGCCGGATCATCGGCGCCAACGGAGCATGGGGCGTGGTGCGCGAACCCTGCATCGGCTTTCGCACCGGCAACGACCAGTTCGAGGTGAAGTTCGGCTGGCTCAACCGGCTGAAGATCGATGTCGTCGCCTATGAGCAGATCGCCGCCGCCCTGCTCGCGCACGATCCCGCCGCGCGCGATGCGATGGCGCGGCGCATCTTCGACACGCATGTCATGGCGCGCATCCACAATGCCAAGACGGCGCCCGGTCGCACGCCGCAGACGATGCAGGCCGCCGCCTATCTCTACGCGCCCTATCACCGCATGGCGCATTACTGGACGCGCGCCTTGCCGATCCTGTTCGCCCCCAAATGGCTGATCGTGGCGCTGCGCCGCGCCTATAAACGCTATGGCCGCTCCTCCGGCGCCGCGCGCGGGCGGGCGGTGGCGCGGGCCGCGCCGGGAATGTCTCCCCCGCTGCGCTGAAATGGCGCATGCTGCCGCGCGCACTCACGCGCGAAAGGCAGCATGCACGATGAACCGGCCCAGCCACGAAGCACCCGCCAGATGCCGGTGACGGTCCCCGGCTGGGATCTGGCGATGGCATGGGCGGATGTGGCCGGCATCGCGGTGTTCGCCGCATCGGGCGCGCTGGCGGCGGCGCGGCGGCGGCAGACGCTGGTGACGTTCGCCTTCTTCGCCGCCGTCACCGGCACCGGCGGCGGCACGATCCGCGATCTGCTGATCGGCGCCCCCGTATTCTGGATGGTCGATCCGCGCGCGATCGGCATGTGCCTGCTCATGGCGCTGCTCGTCTGGATCACGCCCGCGCGGTGGTGGCGGCCGCAGGCGCTCGACTGGTTCGATGCGGTGGGGCTGGCGGCCTATGCGGTCTATGGTGCGGCGAAGGCGCTGGCCTATGGCGTGCCGCTGCTGCCGGCTGCCGTGATGGGCGTTGTCACCGCCTGCTTCGGCGGCATCATCCGCGACGTGCTGGCGGGCGAGCCCTCGATCCTGTTGCGCCCCGAGCTGTACGTCACGGCGGCGGCGCTGGCGGCGGGGCTGTTCGTCGGTCTCGGCTCGCTCGGCGTGCCTGGAACGGTGGCGGCGATCGTCGCGGCGCTGGCTGGCTTTGTTCTGCGCGCGCTCGCCATCTCCCGCGGCCTGGCGCTGCCCGCCTATCGCGGCTGAGCTACAGCGCCAGCTGCGGCGGCGGGATCGTGCGCGGGCCGAGCGCGAGCTGCCAATAGCCGACGTTGCGCCATGCGCCATGCTTGAAGCCGATACCCTCCATCAACCCGACGGAGACGAAGTCCAGCTTCTCGTGGAACCGCGTGCTCTCCGGATTCGGCACCGTGATCGATGCGATCGCAGAGACGAAGCCGCGATCGGCCAGCTCGTCGAGCAGCGCCTCGTAGAGCGGCCGGCCCAGCCCGGTGCGCCGCTGCTCGGCGGCAAGGTAGATCGCCGATTCGCAGGTCCAGCGATAGGCCGCGCGGGGATGATAGGGCCGGCCATAGGCATAGCCGACGATCCTGCCGCCGCGTTCCGCCACCAGCCACGGATAGGCCGGCACCACCGCCGCGATCCGCCCCGCCATCTCGGCGGCGTCGGGCGCCACCTCCTCGAACGTCGCGACGCCGCCATCGACATAATAGGCGTAGATCGCCGCGACTGCCGGCGCATCCTCCGGCGTCACCGGCCGGATGGCTACGCTCATCGCCGGCTCGCCGCCGCGATCATCAGCCGCACCGCGCTCGCGTCGCGCGTGCGGCGTAGCGGCGTCGCCGGGCATTCCAGGCACACCACCTGGATCGCCGGCCCGTCGGCGATCGCGCTCATGTCGCCGATGGCGTGCAGCAGCGCGTCGGCCGGGCGCGCGGCGAGCCGGCTATAGGCGTCGGTCGCCCGGCCGCTCTGTCCCTCATCCTGGTTCTGGCTGGCGAAGCCGGCGATCAGCTGGCTCAGCATCGTCGGCTGCTTCTCGATGTAGCGCGCGCGCACCGTCGCCGGGTCCAGCCTGGCCCGGCGCGCGGCGTCGGCGATCGCCGCGTCCAGCCCGCCATAGGCATCCACCAGCCCGATCCCCCGTGCCGTATTGCCCGCCCACACCCGGCCCTGGCCGATCTGGTCCACCCGCGCGACCGGCAGATGTCGCGATGCGCCGACCAGCCCGGTGAAGCGGCGGTAGATGTCCTCGATGCCCGCCTGCATCAGCCGGTCGAACTCGGGCGAGGTGCCGCGCAGCAGATCGGGCTCGCCGGAAAGCGGCGTCGTCTTGATGCCGTCGGCCGAGAGGCCGAGCTTGCCCAGCGCACCCCTGAAGTTCGGCAGCAGCCCGAACACCCCAATCGATCCGGTGATCGTCGAGGGTTCGGCAAAGATACGATCGGCCGGGGTGGATACCCAATAGCCGCCCGATGCCGCCACCGATCCCATCGACACCACGACCGGCAGCCCGCGCCTTTTTGCCTCCATGATCGCCGAGCGGATACGTTCGGACGCGGTCACCGATCCGCCCGGCGAATCGACCCGCACCACCAGCGCCCTGATCCGGTTCTTCGCCAGTTCCTCCAGCAGCAGGCTGGCGATGGTGTCGCCGCCCGCCGTACCGGGTGCGGCCTTGCCGTCGACGATCATCCCGGCGATCGTCAGCACGCCCACCTGCGCGCCGCTGTCGCTTTCACCATGCGCGGCGAGCCAGCGGTCGAGCGGGATGGCGGCGAAACCGTCGGTCTGCTTCGCATCCCCCGGCCCGGCCAGCGC
>CAXTTS010000167.1:0-7152 GCA_964247265.1 uncultured Sphingomonadaceae bacterium
TCCAGATCCTTCATCGTCTCGCGCAGGATCAGCGTGTTGTCGCCGGTGTAGATGCACATATAGTCGCCGGCGGCATCGATCCGCTCGATCGTATCGACGTCGACGCGGAAGATCTGGCCGCGATCCTTGATGTTGATGAGCTTTTCGAAACGGTTGGATGCGGGCCCCTCGCTGCCGCTGTCCGGCATCGCCTCGGCCGCTTCCGGCGCATGTTCGGCCAGCGCCTCCTTCAGCCGCCCGGCCTCCTCCGCGCCGCGTTTCTCCGACAGGCGCTGGCGCACCCGGTCCAGCGTCTCGGCCAGCCGCTCCGGCTCCACCGGCTTCATCAGATAATCGAGCGCGTCGGCCTGAAACGCGCGGACGGCGTGATCCATATAGGCGGTGACGAACACGATCAGCGGCGGCTCCACTTCCATCAACCCCTGCACGACGGAAAAGCCGTCGAAGCCGGGCATCTGGATGTCGAGGAAGACGAGATCGGGCTTGTGGGTCTTGATCGCACGGATGGCCTCGCGGCCATTGGTGCAGGTTTCGATGATTTCGACGTCCTCATGCGGTTCGAGCCTCAGCTGCAATCCCTGGATCGCGAGCGACTCGTCGTCGACGAGGATGGTACGGATGGTCATGCGGGTTCCCTGGCCTCTTCGGTCTGGAATGGTATCTCGATCATGACGCCGAACCCGCCCCCGCGGTTCGACTGGATCTCGAACCGCTGCTCCGCGCCATAGGCCTGCGCCAGCCGCTCCCGAATGTTCGCGAGGCCCACACCTGTCGATGAAGTGGACCTCTGCACGCCTTCGTTCAAGCCCGGCCCGTTATCCGAAACGGTGATCTGCACCCGGTCTCCGGCCAGCCGCGCCTCCACCACGATCTCGGCCCCTTCCTCCTGCGGCGTCACCGCATATTTGATCGCATTCTCCACCAGCGGTTGTAGCAGCAGCGAGGGCAGCCGCGCCAGCGCCGCCGCCGGATCCACCTCGAAACGCGGCTTCAGCCGATCCTCGAAGCGCATCTTCTCGATCTCCAGATACAGCTTCAGCGTCTCGATCTCCTGCACCAGCGTGACCTGACCCATCGGCTCGTTCACCAGCGTGTAGCGCAGGAAGGAGGACAGGCGGGAGAGCATCGCGTTGGCGCGATCGGTCTGCTTCAGCAGCACCAGGGTGGAGATGGAGTTCAGCGTGTTGAACAGGAAATGCGGGTTCAGCTGGTAGCGCAGCATCGCCAGCTGGGCGGAGGATGCCTGATGCTCCAGCCGTTGCAGCTGGTCGGCCTGCTCCTCCAGCAGCAGGTAGAAATTGATCCCGTAATAGAGCCCCGCCCACGCCGCCAGCACCGCGAAATCGAGCAGGATCGCACCGAGGAACTCGATCCCCGATGGCATGGCCCCCGGCCGGTAGAAAGTCGCGTGGCTCCACACCTCGATCGTCGAGAATACGGCCGATGCGATCATCAGAATCACGATCGATCCGCCCCAGGTGAGCAGCGGGGCACGGTGGATCAGCCGGCGGAAGATCGATGCCATCAGCAGCGTCAGCGAATAGCCGGTGGCGGTGGACAGCGCGGTGGGGACGATGAACAGCAACCCCATCGCATTGGCCAGCCCGCCGAGCGAGCGCAGCACGAAATAGCCCGCCCAGCCGGATGACTGGAGCATCCAGAAGGCGCGATTCTTGTCGTCGAAAAAGGGTTTCGCGTTGGGGCCGAACATCGCCATCGGCTGCGCCTTACCGGATAAAGACGGTGGGATGAAGCCTGCCCTACCCGGCCGCCCGCGCCGGCAGGGGCCGCAGCAGCGCAGTGGCCTGCGCGCGCGGCGCCGGTCGGCCGAACAGATAGCCCTGCACGCGCTTGCAGCCGAGTTCCCGCATCCGGGCGAAATCCTCGAACGATTCGATCCCTTCGGCGGTCACGTCCATGTGGAAGTTCGCCGCCAGCGCCACGATCGCGCGGATCACGGCCAGCGTCTCGCTCCGGTGCGCGGCGTCGCGGACGAAGGAGCCATCCAGCTTCAGCGTGTGGAAGATGGTGCGGTTGAGGTAGCCGAGCGACGAGTAGCCGCTGCCGAAATCGTCGAGCGCGATGCCCACGCCCAACGCGCGCAGCCGGCGCAACACGTCGAGCGGGCCGGCGCTGTCGCCCTGGAACACGGTCTCGGTCACTTCCAGTTCGAGCCGCGAGGGTTGCAATCGCGTCGCCACCAGCGCCTCCCCCACGGCGGAGGGCAGGCCCGGCACCTCCAGCTGCACCCGGCTGATGTTCACCGAGACGAATATCGATCCCGGCCACGCCGCCGCATCGGCGCAGGCGGTGCGGATCACCCATTCGCCGATGCCGGCGATCAGCCCGCACTCCTCGGCGATCGGCAGGAACAAAGCGGGCGGCACCGGCCCGCGCTCGGGGTGCGTCCAGCGCAGCAGCGCCTCGAACCCGACGATCGCCTGCGTCGCGATATCCACCACCGGCTGATATTCGATCGTCAGCTGGTCGCGCGCCAGCGCCTGCCGCAGGTCGCGTTCCAGCAGCACCCGCTGCTCGGCATCGCGCTGCATCGCGCGATCGAACAGCCGCAGCCGGCCGCGCCCGTGCGACTTCGCCTGGTAAAGCGCGATGTCCGCCTTCACCAGCAGCTCGTCCACGGTGATGCCATCGGCGGGCGCGAACACGCAGCCGATGCTGAGGCCCACCTGCGCCTCATGGCCGCCGTCGCAGGGCACGGCCCTGCCCACCGCGTCGATCAGCCGCTGGCCGAGCGCCTCCGCCATCTCGCGCGACTCGCACGGCGCCATGACGAGCGCGAACTCGTCGCCGCCCAGCCGGCCGACCTTCGCCTCATCGCCCGCCGCCTGCGCCAGCCGCGCCGCGACCGCTTTCAGCACGGCATCGCCCACCGCATGGCCGAAGCGATCGTTCACCGCCTTGAACCCGTCGAGATCGGCGAACAGCAAGGCCGCGCGGCCGCCGCGCCGATCGGCCTGTTCGATCGCCTCGGCCAGCATCGTGCGGACCTGCTGGCGGTTCGGCAGGCCGGTGAGATCGTCCACCAACGCCACGCGGCGAATCCGCTCCTGCGCGCGCCGCACCTCCGTCACGTCGGAGCCGAGCCCGCGAAAGCCCTCGAAGCCGCCGCCCGGGCCGAACACCGGGCTGGCGGAAAACGCCATCCAGCACTCGCCCTGCACCGTCGCCACCGGCAGTTCGAGGCCGGAGAAGGGCTGTCGCGCCGCCAGCGCCTGCCCCAGCCTGGCATCGCAGCCGAGCAGGATCGGCAGCGACTGGCCGATCAGCTGGTGGGTCGGGCGGCCCAGCCGATCGCAGATGCGCGGGGAGACATAAGTGAGCTGGTGGTGACTGTCCGTCTGCCACAGCCAGCCGGCGCCCTGATCCTCATATTCGCGCAGCAGCAGCCCGATCGCCTCGCCGCGCCGACGTTCGTCGCTGGCGGTGCCGGCATGGCGCGCGAGCAGCCGCTCCACCGTCAGGCAGCCGGCGATCACCACCGCCGAGAAGATCGCGAGCAGGACGACGCCGCTCGCCAGCGTCGCTCCGCCTTGCCCGTGCAGCCCCCAGATCAGCGACAGTGCGATCACCAGCACCCAGGCAGTCGCCGCCAGCGGCACGATCGCGAGCAGGAAGGCGCCGGCCATCATCGTGCCCATCGCCGCGCCGAGCATCGCCTGCGCGGCGACCGGCTGGCCGGCAAAGGCCAGCGCCGGCAGGCTGCTCCACAGCGCGGCATGGACCAGCGCCTCCCCGACGCACCACCAGGTCGAGCGGACGGATGCGGCATCGCCATAGCCGCCTGCATCCCGCCGGGCGCGCAGGATGAACAGGTTCAGCGCCGCCACCGCCATTGCCCAGCCGCCAAGCAGCGGCAGCGATACGCTGCCGGCCAGCTCCCACAGCACCACCAGCCCGCAGCAGCCGCTCAGCGCCGTCAGCCACGGCGCGGTGCGCCACAGCGCCTCCGATCGGTGATCGGCCACCCCGCGCGACCGCAGCGACGCGAGCCGCCGGTTGCTTACGACCGGAAGATTGGCGACCGGGGGTGGCTGGATGGAGGTATGCAGCATGGCGCATCCAAATCGCGATTGGTCGCCAAACCGTAGCGGGAACTGGTAAGTGTCCGGTTAACCGCTTGCCCTCGCGGCGCAGAAAATCGTCGCGTCGCCTGTCGGCTTGCGGCTATGATGCGGCCGAGCAATGGCCGATCGTGCGGCCGCAGCGCCCTGATCGTCGCAACACGGGAGCCTCCTGATGACCGCCGATGAACTTGCCGCCCTGTTGACCCCCAAATCCATTTTCTCGGTCTGCTCGCATGGCGAACTTGCCGAGCTGCTCGCCATCTCCAGCCTGTGCAAGATGAAGACCGGCGAGGAGATCCTGGCGCAGGGCGACGAGGGCAATGCGATCGTCATCGTCCTGGCAGGCACCGCGCGGATCAGCATGATCGCACCGAACGGGCACGAGATCGTGCTGGACTATGCGGAAGCCGGATCGGTGCTGGGCGAGATCGCCATGCTGGACGGCCGCCCGCGTACCGCATCCGCCACCGCCATGTATGCCGGCCGCTACCTGAAGGTCACCCGCACCGCCACCGAGGCGTTTATCGAGCGTCATCCGAAGGTAGCGCTGGCGATGCTGCGCGACATGGCCCGCCGCCTGCGCGAGACCGACACCACGATCGAGAGCGACCGCGCCTTTGCTGCCGGCCCGCGCCTCGCCCGCTTCCTCAAGCGGCTGACCGAGCAGAAGACGGCGGGGCACAAGCTGGCGGGCGATCTCAGCCAGGGCGAACTCGGCAATTTCGTCGGCATGAGCCGCGAGAATATCAACCGCCAGCTCGCCTCCTGGTCCGAACAGGGCGTGATCGAACTCGCCCACGGCAAGATCCGCATCATAGACGACCAGTATCTCGCCCAGATTGCCGAAGCGGCCGACTGAGGCGACGGAAAAACGCCGTCATCCTGAACTTGTTTCAGGATCCATGCGCGACGTTTCAGCTGCCTCGGCGTAGTGGGTGTTCTCGGCGCCTCGCATGGATCCTGGATCGCGTTCAGGATGACCCATCATAAGGTCGTGGCGGGCCTCCGCAGACGACCTGGAACGGCCCCCTACCCCAGCCGCGCCATCTTCGGCGGAGCGGCAATGCGCGCGTTCAGCGCCTCCAGGTCGATCGGCCGATCGAACGTCACGCCGATGCGGCCATCGCGGCTCCAGCGGACCACCCCGTCCTGCCGCCGCCCATCGGGCAGCTCGATATCCACCGTCGCCCCGGGATCGACGGCGGACCCGCTCTCCACCATCGCGCCGCCGGCGGAAAGATTGCGGATGCGCGCCGAATGCGGCCGCTCGTTGATCCGCATCACCGTCGACCGCAGCATCGCCACGCGCGGCGAGCGGCTGACGAGGAAGCCGGCCGGGTTCAGCCGCGCCGTGCCCTTAACCCGCTCCATCACCTCGTCCGCCGGCATCGGCCGCCCGAACACATAGCCCTGGATGTGGCTGCAGCCGAGAGACCGGATCAGCTCCAGCTCGTCCAGCGTCTCCGCGCCCTCCGCCGTGGTGTCCATGTCGAGGCTGGTCGCCAGTGCGACGATCGCCCGCACGATCGCCGCGTTGCGATTGCCGGGGATGGCGGCGCCCCGCACGAAGCTCTGGTCGATCTTGATCTTGTCGAACGGCGCCTTCTTCAGATAGCCGAGCGAGGAATAGCCGGTGCCGAAATCGTCGAGCGCGAAGCGCACGCCGATCGCCTTCAGGCGGGCGAACATCGCGTCGGTGTCGGCGCCCTCGCCCAGGAACACGCTTTCGGTGATCTCCAGCTCCAGCCGGTTGGCGGGCAACTGCGCGGCGGCGAGCGCACTCAGCACGATGCCGGGTAGCGCGGGGCTGGCGAACTGGATCGGCGATATGTTCACCGCCACGCGGATATGCTCGGGCCAGCTCGCCGCCGTGGTGCAGGCGGTGCGGATCACCCACTCGCCGATCTGCGGGATCAGGCCGATCTCCTCGGCGATCGGGATGAACAGATCCGGCCGCACCGCGCCGCGCGTCGGGTGGTTCCAGCGGATCAGCGCCTCGAACCCCACGATCCGCTCGTCGCCGGCATTCACCACCGGCTGGTAGACCAGATGGAGGCCACCGTCGGACAGCACTGTCCGCAGGTCCATCTCCAGCAGGCGGCGGTCCTTGGCATTGGCGTGCATCTCGCTTTCGTAGAAGCGGTGGATGCCCTTGCCGTCCGCCTTGGCGGCGTAGAGCGCCAGATCGGCGTTGCGGATCAGCGCCTCGGCGGTCGCGCCATCCTCCGGCGCCAGCGCGACGCCGATCGAGGCGCCGATCGATACATGATGCCCCTCGATCATATAGGGCGCGGAAAGCCGCTCGATCACATGCCGCGCCAGCATCGCCAGCCGGTTGCGATCGCTCGCGCCGGGCAGCACCACCTTGAACTCGTCGCCGCCCAGCCGGCCCACCTGCCCGCCATCGCCGATCGCGCCACGCAGCCGCTCCGCCACCTGCCGCAGCAGCAGGTCGCCGATCGGGTGGCCGAGCGTATCGTTGACCGACTTGAACCGATCGAGATCGAGCAGGAACACCGCGCACGGCTTGGCCCGCTCGCCCGCACTGCTCAGCGCCGCCTCCAGCGTCTGGTTCATCACCGTGCGGTTCGGCAGGCCGGTCAGCGCGTCGGATTTGGCGAGCGTGTTGATCTCCCGCTCCGATCGCCGGCGCTCGGTCAGGTCGGTGCCGTTGCCGCGAAAGCCTAGGAAGTTGCCGAAATCATCGCTCGCCGGCCGGCCGGAGAGCGACCACCAGCGATCCCCCTCCACCGCCGCGCGCACCTGCACCTCGCTGAACGGCAGGCGGGTGGACAGGTGGAAACCCAGCGTGCGCTCGCCCCGCGGCCCCGGCTGCGTGTCGTCGCCCTCGCTGCGGACGAGATCGGCGAACGGCCGGCCGAGCAGGTCCGCCGGATCGCGCCCGATCGCCTCGGCCAGCTGGCGGGAAATATAGGTGAGGCAGCCGCGCGAGTCGGTCTCCCAGAACCAGCCACGCCGATTCTCCTCGAACTCGGTGAGCAGGTGGCCGGCCTTGCGCGCCGATCGGTCGGCGGCGATGCGGGCGGCGGCGGCGACACGCCCACGG
>CAXTTS010000168.1:0-7143 GCA_964247265.1 uncultured Sphingomonadaceae bacterium
GGCGTGCAACCGGGCGACACGCCGGCGGGGCGGTAGGGCGTCGCCCCGCCGGTTCAGCCGGCGACGCGATCCGGCATCGTCAGCCCGTCGAGCAACAGCCACCCGGCCATCTCCTCCAGCGAGAGGCGCAGCGCGTCGATCGTCTCGCCGGGCGCGTCCGGTTCGAGGTGGAGCGACTGGACGAGCAGCCGCGACGCCGGCCGATCCGCCTTCAGGTCCACCCGCGCGACCAGCGCATCGCCCAGCAGGAAGGGCAGCACATAATAGCCGTGCCGCCGCTTCTCGGCCGGCGTGTATATCTCGATGCGGTAGCGGAAGCCGAACAGCCGCTCGGCCCGGCTGCGTTCCCAGATCAGCGGATCGAACGGCGCCAGCAGCGCCCGCGCCGCCACCCGCCGGGGTCGGCGGGCGTCGCGGTGGAGCCAGGCCGCCGGCCAGCCGGGCACGGCAACGGGGCGCAGCACGCCCTCCTCGACCAGCGCCACGATCGCCGCCTTGCCCTGTTCGGGCGAGAGGCGGAAATAATCGCGCAGCTCGCCGGCGGTGGCGATGCCGAGCGCCGCCGCCGCGCGGGCGATAAGCGCGCGCTGCGCCTCCCCCGGTTCCGGCGTGGGCAGCGCCCGGATCGCCGGCGGGATCACCCGCTCCGGCAGGTCATACACCCGCTCGAAGCTGCGCCTGCGGGTGGCGGTGGTGAGGTGCCCGGCCCAGAACAGCCATTCCAGCGCCTGCTTGGTATCGCCCCACTCCCACCAGCCGGAGCGGCCATTACCGTCGCCGAAATCGGAGGCGGCGAGCGGCCCCTCCGCCCGGATGCGCGCCAGCACCGCCATCGCGGCGGGGCGACCATCGCCGGCGAAGCGGCGCAGCGCGGCCCACCCGATCTCCCCGCGATCGGCCGCCGCCATGCGCCAGCGCAGCAGCGGATGAAGATCGAGCGGCAGCAGCGATGCCTCATGCGCCCAATATTCAAACAGGCGGCGCTGGCGGCGCGGCCCCCACGCGGCCTCCTCCAGCAGCGCGCGATCGTAGCGGCCGAGGCGGGAGAAAGCCGGCAGATAATGCGCCCGCGCCAGCACGTTGACGCTGTCGATCTGGAACAGGCCGAGGCGATCGACCGTGCGCACCAGCTGGCGGCGATCGATCGCCGGCGGGCGGGCAGCGCCAAAGCCCTGCGCCGCCAGCGCGATCCGCCGCGCCAATGAAGGGGAGATGGGCTCGATCGCCGGGCTAGTCATCGTCGCGGTCGCTCTCCGGGCTGAACCGGCACAGCATAGCGCCAGCCGGTGGATCGTCGATGCCACCGGCTCGTTGAGGGCACGAGGAGGATGCCATGCCCGATCAGAAGCCGAACAACGCACCCGACGACCGTTCCGATCGCACCGAGGTGGGCGAACCCGCCGTCGCGCTGCAGGAGCTTGCCGGGCAGACCCCCACCGGTGACGCGGCGAGCGTCACGGCCGGTACGGCCGGGGGCGAGACAGCCGATGCCGATGCGGCCGCACAGGCGGAGGCGGCGAACATGGCGGCCGCTGCCGAACCGACGCCGGACCACCCGACCTCCGCCTGACCGAGGCGGCGGCGCCTCCTGCTCCGCCCGATTCCTGTCACATTATTCACTTGATGATATATTGTATCTTCTTTGCGACCTCGTTAGCAGATGCAGCAATCGATGCGTCGCCGCGTCGATCGAACCATCAGAATAGTCGCACAGGTGCTCGCATGAGACGTTCGCTTTTCCTCGCCGGCGCATCCGTGCTGGTCGTCGCGGTGCCGGCGCTGGCCGACGACGCGCCGCCCGCCGCCAACGCCGATTTTCACGCGACGACGCCGGCCGACATCGTCGTCACCGCCCCGTTGCAGCGCGACCGCCTCGACGTGCTGGCCGGCGTGGCGGTGTTGCAGGGGGCGGAGCTGACGCAATCGCTGCGGCCGACGATCGGCGAGACGCTGGCGCGCACCCCGGGCGTATCGGCCACCTCGTTCGGGCCGAACGCATCGCGTCCGGTGCTGCGCGGCCTGCAGGGTGAGCGGGTGCGCGTGCTGACCGACGGGATCGGATCGATCGACGTGTCGAATACCAGCGTGGATCATGCCGTCGCGATCGATCCGCTGCTGGCGGACCGGGTGGAGGTGGTGCGCGGGCCCGCGGCGCTGCTGTACGGTTCGGCGGCGATCGGCGGCGTCGTCAACGTGATCGACAAGCGCATTCCGCGCGCGGTGCCCGACGAACCGATCCATGTCGATGCGATCGCCAGCTACGGTTCCGCCTCCGACGAGCGATCGGCCGGCGGCGCGGTGGACGTGCCGGTGAGCAGGACGATCGTCGTCCATGCCGATGGCAGCTATCTGAAGACGGACGACCTGCGCATCGGCGGCCATGTGCTGTCGAAGCAGGCGCGCGCCGATGCGCTGGCATCCGCCGCGCTGCCGGCGGACCCGGCCGATGGCGAGCCGATCGATTTCGCCGGCAACGCCGCGCTGAAGGGCCGCCTGCCGAACAGCGCGGGCAAGACGTGGACGGCGGGCATCGGGGCGGCGATCATCACCGATACGGGCAATTTCGGTATCGCCTACAGCCATTATGACAGCCTCTACGGCGTACCGATCCGCTATGCGACGCAGCCTGGCGAGGCGCAGGAGGCGCCGCGCATCGACCTGAAGCAGAACCGCATCGACGCCCGTGCCGAGGTGCAGACCGGCGGCAACATACTGAAGACGATTCGTGGCCGCTTCGGCTTCGCCAGTTACCGCCATTTCGAGCTGGAGGAGGATAACAGCATCGGCACCGCCTTCTACAATCAGGGGCTGGAGGGCCGGCTGGAGCTGGTGCAGGCCGATCACGGCGCCTGGAAGGGTGTCAGCGGCGTGCAATATTTCTCGCGCGACTTCAACGTGGTGGGCGACGAGGCGTTTCTGCCGAAGAACCAGACGCAGCAGACCGGCCTGTTCACCCTGCAACAGCTCGATTACGGCCGGCTGAAGCTGGAGGCGTCGGCGCGCTACGAACATGCGGCGGTGGAGGCGAAGCCCACGCCGGAGCAGCCGCAGTTCATCTCCGGCCGGCGGACGTTCGATGCCTTTTCCGCATCGGGCGGCGCCTCCTACGGCATCTTCGGCGACTGGCGGCTGGGCGCCAACGTCTCCCGCACCGAGCGTGCGCCATCGGCCGAGGAATTGTTCGCCAACGGCCCGCACGCCGGCACCGAGGCATTCGAGATCGGCGATCCGAACTTCAAGACCGAACGCTCCACCGGCGTGGAGGCCGTGCTGCGCGGGCGCGGGCGCGGCTATACGTTCGAGGCGTCGGCCTATTACAGCTGGTATTCGAACTATATCTATGACGACCGCACCGGCGCGATCGAGGATGGCCTGCCGGTATACCAGTCACGCCAGGCGGATGCGCGCTATTACGGGTTCGAGGCGCAGGGGTCGGTCGATCTCGCGACGTTCGGCGTGGTGAAGCTGACGGCGGACGGGCTGGCGGATTATGTCCACGCACAGATCGAGAGCGTCGGGCCGGCTCCGCGCATCCCGCCGCTGCGCCTGCTTGGCGCGTTGGGTGCGACCAGCCCGAAGATCGACGGGCGCGTGGAGGTGGAGTGGACCGATCACCAGAACCGCCTGTCGGCGCTGGAGACGGAGACGGACGGCTTCACCCTGGTGAACGCCTCGATCGCGCTGCGCCCGTGGGGCACCGAGCGGCCGCTGAGCTTCGCCTTGTCCGCCAACAACCTGTTCGATGTGAACGCGCGGCGCGCCGCCTCCTTCCTCAAGGATTTCGCGCCGCTGGCCGGCCGCGATTTCCGCATCACCGCGCGGGCGAGTTTCTGAGGTTGCCAGCGCGGCGGCGGGGGGGTATCCGCCGCGCCGGTGGATGGGTCCATAGCTCAGTTGGTAGAGCAACGGACTTTTGTAATGGGAGCCCACGGGGGAAACCGCGTGGTGACAAGGTGTCAAAGTCGGGGAACCCTCACGCGTGATGGCGGTGGCGATCCCGAGCCAAGCCACCCTTCGGGGCGGAAGGTGTAGAGGCCAGACGGCACCGGCCTAAACCCCGCTCGCGGGATATGGCCAAGGGATGGTCCAGACTGCAAACGCCCGCTTGCCGGGTGGCGGCGGAAGCCGTGGCGGTACGTAATCTGTAGGTCCCGGGTTCGAGTCCCGGTGGACCCACCACCCTTTTCGTCGTGCCGCTATCCGGCGGCCTTTGCGCCGACGCGGTTAGCCACCAGATTGTCCACCACCGCCGGATCGGCGAGCGTGGAGGTATCGCCCAGCGCGCCCACTTCGTTCTCGGCGATCTTGCGCAGGATGCGGCGCATGATCTTGCCGCTGCGCGTCTTCGGCAGGCCGGGGGCGAACTGGATCGCATCGGGGCTGGCGATCGGGCCGATCTCGCGCCGCACCCATTTGACCAGCTCGGCGCGGAGAGCATCGTCGCCCTCCTCGCCGGCGTTCAGCGTCACATAGGCGTAGATGCCCTGTCCCTTGATGTCGTGCGGCATCCCCACCACCGCCGCCTCGGCCACCTTGGGATGCGCCACCAGCGCGCTTTCCACCTCGGCCGTGCCCATGCGGTGGCCGGAGACGTTGATGACGTCGTCCACCCGGCCGGTGATCCAGTAATAGCCGTCGGCATCGCGCCGCGCGCCGTCGCCGGTGAAGTACTTGCCCGGATAGGTGGTGAAATAGGTCTGGAAGAAGCGGTCGTGATCGTTCCACACCGTCCGCATCTGGCCGGGCCAGCTGGCGGCGATCACCAGATTGCCTTCGGTCGCCCCCTCCAGCACCCGCCCCTCGGCATCGACGATCTCGGGCAGCACACCGAACAGCGGCTTGGTGGCGGACCCCGGCTTCAGGTCGGTCGCGCCGGGCAGCGGGGAGATCATGATCCCGCCCGTCTCCGTCTGCCACCACGTATCGACGATCGGCAGCGCGCCGTTGCCGACGACGCGGTGATACCATTCCCACGCCTCGGGATTGATCGGCTCGCCGACCGAGCCCAGCAGCCGCAGGCTGGCGCGGGAGGACTTCGTCACCCACGCATCGCCCTCGCGCATCAGCGCGCGCAGGGCGGTGGGCGCGGTGTAGAAGATGTTGACCCCGTGGCGATCGACCACATCCCAGAAGCGGCCGTGATCGGGCCAGTTCGGCACCCCTTCGAACATCAGGGTGGTGCCGCCGTTCGCCAGCGGCCCGTAGACCGAATAGCTGTGGCCCGTCACCCAGCCGACATCGGCCGTGCACCAGTAGATCTCGCCGGGGCGGTAATCGAACACGATCTCGTGCGTCAGCGCCGCCCACAGCAGATAGCCGCCGGTGCTGTGCAGCACCCCCTTGGGCTTGCCGGTGGAGCCGGAGGTGTAGAGGATGAACAGCGGATCCTCCGCCCCCATCGCCTCGGCCGGGCAGTCCGCCGAGGTCTCGGCCAGCAGCGCGGCGTAATCCGCGTCGCGCCCGTCCTGCATCGCCACGTCGCCGCCGGCATGGCGTACCACGATCACGCTGTCCACGCCGGGGCAGCTGTTCAGCGCCTCGTCGACATTGGCCTTCAGCGGCACCATCTTGCCACCGCGCCGCCCGGCGTCGGCGGTGATGACGCAGCGGCTGTCGCAATCCTGGATGCGGTTGGCGAGCGCATCGGGGGAGAAGCCGCCGAATACGATCGAGTGGATCGCGCCGATCCGCGTGCAGGCCAGCATCGCCACCGCCGCCTCCGGGATCATCGGCAGATAGATCGTCACCCGGTCACCGCGCCGCACGCCCCTGAACTTCAGCGCATTGGCCAGCCGGCACACGTCGGCATGGAGTTCGGCATAGCTGATGCGGCGGATGTCGGCGGGATCGTCCCCCTCCCAGATGATCGCGATCTGGTCGCCCCGGTTCGCCAGATGGCGGTCGAGGCAGTTGGCGCTCACGTTCAGCGCGCCGTCGGCGAACCAGTTGATCCGGAAATCGGCCTCGGCGAACGACCAGTCGGCGATCGTGGTGGGCGGGGTGATCCAGTCCAGCCGCGCGGCCTGTCGCCGCCAGAAGCCGTCGACATCGTCGCGCGCCTCGGCATACATCCGGTCATAGCCCGCCGCGTCGACATGCGCCCGCGCCGCAGCCTCGGCGCGCACCGGATAGATCGCTTCGCTCATCCCGCTCTCCCCATCGTCTTCGCTCGGCCGGCTATTCGGCGAAGCCGCGCGCCGCCGGCGCGATCACCGTGGCTCCGCCCGGCGCGATCTGCTGCACCGCCAGCGCACGCTCCGCCACATTGTCGCGGCCAAAGCGGAAGGCGCCATCCACCCCGGAAAAGCCCTGCCGGTCGGTCAGCGCGCGGACGGGAAAGGGCGTGCCCGGTTTCCAGTCCGCCGCGATCCGCACCGTCAGCAGCACCGCATCATAGCCCATGCTCGCCAGCCGGTACGGCCCCTTGCCGAAGCGTGCGCGATATTTGGTGCCGAGCTGGCGGTACATCGCATCGGGCACGCTGGCGAACCACGCGCCCTGCATCCCCGGTGCCGCGGCGAGCGCCGGCTCCGCATTCCACAATTCGGTGCCCATGATCTGCGTCGGCCCCAGCCTGCGCAGCAGCGGTGCTGCCTGCGCGGCGATGCGGCCGCTGTCGGCGATCAGCACCGCCTCATAGCCCTGCCCCGCCGGCACCCCCTGCCCCAGCTTCGCCACCGCCGCCGCCAGCGCCTTGGGGCTGCGATCGAACGTCTGCATCGTCACCACGCTGCCGCCCGCCGCCTCGGCCGACTTGATGAGCGTGTTGGCGGCGGTGCGGCCATAGGCGCCGCTCGGCATCAGCCCGGCAAAGCGGGTCAGCCCCTTCGATCGCGCATAGCGCACCACCCGGTCGATCGACTGCGCGGGGGAAAAGCCCATCAGGAAGGTGCCGCCCCCCGCCACGCCGATATCGTTCGAAAAGGCCACCACCGGCACGCCCGCCGGCCGCGCCGCCGCCGAAACGGCACGCACCTCGTCGGCCAGCAGCGGCCCCAGGAACAGGCGGTTGCCGTCCGCCAGCGCCTTGGCCGCCGCCGCCGCCGCACCCGTGCCGGTATCGTAGATCGTCATCCGCACCCGCGCGCCGCCCGTATCGAGGATGGCGAGGTTCGCGGCATTGGCGATCGACTGGCCCACCGC
>CAXTTS010000169.1:0-7110 GCA_964247265.1 uncultured Sphingomonadaceae bacterium
CCCGTCGGTCGACGTCATCACCGGGGTCATCAAGGCGAACCTGCCGACCCGCATCAGCTTCGCCGTAACCTCGAAGATCGACTCCCGCACCATCCTGGGCGAGCAGGGCGCCGAGCAGCTGCTGGGCAAGGGCGACATGCTCTACATGCCCGGCGGCAAGCAGATCGCCCGCGTCCACGGCCCGTTCGTGTCGGACGACGAGGTGCGCGCCATCGCCGATCACTGGCGCGGGCAGGGCACGCCCGATTACATCTCCGCCGTTACCGAGGAGCCGCTGGAGGGCGGCTACGAGATAGAAGGCGCCCCGACCGGCCCCGACGATCCCGAGACCCAAACCTACCGCCGCGCCGTCCAGCTCGTGGTGGAGAACCGCAAGGCCTCGACCAGCTGGCTGCAACGCCAGCTCCGCGTCGGCTACAACAGCGCCGCCCGCCTGATCGAACGGATGGAGAAGGAAGGCATCATCTCCACCCCCGATCATGTCGGCCGCCGCGAGGTGCTGTTCGATCCGGGCGACCTCGCCGGCTTCTTCGGCTGACGAGCCGGCTCGCTTTGCGCACATCCGGACTCATGCGCTTTGCAGCATCGACAATTTGCACGTAGACAATGAGACAGCGGAGGTAAGCCATGCAACATGACCGCCTCGAAGCCGAGATCGACGCCAATTACGACTTCTTCCGCCGAAGCCTTTCGGATTTTCTGCCGATTTATCTGAACCAGTTCGCCGTGATCCGCGCGCAATCCATCGAAGGCTTTTATGCGGAGGTTGCCGATGCCGATCGGGCCGCCCGATTGGCCTTTCCTGATGGCGTGTTCTCAATTCAGAAAGTGATTCAGGGGCCAATCGACCTAGGCTTCTTCTCACATGCCGGTTGTTGAGTTCCGCCACGATCGAAGCCAGATAATCATCCGGATAGGCATTCTCCCGCCCATGCGGGGCGAAAATCCGGCCCGGCTTGTCACCGCTCGAGCCCTTATAGATACCGGTGCCTCCGTATCCGGCATCCCGTTA
Source organism: uncultured Sphingomonadaceae bacterium (assembly GCA_964247265.1). Taxonomy (GTDB): domain Bacteria; phylum Pseudomonadota; class Alphaproteobacteria; order Sphingomonadales; family Sphingomonadaceae; genus Alterirhizorhabdus. Next base: position 1,013 of record CAXTTS010000169.1, read on the forward strand.
GTCGTCGCTCAGACGCTCAGCTGCCTCGCCGCGGCAAGGAAATGATTACTACGCCGGGCGGCGAGTATGCCGCGCGCCTCTTCCAATTCAGGATCGGCATATACCTGACGCCGGACTCGCTGATGCCGCACATGTTGGAACGGGAGTTTATCGGCATCGTATGCAAGCCCGGGCGGCAGTTTGACGCGTTGCTCGGAATGGATGTCCTCGGGTCAGGCGATCTGCAGATCAGCCGGGATGGTGTTGGCAGTTTCTCCCTCGGCTGAGGCGGAGTTCACGATCCGTTCAATCGTCTTGTCTGATCCTGTCGCCGTTAACATCCATTGGAGATGAGTTTGAACCCCCGCCTCATCGCCCTCGCGGCGGCCCTCGCCGAGCCAGCCGCCATCCATGCCGCCGCGCCGACCGCGCAATCGCTGTCGCAGGTGTCCGATCATCTGCGCGCGGTGAACACGATGACGGCCGATTTCATCCAGACCGATCGCAACGGCAAGTCGCTCACCGGCACGCTCACGCTAAAGCGCCCCGGCCGCATCCGCTTCCAATATCAGAAGGGCGTGCCCCTGCTGATCGTCGGCGACGGCAAGGCACTGACGATGATCGACTATTCGGTTCGCCAGGTATCGCGCTGGCCGATCGGCAATTCGCCGCTGGGCATCCTGCTCGATCCCTCGCGCGATCTCACCCGCTTCGCCCGGCTGATCCCGCAGGATGACGATCGCGTGCTGCTGGTGGAGGCGAAAGACCCCAAGCATCCCGAATATGGCACGATCACCATCGCCTTCGCCCGCCTCGCCGGCGCGCCCGCCGGGCTGATGCTGCGCGGCTGGAGCACGCTCGATGCGCAGGGCAACCGATCGACCCTCCAGCTGACCAACCAGCGGTTCAACGTGGCGGTGGACGACAAGGCGTTCCGCTGGACCGATCCGCGCCCGGCCGGCCCCCGCCACTAGGCAGCGCCTGTCCTACCGTTGCGCGACGCGGCTAGCTGGCGCGGATGCCGCCACGCCGACCGTCGATGCGCCGCGAATGGGGCGTTTTGATCCGGCACGTACCGTCACTTTCATAATCTTCCGCGCGTCGAATCGCAGCCGGTCGCATCTGTTGCACGCCTTTTGTCCGCAACTGCGGTCCGATCCGGAAAGCCGGCAGGATCATTCATCGCGGCGACAGGTTCGCGCGCCTATCACGTCTCAAGCGGTCGCGGGGACCGCACCGGGATTCCCCCCTGTTGCCCGGTCCGTCATCCCCCCGTCCCGCCTCGCGTGACGAACGCCAGGTCGGCCCCCGTTCCACGCCCCCGGAACGGGGGCCATTCCTTTTATGCAAAGGTCTGGCCCCACTGGTACGGCGCCCGGCGCGCCGCTACATCGCGGTCGCATGAAGATCGCCTCCTGGAACATCAATTCGGTGCGCGCGCGCCTCGATATCGTCGAACGCTTCCTCGTCGAGGAGCAGCCCGACATCCTGTGCCTGCAGGAAACCAAGGTGATCGACGACATCTTCCCGGCGGAGATGTTTCACCGTCATGGCTATCACCACCGCATGCTCAACGGCCAGCGGATGCACCACGGCGTCGCCATCATCAGCCGGGTTCCGCTGCTGGAGGACAGCCGGCATGACTGGCAGGATAATGGCGAGGCCCGCCACATCGGCGCGCGCCTGCCGAACGGCATCCGGCTGGAGAATGTCTACGTCCCTGCCGGCGGCGACATTCCGGACCGCGAACTCAATCCCAAGTTCGGGCAGAAGCTCGATTTCCTCGGCCGCATGACGCGCTGGTCGGAGGATCTGCGCGAACCGACACTGATCGTCGGCGATTTCAACATCGCTCCGCTGGAATGCGATGTGTGGAGCCACAAGCAGTTGCTCGATGTCGTCAGCCACACGCCGATCGAGGTGGAGGCGCTGGGTCGCTTGCAGGCGGCCGGCGGCTGGATCGATCTCGGCCGCCGCTTCATCCCCGCGCCCGAACGGAACTTCACCTGGTGGAGTTACCGCTCGAAGGACTGGACCGCGAACGATCGCGGCCGCCGCCTCGATCATATGTGGGCCACCCCCGACGTGGCGGAGAAGGCGACGGCACACCGCGTGCTGGAGCCGTGCCGCAGCTGGCTCAAACCCTCCGATCACGTCCCCCTCATCACCGAATTCACCCTGTGAAGCGCGCCGCATGACGCCGCCCGATCGCTCGGCCGCGCGCGCGATCGATGCGCTGCGCCGGGGCTGGCCGGTCGCGATATCGGCCGCCGACGGCCGCCTCACCTTGCTCGCGATCGAGGGGGTGGACGACAGGCGCCTCGCGGGCTTCGATCCCGCCGAACGATCGTCGGTGCTGCTATCGTCGGGTCGTGCCGCCACGCTGCACCTGACGAACCAGCGCGATGCCGCCATGCCGGAAGGCGCGGGCGCGGTGCTGGTCTCGCATGTGCCGTGGCTCGATCTGGCAGCGGCGGTGGCGCTGGCCGATCCGGCGCTCGATCTCGCCCGGCCGCTGTCCGGCCCGTGGCGCACCCAGCCCGTCGCCGCGCCGCTCGCCGCCGCCGCGGCGTTGCGGCTGGCGCGGCTCGCCGGCCTGCTCCCCGCCTTCTTCGTCGGCGATGCCGCCACGCCGGTGGAGGTGGAGGTGGATGCCGCCGCGATCCGCCTGCACGATGCGCCTGCCCGCCTCGCCATCGCCTCGCGCGCGCGCCTGCCGATCGCTGCTGCGGAAGCGTGCGAGATCGTCGCCTTCCGCAATCCGGACGACGCCGCCGAGCATGTCGCCTTGCTGATCGGCGCGCCGGATGGCCGCCCGCCGCTGGTGCGCCTCCACAGCGAATGCCTGACCGGCGATGCGCTGGGTTCGCTGAAGTGCGATTGCGGCCCGCAGCTCGATGCCGCGCTCCACGCCATCGCCGCGCGCGGCTGGGGCATCCTGCTCTATCTGCGGCAGGAGGGGCGGGGCATCGGCCTCGTCAACAAGCTGCGCGCCTACGCCCTGCAGGATCAGGGCTTCGACACGGTGGACGCGAATGTCCGCCTCGGCTTCGCGATCGACGAGCGCGATTTCGGCGTGGCAGCGGCGATGTTGCGCCTGCTGGGGCAGGACCGGATCGATCTGCTGACCAACAATCCGGCCAAGGTGGCAGGGCTGGAAGCGGCGGGCATCGCGGTGGCGGCACGCATCGCCCACGCATTGCCGGCCAACCCGCACAACCACGCCTATCTTGCCACCAAGCGCGATCGCACCGGCCACATGCTGTGACGCTCCTGCGGGTCGCAGGCGGCACGCTCCACGCCTTCGGCCGAGAGATACCCTGCGCGATCGGGCGCGGCGGCATCCTGCCGGCGGCCGACAAGCGCGAGGGCGACGGCGCCAGCCCGCGCGGCGTCTGGCCCGTGCTCGGCATCATGCTGCGCCCCGACCAGGTGCAGCATAGGTGCAGCAATCTGCCTTGGCGCTGGCTACGAGCGGATGATGGCTGGTCCGATGACCCCGCCGATCCGGCCTACAACCAGCCGGTCCGCCACCCCCATCGCTGGTCCGCCGAACGGCTCTGGCGGGAGGACGGTCTCTACGACGTGATCGTCACGCTCGGCCACAATCACGCGCCGCCGGTGCCCGGCCACGGCAGCGCGATCTTCCTGCATTGCTGGAACGAAGCCCGCCCGACCGAGGGCTGCATCGCGATCGAGAAGGCGGAGCTGATCGCCCTCCTGCCGCTGCTCGCCCCCGGCGACCGGCTTGAGATCGCCTGATCCGGCCGCCGCTCAATGGCGGAAGTGCCGCATCCCGGTGAACAGCATCGCCAGCCCCGCCTCGTCGGCCGCCGCGATCACCTCGGCATCGCGGATCGATCCGCCCGGCTGGATCACTGCCGTCGCGCCGGCCTCCACCGCCGCCAGCAGCCCGTCGGCAAAGGGGAAGAAGGCGTCGGAGGCGACGGCCGATCCAATCGTGCGCGGTTCGGCCCAGCCGGCCTTCTCGGCGGCGTCCTTCGCCTTCCACGCTGCGATGCGGGCCGATTCCAGCCGGTTCATCTGCCCCGCGCCGATCCCGGCGGTCGCACCATCCCTGGCATAGACGATGGCATTCGATTTCACATGCTTGGCCACCACCCAGGCAAAGCGGCAATCGGCCAGCTCGCGCTCGGTCGGCACGCGCCGCGTCACCACCTTCAGCTCGCCCAACTGGCCGAAATCGCGCGACTGGATCAGGAAGCCGCCCGCCACCGACTTCATCGCCTTACCCTTGCGCGCCGGATCGGGCAGGTCGCCCGTCAGCAGCAGCCGCAGGTTCTTCTTCCGGGCGAAGACCGCCTTGGCGGCCTCGTCCGCATCCGGCGCGGCCACCACCTCGGTGAAGATGGCGGAGATCGCCTCTGCGGTCGGCCCGTCGAGCGGGCGGTTCACCGCGATGATCCCGCCGAACGCCGACACGCTGTCGCAGGCCAGCGCCTTGGCATAGGCCTCCGCCAGCGTCTCGCCGGTGGCGACCCCGCACGGATTGGCATGCTTGACGATCACCACCGTCGGCGGACCGTCGCGAAATTCGCTGACCAGATCCAGTGCGGCATCGGCGTCGCTATAATTGTTGTAGCTCAGTTCCTTGCCCTGCACCTGCTCGGCTGCGGCCAGGCCCTGCGGCGCGCCCTCCGGCGCATACAGCGCGCCCATCTGGTGCGGGTTCTCGCCATAGCGCACCTGCGCCACCTTCGTCATCGCGATGGCCACCCGCGCCGGGAAACGCTCGCCCTGATCGACATGGGCGAACCAGCCGGCGATCGCCGCGTCATAGGCGGCGGTCGTGGCGAACGCCTTGGCGGCCAGCCGCTTGCGATCGGCCAGCGTGGTCGTGCCCGCCGCCACCAGCGCATAGTCGGCCGGATCGGTCACGATCGCGACATGCGCGTGGTTCTTGGCCGCCGACCGCACCATCGACGGGCCGCCGATGTCGATATTCTCGATCACCTCGTCGCGGCCGGCGCCCTTCGCCACGGTGGCCGCGAACGGGTAGAGGTTCACCACCACCAGATCGATCGCGGCAATATCGTGCTCCGCCATCGAGGCGACGTGCGCGGGATCGTCGCGCACCGCCAGCAGGCCGCCATGCACCTTGGGGTGCAGCGTCTTCACCCGCCCGTCCATCATCTCGGGAAAGCCGGTCAGGTCCGATATGTCGCGCACGGCCAGCCCCGCCTCGCGCAGCGCCTTGGCGGTGCCGCCGGTCGAGACCAGTTCCACCCCTTTGGCCGCCAGCGCGCGGCCCAGATCGGCAAGCCCGCTCTTGTCGGACACGGAAAGGAGCGCGCGGCGGATCGTGACGTCGGACATGGGGCTTCCTGTGCGGCGGTGGGTCGGCGCGCTCTAGGCGATCCGGCCGGTGCTGTCAGCCCTCAGCCCGCACGGCGGAACAGCCAGCTCACGCTTGCGCCGCCCGATGCCGCCTCGCCGGCGATGACGAGCTGCACCGCGCCGCGCGGCCGCCCGGCCGGATCGATCCACAGGCTTTCCTCGGTGGTGAGCGTCCCGCCCTTGCAGCGGAACTGCCACAGCGGCCCGGCGGGCAGCCGCAGCAGCGCGCCCAGCCCGTCGGCGGTCGGCGTCACCTCGATGCCGGCGGCGAGATGAAATCGTACCGCAAAGGCGGCGTCGCTCGCCCGGCGGCGGCGGCTCGCGGGCAGCAGCACGTCCTCGCCCTTCAACTCGCGCCCGTCGCCGGAGAGCAGCAATTGCCGCCGGTGGATGAAGCCGTGGCGGCGGGCATAGCCGTCATGGCTCACGTCCAGGCGGCTCCCGCCTTCCAGCTCCTGCCGGTCGAGCTCCACCTCGGTCACGCCGCGCCCCAGCGATCCGTCGCTGTGGATCGCGGTGGAGTTGCTGTCGGCCACCACCAGCGTCGAATGGGCGGCGGTGGAGCGCAGCGCCTCGGCGAGTTCGGCGGGCAGCACGCCGCCGCCACGCGGGCCGCCGCAATTCACCACCAGCCGGTGCGGCCCGTCGGAAAGCTCGAACGCCAGAGTGGAGGCGCAGCCGCCCGCCGCCAGCCGGCTCGCCGGGGGCGGGGCGGCATCCAGCACCAGCACCGATTGGCCGCAGCCGAGCCGCTGATAGCC
>CAXTTS010000170.1:0-7065 GCA_964247265.1 uncultured Sphingomonadaceae bacterium
GGCCAGCGCGGCATCGGCGACGGCGAGGCGGGTGGCGTAATTGTCGCAGCCGTCGACCATGACATCATGGCCGGCGAGCGCGCGGGCGGCGTTGGTGGCGTCCAGCCGGAGCGCGTGACCCGTCACACGCACATCGGGGTTGATCCGCGCGGCGGCATCGCTGGCGGCATCCACCTTCGCCCGGCCGACATCCGCTGTCGCGTAGATCGTCTGGCGCTGGAGGTTGGAGAGTGAGACGACATCGTCGTCGAACAGGCTGATCCGCCCGATGCCGGCGGCGGCGAGATATTGCAGCAGCGGCGAACCGATGCCGCCCGCGCCGACGATGGCGACCGACGCGCCCAGCAGGCGCAGCTGGCCGGCGCCGCCGATCTCCCGCAGCACGATGTGGCGGGCGTAGCGATCGAGCTGGTCGTCGGTCAGCGGCATGGGCGTCGTCTCAACCCGTTCGGGCGTGGCGGATCAACGGCTGCCTGTCGAGCCGAAGCCACCGAGCCCGCGCTCGGTGACGGTGCTGAACGTCTCGACCAGCGCGAAGTCCGGCCGGACGACCGGCACGAACACCAGCTGAGCGATGCGATCGCCCGGCTGGATGGTGAGCGGGTCACTGCCGGGCGGCGTGCGCAGCCATGCGCTGATGAAGATCTGGTCGGCATAATCCGCGTCGATCGTGCCGACCGCCTGCCCGAGCACGAGGCCCTTCTTGTGCCCCATGCCCGATCGCGCGAGCAGGAAGGCGGCGAGATGCGGATCGTTCATCAGCACGGCAATGCCCGAAGGGATCAGCACGGCGGGCGCCTGCGGCTGGAGGGTCAGCGGCGCATCGATGCAGGCGTGTAGATCGATGCCCGCCGACATCGCCGTCTGATAGCGCGGCAGGCCCCATTCGTGCAGGCGCGGATCGAGCAGGCGCAGCTCGATCGTGGGGCGCAGCCGATCGCTCATCGCTGCTGCCCCGGCCGCGAGATTATTTGCGCGCCTTGCGGGCGGCGTAGCGGGCATCGCGGGCCGCCTTCTGCTGCGCGACCCGATCGATCTCGGCCGCCTCGGCGTCGCGGGCGGCGGCCTCCTTGGCGGCGATGGCAGCGAGCTTATCCTGCTCGGCGGCGAGCTTGGCGGCTTCGCGCTCGGCGCGGCGCTGCGCCTCGCGCTCGACGCGTGCTTCCTCGGCCGCCTTGCGCGCGGCGATCGTCGCCTCGTCCGGCTGCGGCTTTGCCTTGAAACGTTCGAGCATCGCCTGCTTGGCGGCGGCGGCCGAGGCCGCGCGATCGGAGAAGCTGGGATCCTTATGCTTGGCCATGAGTGTTCGTAATCGCCTTTGTTGTACGTTCGGGTGCGGTTCGCCGCCCGCCTACGGAATAGATCGGCCTCGTGGCAAGCGTTTCAAGGGCGGATGAGGAACGATCGCCGGAGTCGCACGCTATGGCGGCGACCCGGAACCCGCTTGCACAGGCGGGCGCGGGCGGCAAGGCGGGATGGTACGCAATGGCGGAACGGCAGCTGGAAAAGGCCGCGATCGTGCCCGACGAGACACGGCCCGGCTTTCGCCTCGTCCTGTCGTGGATGACCGGCGGCAGCGGGCGGCAGGCCGAGATGCTGCCCGATCTGTTCGAGACGCGGGCCGAGGCCGAGGCACGCTGCCGGGCCGATCATGGCGTGGCGCCGAAAACACCCGACGACGGGGTGGAACGCAGGCCCTGAGCCGCATCGCCCAGTGCGTGGGCAAGGCGATCCGCCCACAAGGCGATACCCGCCGGGGTGGCGAGATGATCCTGGCTGAACTCCACCTCCACATAAGGCAGGCGCTTGGTATAAGCGTGGTGCGGCACGCTGAAATCGGTGTCGTCCATATGATAGGGTTCGTTATCCGCCGCGACGAAGCCGCCTTGCTGCATCAGCGCGGCGAGCGTCGCGCGGGCGAAGGCGGTATCTCCGCGATCGTGGAGGATGCCGACATCCCACGGGCGGACAACGCCGGCCATCACCGGCGTGAAGCTGTGCAGCGCGACGAAGATCGTCGGCTGGCCGATCGCGGCACGGCGATCGATCTCGGCGGCGATGGCGAGTTGGTAGGGCGTGTGGATTTCCGCGATCCGGACGGCTGCGTCGGCCGGTGAAAGGTCGCGATTGGCCGGGATCGCCGTGCCGTCCGATTCGGTCGGCATCGCGCCGGGGGACTGCGGCGCGCGGTTGCAATCCACCACCAGCCGCGAATAATGCTGGTGGACGAACACCGCATCGAGCATGGCGGAAAGCCGCTCCCCCAGCGCCCGGATGCCGAGGTCGCAGGCGATGTGGCGGGCCAGGTCGGCCTCCGACACGCCCAGCCGGCCGAGCGCGCGGGGAATGGCGATGCCGGCATGATCGCCGGTGAGAAGGAACGGCGAGGATGCTGCGGGGTTGAGGATGATGACGGGCGCCGGATCGTCCGCCGTCAGCAACGGATCGGGACCTGATTGAGAAGCCATGTGCGGAGTTCCCGATGCCGGTGCTGACGATATCCCACGTCACCCACTATAAATATCGCCAACCCGTCTCGTTCGGCGAGCATCGTATGATGGTACGGCCGCGCGAAAGCTATGACCAGCGACTGATCGAGGCGCGGCTGGACATCGATCCGCCTCCGGCCAACGTGCGCTGGCTGCACGACGTGTTCGGCAATTCGGTGGCGATCGCCCGATTCGATCGGCGGGCGACGGCATTGCGCTTCGCCAGCTTCGTGCGGCTGGAGCACGCGCCCGTGGCGCGCGAGCATGTCGATGTGGAGGCCTATGCGCGGCTGTATCCGTTCACCTACGCGTCGGAGGACATGCCGGACCTGCTGCGATCGATCGAGCGCCAGCATCACGACCCCTATCGGGTGGTGGATACATGGGCGCGGCGTTTCGTGCGAAACGACGGATCGACCGACACGGTGGCGATGCTGAGCGACATGACCGCGACGATCAAGCGCGACTTCACCTATCTGCCGCGTCATGAGAAGGGCACGCAGACGCCGCTGGAGACGCTGAAGAAGATGCAGGGCACCTGCCGCGACTTTGCCGTGCTGATGATCGAGGCGGTGCGCGCGTTGGGTTTCGCCGCGCGCTTCGTTTCGGGCTACGTCTACAACCCGTCACGCGGCGAGGGGCGAGTGGGCGGCGGCAATACCCATGCGTGGGTGCGCGTGTTCCTGCCCGGCTCCGGCTGGGTGGAGTTCGATCCGACCAACGGCATCGTCGGCAATCGCGGGCTGGTGCGCGTGGCGGTGGCGCGCGATCCGCAGCAGGCGGTGCCGCTTTCGGGGACATGGGCGGGCATGCCATCGAGCAGCATCGGCATGACCGTAGGCGTGGAGATTACGCTGGAAGACCAGACGCACACGGAGGCCGCCACCGGACAGGCGGTAGCAGGGAGTCGCACCACATGCTGATCCGCGCCGGCTACGACATTCGCTTCGAGACGGAGTATGAGACGCCGATGCTGGCGATGCTGAGCGTCCATCCCTCGCGCAAGAAGGATCTGCGGACGCCGCACCGCGTGATCGCGACGCCGGATCTGCCGATGTACGATTATCTCGACAATTTCGGCAACACCTGCACCCGGCTGACGGTGCCGCCGGGCGGGCTGACGCTGCGCGCGGATTTCGTGATCGAGGATGACGGGCTGGTCGATCCGACGCCGCCTTGGGGGCCGCAGCATCCGGTGGAGGAGGTGCCCGACGATGCGCTGATGTACCTGCTCGGCAGCCGCTATTGCGAGACGGATCGGCTGATGCAGACCGCCTGGGGCCTGTTCGGCTATCTGCGCGACGGGCGCGAGCGGGTGGAGGCGATCACCGCCTTCGTCTACGATCATGTCCGCTTCGGCTACGAACATGCCCGTGCCGACAAGACGGCCTGGAACACCTATCAGGAGCGGACCGGCGTGTGCCGCGACTTCTCCCATCTGGCGATCACGCTGTGCCGCTGCATGAACATCCCGGCGCGCTACTGCACCGGCTATCTGGGCGACATCGGCGTGGCGAAGACGGATGCGCCGATGGATTTCAGCGCCTGGTTCGAAGTATATTTGGGCGGGGCGTGGTACACGTTCGATGCCCGCCACAAGCGCCCGCGCATCGGCCGCATCCTGATGGCGCATGGCCGCGACGCCACCGATACCGCGCTGACGACGGCGTTCGGCCCTGCCGCTCTGGTCAACTTCATGGTAACGACGGAGGAGGTGGCGAGCCTGGACGGCACCGGCACGACCTGAACGGGAAGGGTAAGCATGAAGCTGCTGGAGCCTTGGACCGGGCCGCTGGGCGCGCCGCCGTTCGACCGGATCGACCCCGCCGACTTCCTGCCCGCGCTGGCAGCCGCGATCGAGGAGAACCGGCGCGAGCTGACGGCCATCGCCGACGATCCTACCCCGGCCGATTTCGCCAACGTGATGGCCGCGCTGGAGCGATCGGGCGAGGCGCTGGGCCGCGTGCGCCGGCTGTTCTGGACGCTCTCCAGCGCGCAGGCGAACGCGGCGATCCGCGCGATCGAGGCCGACGTTTCCGCCATGCTGACCGCGCACGGCACCGCCACCAGCCACGATCCGCGCCTGTTCGCGCGGGTGAAGGCGGTGTGGGAGACGCGCGATACGGCGGGGCTGACCCCGGACCAGCGCCGCTTGGTGGAGACGAGCTACAAGAGCTTCGTGCGCGGCGGTGCTGGGCTGGCGCCGGCCGACAAGCAGCGGCTGGCCGGGATCGATCAGCAGCTCGCGCGCCTTTCGGTGCAATTCGGCCAGAATGTGCTGGCCGCGACGAATGCGTGGGAGATGCTGCTCGACGAGGCGGCGCTGGACGGCCTGCCTCTGTCGGCACGCGGTGCCGCGGCCGGGCGGGCGGAGCGCAAGGGCCATGCCGGGCGCTATCTGTTCACGCTGGATCGCGGCGATTTCGAGACGGTGCTGACCTATTCCGCGCGGCGCGACGTGCGCGAACGGATGTGGCGTGGCTTCACCGAACGCTGCTCGGGCGGCGCGCATGACAATCGGCCGCTGATCGCGGAGATCGTGGCGCTGCGTGGGGAAAGCGCGCGCCTGCTCGGCTATGCGACCTATGCCGATTACAAGCTGGACGACAGCATGGCCGCGCGCCCGGAAGCCGCCGAAGCCTTGATGATGCGGGTGTGGGCGCCGGCGCGGCAGCGCGCGCTGGAGGAGGCGCGCGAGTTGCAGGCGCTGATCGATGCCGAAGGCGGCGGCCATGCGCTGGAGGCGTGGGACTGGCGTTTCTACGCCGAACGGGTGAGGTGCGAACGCTATGCGCTGGACGGTGCCGCCTTCACCGAGCATCTGGCGCTGGCGACGGTGCGGAGTGCGGCGTTCGGCGCGGCCGAGCGCCTCTATGGCATCCGCTTTCGCGCGCGGCCCGATCTGCCGGTCTATCATCCCGACGTGAATGCGTGGGAGGTGACGGACGAGGCCGGCGCGGTGGGCATGGTCTATACCGACTATCTGGCGCGAGACGAGAAACATGGAGGCGCCTGGATGGGCAGCCTGCGCACGCAGGAGAAGATGGACGGCGCGGTCCGCCCGATCGTCTATACCGTGGCGAATTTCGCGGCCGGTGCGGGCGGGGCGGATGCGCGCCTGTCGATCGACGAGGCGCGGACCCTGTTCCACGAGTTCGGCCACGCGTTGCACGGCCTGCTGTCCGACGTGACCTATCCCAGCCAGGCGGGCACGTCGGTGGCGCGCGATTTCGTCGAGTTTCCCAGCAAATTCATGGAGCATTGGATCATCGCGCCGGAGGTGCTGCGCGGCTTCGGCGTGCCCGATCCGCTGATCGCGGCGCTGGGCAAGGCGGATACCTATGGCCAGGGCTTCGCCACGGTGGAGTTCCTCGCCTCCGCGCTGGTCGATCTGGCCCTGCACCGTGACACCGGGGACGTGCGCGATGCCGCGGCGTTCGAGCGCGAGGTGCTCGATCGGCTCGATTGCCCGGCGATGATCGGGATGCGCCACCGCCTGCCGTTCTTCACCCATGTGTTCGATGGCGGCTATGCCAGTGCCTATTACAGCTATCTCTGGTCGGAGGTGCTGGATGCCGACGCGTTCGCCGCGTTCGAACAGCGCGGCATCTTCGATCCGAAGCTGGCGCGGCGGTTCCGCGAGGAGATATTGGCGCGGGGCGACAGTCGCGATCCGATGGAATCGTTCATCGCGTTTCGCGGCCGTGGGCCGGACGAGGGCGCCTTGTTGCGCGCGCGTGGACTTGCGTGACCGACCGCCGCGAACCGCATGACGATTGCGCCGGTAGCGGACGCGGCATAGACTGAGCGGCACTCTGACGAGGGGACGAACGATGGCGGACGACGAACAGCCCAACGCGGCCAAGGATCTGAAGGACCGCATGACCGAGCCGCTGAAGGCCGCCGGCGAGGCGATGCGCGGCGCGGGCGCCAAGGCGGCGGAGAACAGCTCCGCCATCAGCCTGACGGTGATCGACCATGCCGAGCAGAATACGCGCGAGGCCTTTGCCGCGCTGCGTGCCGCCGCCAAGGTGACGTCCGTTACCGACCTGATGAAGTTGCAGGGCGATTATGTGCGCGAGCAAAGCAGCCGCAGCGTGGAGCAGGCGCGCCAGATCGGCGACCTCATCACCCGCTTCGGCCGCGACGTGATGTCGCCGTTGAAGAAGGACTGACCATCGCGCGGGATGCGCCTTCGGGCGTGTCCCGCAACGTCGCGCCGCCAGCGCCTTGGCGGCGTCAGGACTTCGCCTTGGCCTTCGATTTGGCACGCGGCCGGGCGTTCAGCTTCCGCTCGATGCGCGCCAGGGTTTCCTCCAGCCGATCGAGTCGCGCCGCCAGATCGGCCACATCCTCGCGGCTGGGCATGTTCGCCGCAGCGAGCGCCTGCGCCATCATCCGCGCGCCCGGCAATTCGCTCTCCACCGGAGCGGGCGGCACCACCTGCTTCCAGGCGGAAACGAGCCCCTGCATCATCGCCAGCGGATCGATCGTCGGCTTGTCCGTCATCATCGCGTCCTTAGGGTCAGCGTTCGCTCGTCACGGCGCGGGCGATCACCGTGAGCGCCGGCTCGCG
>CAXTTS010000171.1:0-7039 GCA_964247265.1 uncultured Sphingomonadaceae bacterium
ATCCTGTCCCGTCGTCGCCACGCCAGCGCCGCCGCCAGCGGCAGCAGCGCCAGCGCCAGCGCCGCCACCGGCGTCGTGACGGCGCGGAGCAGCGGCTTGTGATCGGCATCGCGCAACTGGCGCGAGGCGAGCAGCCCCGGCAGTGCATCCGGGCGGTCGCGGCGCAGGATCAGGTTCAGCCCGCCCGCCGGGTTCGGCCCGCAGCCGGCGGGGCATTCGTCGTCCAGCACGCTGAAGGCGAGGAACTGCCGTATCGCACCGCGCGCGGCACTCGCCGCGAACGCCAGTGGCTGTTCGATGATCGCGCCGCGATTGGCGGCGGCGATCATGTCGATCCAGCGCCACCGTTCCGCGTCGCTGGCCGGTGCCCAGATGTGCCGGGCGATCGGGCTGGCGCTGCCGCCCCACAGCATCGTCTGGCTGCTGCGTGGCATCGCGCCGCGCGCAGCGCAGAGCATTGCGGGCGCGTTGTGCCCGCAATGCCGCGCCAGCCAACGTCCGCTCAGGCCATCCTCGTTCAGCCGCGCGAACAGGAAGAACGGGCCGACCGGCGACATCGCGAAGCGCCCCAGCACCGCGCCATTGACGGCGGCGAGCAGGGCGATGGCCGCCACGCAGGCGCCCACCGCCACGCCGAGCCGCCGCAGCCCCTCGCGCCAGCCCAGCCCGAGCGGCAGCTGTGCGACGATGCCCGCGAAGGCCACGGCGGCGAGCAGCACCACATGAGTATAATGGGTCAGCGCCAGCAGCAGCACGGCGAGCCACAGCAAAGGCGATCCCGGTGCACCGGCGGGTCGCGTCACTCCTACGCACACCAGCAGCACCAGCGGGCCGGTAAAGGCATCCGGCATGAACTGGCCGGCATGCCACGGCAGCGAGGTGAGCAGCAGCAGCGGCACGAAGGCGCCCAGCAGCGTAAGCGGCGTCGCGGCGCGCCCGACCAGCGACCGCCCGGCCACGATCAGCGCGCCAGCCACCGCCAGCGCCTGCGCGGCGATCGCAAGCCACAAGCCGCCGAGGCCCGGAACGGCGGAGACGAACGGCTTCAGCAGCAGCCCGTACACGCTCGACCGGTCGATCGCATAATCGTGGCCGGTGGCGATGCCGAGATAGGTGCCGCTATCGGGGAAGACGAGCGGGAAGCCGTTCATCAGCGCCGGCACGAGTAGCAATCCGGCCAGCGCCACCCACGCCGCCACCCACCGGGCGCGACCCGCTCGTTCAGAAGTAGCGGGCAAGGCCGAACTGGATGCGGTGCCGGTCGATCTTGTAAAGCTCCACCGTCGAATCGATGCCGTTATAGGTGTAGGTGACGGAGGGGGAGAAACCCGCCACCCGTACCGACCGCGCACCCAGATAGGCGCGCGCGTTGAACCGCCAGTCCTTGCGGCTTTCCGGCGAGAGGAAGGCCAGCGGCGCATCGAACATCACGCGCGAGATGCCGCCCGATACGCCCGCGTTCAGCCCCCACGGCAGTTCGCCGCCTATGCCCAGATTGCCGCCGACCTCGGTGCTGGAATAGGCCTTGGAGACGAGATCGTCGCGCCGCACGAAGGCGCTGACCGAAGCGACCATCGCCTTGTTCACCACCCGCTCGTAGCTGGCGTACAGCGCATGCTGCCAGCCGCCGAACGCCTTGCCATAGCCGGACTCGATACGGCGGCTATCCAGCTGCACGCCCACCCGCGCGCCGGCGCCGAGATCCTGCTGATAGGCCAGGCGGACGCCGCCGCCGGTCGTCGCCGAACGCCCGCCATACCAGCGCTGCACGCCGAGCGCCTGGGCGGAGAAGCGCGCGCCGCTTTTGGTCGTCCATTCGGGGCCGACCGCCAGCAGCGCCGCTATGTCGTCGGCCGCCTTGCCCATCTGGTTGATGAACTGGCCATCGGCATCGACGAGGATCGCCACGCCGTCGGACAGGCGCAGCTTCACCCCGCCCGATACGGTCGCGACCTGGCCCACGCCGGACCGTCGCCGCGCCGCCTCGTTCAGTTCGATCGGGATCGTGCCGTTGCCGATCGATACGTCGATCGTGCGGGCATCGGTGGCGTTGTTGACGTTGCTGTCCGGCGCCAGCCCGATATCGACGTTGAGGTGCCATTTCTTGCGATCGCGGATCACGCCGCGCTGGTCGCGGATAGTGCGCGCGATCTCGGGCGGCAGGTCGGCCGCCTCCTCCGCCAGCCGGAAATGATGGTCAGCGGCGGCATCCTTGCCCTGCAACATCAGCACGCGGGCCAGTTCCAGCCGCGCGCGCACCATGTCCGGCCGATCGCGCAGCACGGTGCGGAACTCGCGCGCGGCCTGTTTCAGATCACCCGTCTCGGCGGCGACATAGCCGGTCAGAAAGTGCGTCTCCATGCCATATTCGGGCGCGTTGAGCAGCGCCGCGAGCATCGGACGGGCCTCGTCATAGCGTTTGGCCAGCACCATCTGCTGCGTCGCGGCGAGCAGCTGCGGCGCCGTCATCCGCATGGTGCAGAGGCCGTTGGCGCAATCGGACAGCGATGGCGACGTCGCCAGCGGCGCGAGGCCGATCATGGTTAACGACGCGCCGCACAGCAGGCCGATCAGGTGGGAACGGCGCATCGGCCGCTTGCCTGGGGTTCGTGCCCGCCTGCCTTACTGCTTCGCGCCGGTGAACGCGCCGAGGATATCCACGCGCTGGTTCGGCACCCCGCCGACGATCCGCAGGCTGCCGCCCACGTTCGCAGCGTTGGGGCCGTAGAAGGTGCCGTCGATCGAACTGGCGCCCGCCGTGCTCGATCCGGGCGAGATGCGAGCGAAGTCCACGTTGGTCACGGTCCCGGTGGTCGGATCCTTGAACGATGCAGTCTGGAATTCGCCGGTGAAGCCGCTGGTCTTCACCAGATCGATCGTCGCGGTGCCCGCCGCGCTGAACGTCGATCCGGCAGCCACGATCGAGCTGGGCACAAGCAGGTTGCTGTTCAGGTTGGATTGGTTGACGGTGCCCGCCAGCGACAGGCTGACGGTGCTCTTGCCGAAATCGACCGAAAGCGCGCTGCTGCCCTGAATCCATTGGAAGTCGGTCGCCCGCGAACCGGGACCGGCCACCATCGAGGCGATGAAGCCTCCCTTGTAGGTGCCCGCGCCCGAAAGTGGGATCTGGCTGCGCAGCGTCTGGTCGCCGAACACGAAGGCGCCGCGCTCGAACGTATTGCTCGTGCCGCCCGTCGGCACGTTGTTGCGCACGTAGCCGGCGAGCGACACGTAGATCGTGCTGGTGCCCGGCCGCTGGTAGAAGAAGGTGTAGGTGTCGTCTGCGGTGCTGCCGATGCTCTCCAGATAGTTGAAGCCCTGGAGGTCGGGCACCCCATATTGCGGACTTCCGGCCGCGAAGTCGATCCGGTGGGCCGGATCCTGAAAACGGATGTTGCTGGCGACGATCGCCTTGGTATCGGCCAGGGTGACGGTGAAGATGCCGTCGCGCGGATCGTAGGCAACGGTGCCGCTGGGCGCCCGCACGGTGGTGGCGTTGCCGGCGTACAGCACGCCGGCGGTCTGATCGACCTTCAGCGAATGCGCGCCGCCCAGCAGGTCGAACGTCTTGGCGCTCGTCACGGTCAGGAAGCCGGTATCGGTAGGCGCCACGTTGCCAGTGGAGCCGGTGCCCGCCGTCACGCCGCTGCCATTGCCCGGCGAAACCGTCACGGCGGTCGAACCAGCCGGCGCGGCCACGCTGCCCACCGTCTCCGGCCCGCCACCGCTGCAGGCGGCAACCGCCAGGAACGGAAGCACCGCGATAACCTTGCGCATCAGACCAACCCCCGAAGACTTTCGTGTCGATCGGGGGAGTAGCCAATAAGGGTTAAGGCCGCTTAAACGGCCGGGCGTCGCTCCGCGCCCGACCGAGAGGGCCTTATTTCTTGATGCGGCTCTTGCGGTGCTTTTCCATGTCCAGCACCGTGGTGTCGCCTTCCGGCAGCAGGCCCAGCCGCCGCGCGATCTCCTGATAGGCTTCCACTTCGCCGCCCAGATCCAGCCGGAAGCGGTCCTTGTCCAGCTTCTCGCCCGAAACCATGTCCCACAGGCGACAGCCGTCGGGGCTGATCTCGTCGGCCAGGATCACGCGGCCGAAGTCGTTGTCGTAGATCCGGCCGAACTCCAGCTTGAAGTCCACCAGGCGGATGCCGATCCCGGCGAACAGCCCGGTCAGGAAATCGTTCACGCGGATCGCCATGTCGGCGATGTCGTGCATCTCCTCCTGGCTCGCCCAGCCGAAGCAGGCGATATGCTCGTCCGCCACCATCGGGTCGCCGAGCGCGTCGTCCTTGTAATAATATTCGATGATCGTGCGCGGCAGCTGACTGCCTTCCTCCAGGCCCAGCCGCTTGACGATCGATCCGGCGGCGACGTTGCGCACCACCACCTCGATCGGAATGATCTCGGCCTGGCGAATCAGCTGCTCGCGCATGTTGAGCCGGCGGATGAAGTGGGTCGGCACGCCGATGTTCGCGAGCAGGGTGAACACATGCTCGGAAATGCGGTTGTTGAGGACGCCCTTGCCGGAGATCGTGCCCTTCTTCTGCGCGTTGAAGGCGGTCGCATCGTCCTTGAAATACTGGATCAGCGTGCCCGGCTCCGGCCCTTCGTACAGGATCTTGGCCTTGCCTTCGTAGATCTGGCGGCGGCGAGACATAGACGGCTCCTCGGGAGCGAAGAAAACAACTCCGCCCCGGACGCGGCATCCGGTAGGACGCGCAACCGAGGCGGACGATGGGCCTATAGCATGGCCGCGGCGGAGCGCAAATCGCGCGTCGGCCGAACGGAACTCAGCGGTAGAAGACGTGGTCGCCCAGCGTCACCACGCGGGTGCGGCCGCGAAAGAAGCCGGTCGGCGCGGTGTAGGCGGCGCGGAAGAACATGGCGCCCGGCGCCACATCGGCGGTCTGCCGGCTGCGTGCCTCGCGCGAGACCTCCATGGCGCTCGCCCAGGTGGCGGTATCGCGGCGCGGATTGTAGCTGGATGTCTGAAAGAACTGGCCGGGCTGGTTGACGACGCCGCAGATGCTGTCGGGGAAGCGGCCTGACTCCGCGCGGTTCAGGATCAGCTGGGCGACGGCCAGCTTGCCGGCGCGCGGCTGATTGCCGGCTTCGTGGACCACCACCTTGGTCATGCACTCAAGCTCGGCATCCATTTCGTCGCTGGCGGCGGTCTGGACGACGGTGTCGTCGGTCGCGACGGGATCGGCATCCTGCGGAGCGGGTGCCTCGGTAGTGATCGGAACGGGTGATTCGGAAGAGAACGTCGCCGCGAGCAAGGCATCCGAGGCGAAGAATGTCGCCGGTATCGCGGTGGCTGTGATGAGAGCGCCGGCCGCGAGGAGCCTGATCTGCCCGGATAACAACATTCTTCAGCTTTCAGATGCGCAAGAGCCTGCCCCCGCCCACACCAAAAACCTCGGGCGAGGTCGCACTCTCACGTCTTGTCGGGTGGGTTGGGGAACCGACTTGTCCCCGTACCAACGACCGGATCGACCCCGCCTTGCCGGCGGTTCGGCCGTTCAACAATGACACTACGATGAACCGTGGTGGGCGCGGGATGGTCTGAAAACTTGAAATGGAACCATCGTTGCTGCGCCACAACTCGTCGCCGACCGCCCATAGCGGTGAGAAGCGGACGTTCGGGAAGGGCGATCGGGCTGCCGTTCAGCCGCTTTCGCTGTCCGAATCGGCCAGGCTGCGATAGTCGAAGAGCGAGGCGCCAAGGCGGGGATCGGCGATGGATGCACAGATCGACGATCCGCCCGCCGCGACCGGCTTTCTGCCGCTTGCTACGGACCAGCCGCGCGCCGAGCCGGTCCCGGATCTCCATCGCGATCGGCTGCTCGCATCGCTCACGCTGATCGGCGGGATTGGGCTGCTGCTCGCTCTGCCGTTCGCCTTGCGCGCCGGCGCGGAATTCTTCTTGCCCGTCACCGGCGCGCTGGTGATCGCGATCGCGCTGGTGCCGATGCTCGAATGGCTGGAGCGGCGCGGCCTCCCGTCCGGCCTGTCCGCGATCAGCTGCGTGATCGTCTTCCTCGTCGCGGCCAACGTGGCGGTCGCTTCCATTCTCGTGCCGGCCACCGCCTGGTTCGCGCTGCTGCCCGACCGCATCGGCCAGGTACGCAGCAATCTGGCGCCGCTGATCCAAATCTACGCCAGCATCGAGCGGTTCGTCGACGATACCGCCAGGATGCTCGCCCGCGCGCCCGGCAAGGCAGCCACCACCGTTGCGGTCGAGACGCCGAACTCGCTGCTCGATCTCGTCGCCACCTCGGCGCCGCACGCGCTGGTGCAGGCGTTCTTCTCGATCCTGATGATCTACTTCTTCCTCGCCGGGTGGACGCGGATGCGCCGCCGCACGATCCAGAGCCGCTCCTCCTTTTCCAGCGCGATGACGACGGCGCGCGTGATCCAGGAGATGGTCGACGCCACCTCCGCCTATCTCGGCACGATCACGCTCATCAACCTGGCGCTCGGAATGACGGTCGCGGTCGCGATGTGGGCGGTCGGCATGCCGACGCCGCTGATGTGGGGCGGCCTGGTCGCCTTGCTCAACTATGTGCCGTATCTTGGGCCGATCGCGGGGGTGCTGCTGCTCGCGCTCGGTGGCCTGATGACCTTTGCCGACATTTGGTACGCCTTCCTACCGCCCGCCATCTTCATCGGCATTCATCTGATCGAGGCGAACGTGGTGACGCCGACGGTGGTCGGCCGGCGGCTGACGATCAATCCGCTGCTGATCCTGGTGGCGCTCAGCTATTGGGGCTGGGTGTGGGGCACCACCGGCGCGCTGCTCGCCGTGCCGCTGCTCATCATCCTCAAGACCGTGCTGGATGCCGCCGGCAAGCCTGACATCGCCGGTTTCCTGTTCGAGGACGGCACGCTGACGGCGCCCGCGGCAAACGATCCACAGGCTTCCGGCTGAGTCGCTCGCGACCTGCTTGACAGCCCGGTAGGCCTCCCCTAGTTGGCGGCCCTCGCTTCCAAGCGGGTGTAGCTCAGTTGGTTAGAGCGCCGGCCTGTCACGCCG
>CAXTTS010000172.1:0-6979 GCA_964247265.1 uncultured Sphingomonadaceae bacterium
CGTTCATGAAGGCGATGTTGATGTCGCGCTGCGCGTTCTCGATCACCTTGGCCGCCTCCGCCGCCTTGATCGATGCCGCCTTGAACGTGCCCGCGCTCGTCACCTTGTCATAGATGGCGGCGATGCGGTCGGTGATCTCCGGCGTCTCGCCGGCCACCACCTTCACGATGCGGTCGATCGTATGCTCGCGGTCGCCCGGATTGATCCGCTCCGGGCTGTAGCCGAGGAAGAAATCCACGCCGCGCCTGCAGCCGGAAACCCGCTCCAGCTCGGCGCCGCACAGATCCTCCGTCACGCCCGGATAGACCGTGCTTTCGTAGATCACCAGCGTATCGCGGCCTGGGCGGATCAGCGATCCCACCGTCCGCGTGCCGCGCATCAGCGGGCCGAGGTCGGGCTGGTTCTGCGCATCGACCGGCGTCGGCACGGTCACGATATACACGTCCGCGCCGGTAGCGTCGGCGGCACGGCTGGTCAGCAGCAGCGGCGATGCCTTCATCCGCTCCGGCTCGATCTCGCGCGTGCGGTCCTCGCCCTGGCGCAACTGGTCGATCCGGCTGCGATCGATGTCGAAGCCGGTGGTCTTGAAGCTCTTGGCCAGTGCCACCGCCAATGGCAGCCCGACATAGCCGAGCCCGATCACGACGACGTGCGGATCCGAACCTGCGACCATGATTCTCCCTCGGCGGCCCCCGCCGCGCAAAATTGCGTGTTCCCGCCTTATTCACCGCTGTGTTTGCGTTTGGATTAACGTAACATCGTGACGACTGGCTCAAGCCGCATCGGCGATTGCGTCACGCGGGGCAATATCGGGAGAAACATGATGCGACATCTCGCCACCCTCTGCCTGCTCGGCACCGCCGCCACGCTCGGCGGCTGCATGCAGGATATGGGCGCCCGCCCGGCCGGAGCGAAGGCGCCGCCGCCCGCCAGCGCGACGCTGACCAGCGAGAGCGGCGTCGTGATGGCCACCGCCACGCTCACCCCGCTGAAGGATGGCATCCGCCTCGTGGTGGAAGGCAAGGGGCTGCCGCCCGGCCCGCACGGCATCCACATCCACACGGTCGGCCGCTGCGAGGCGCCGGGCTTCACCAGCGCCGGGCCGCACTGGAACCCGACGAACATGAAGCATGGCAAGGATGCGCCGGGCGGCCCGCACGAGGGCGACCTGCCAAACCTGATCGTCGGCGCGGACGGCACCGGCCGGCTGGAGGCGACGATCCCCGGCATGTTGACCGGCGGCGACATGCCGCTGCTCGACGCCGACGGCGCGGCCGTGGTGATCCACGCCGCGGCGGACGATTACAAGACCGATCCGAGCGGCGCCAGCGGCGGCCGCATCGCCTGTGGCGTCATCAACGCGGGCTGATCGGCGAAAGGGAGAAGATCAGAGCGCCAGCCCGAACTGACGCTCCTCCTCCGCCTCCTCCTCGCCGAAACCGGAAAGCGTCAGCCCGATCAGCCGCACGCCCAGCGGCAGCGGCATCAGCGCCGCCAGCAGCGCCGCGCCCGCTTCGGCAAAGGCGACGCGGCTGGCGATCGGGGTGGCGAAGCTCCTGGCGCGGGTGATCTGGCGGAAGTCGGCGAACTTCACCTTCAGCGTCACCGTTCGACCGCGCAAGCGTGCGCGCTCCACCCGCGCCCATGCCGCCTCCACCGCCACGTCCAGCCGCTCCAGCAGATCGGGCAGCGCGATCAGATCAGTATCGAAGGTGCGCTCCGCCCCCACCGATTTGCTGATCCGGTTGGGCCGCACCGGCCGATCGTCCTGCCCGCGCGCGGCGCGGTGATAATAGCCCGCCGCCTTGCCGAACTCCGCCTGCAACCATTCGAGCGGGCGCGCGCGCAGATCGGCACCGGTCTCGATCCCCAGCCGTGCCATGCGCGCCGCCGTCACCGGGCCGATGCCGTGAAACCGCTTCACCGGCAGGCTCGCGACGAAATCCGGCCCGCGCGCCGGGGTGATGACGCACAGCCCGTCGGGCTTGTTCTGGTCGGAGGCGATCTTGGCGATGAACTTGTTGTACGAGACGCCGGCCGACGCGGTCAGGCCGGTGCGCTCGCGGATCGCCGCGCGGATCGCCTGCGCGATCGCGGTGGCCGATCCGTGCGCCGCCACCGTGTCCGTCACGTCGAGATAGGCCTCGTCCAGCGACAGCGGTTCGATCAGGTCGGTATATTCGGCGAAGATCGCGCGGATCTCGTTCGACACCGCCTTGTAGACATCGAAGCGCGGCTTCACGAACAGCAGGTCCGGGCAGCGCCGCTTCGCCGTGACCGATGCCATCGCCGATCGCACGCCAAACACCCGCGCCTCATAACTCGCCGCCGCCACCACCCCGCGCAAGGAAGAGCCGCCCACCGCCACCGGCCGCCCGCGTAAGCCCGGATCGTCTCGCTGTTCGACGGACGCGTAGAAGGCATCCATGTCGACGTGGATGATCCGGCGCTGCACGGCAGGCTCGTCGCTGCGGGGCTCTTCGGGCACGCAGCGGATATAGAACAAAGCATGATTGTTGGGAATGACGACCTCGCCTCCGCCCGGCGAGGCGAGTTGACCATTGCGCCGGCCGCTTCCAAGCTGCGGACAATATGGCATTTCGACGGGAGAGACATATGAAATGGCGGCAAGGCGCGCTGGCGCTGGCATCGACGCTGGCTATAGCCGTAGGCGCGGGGTTCGGCCCGGCGGCAGTGGCGGCGCCACCGGCGAAGGCCGCGACCGCGGGCGGTGGTTTCGCCGGGTTCGTCGATCAGTTCCTCTCCGGCTATTTCGCGCGCGATCCGTCGTTCGCCGTCTATCAGGGCCGCCACGATTTCGACGGCCGCCTGCCGGACTGGAGCGATGCGGGGCTGAAGCAGACCGGCGATTTCTTGCGCGCGTCGATCGCCAAGGCACGCACCTTCCCCGATGCCGCGCTGACGCCGGACGAGCGGCTGGAGCGCGACTATCTCGTCAAGGTGGCCGAGGGTAAGCTGTTCTGGCTGGAGGATGCGGACCAGCCGCACCACAATCCGGCTTATTATATCGGCAATGGCCTTGATCCGAACGTCTATATCGCGCGCGATTATGCCGACAAGGCGACGCGGATGCGGGCGTTCATCGCCTTTGCCAGGGCGGTGCCCAAGGCCGCCGCGCAGATCCGCGCCAATCTGGCGACGCCGATGCCGCTCAGCTTCATCAATTACGGCAAGGCCGGCTTTCAGGGCTTTGCCGATTATTATGTGGGTGACGCCAGGGTCGCGTTCGCCGACGTTAAGGACCCGGCGCTGCAGGCCGAGTTCGCCACCGCCGCCGGGGCCGCATCGCAGGCGATGAAGGGGCTGGCCGATTGGCTGGAGGCCGGCCGCGCCACCGCCACGCAGGACTATCCGCTGGGGGCGGCGCGCTTCTCCCGCATGTTGCTGGCGACGGAGGCGGTGGATACGCCGCTCGACCGGCTGGAGGCGGTCGGCCGCGCCGATCTCAAGCGCAATCAGGATGCGCTGAAGGCGGCGTGCGGCCAATATGCGCCGGGCGCGACGGTCCAGGCGTGCATGGACAAGATGAATGCGGTGAAGGGGCAGGGCGGCCCAGTCGCCACCGCCCGCCGACAGATCCCCGAACTGCGCGCCTTCGTGCTCGCCAAGGATCTCGTCACCATTCCCGGCACCGAGCAGGCGCTGGTGGAAGAGTCACCGCCCTATAACCGGCAGAACAGCGCCTATATCGATCCGGCGGGGCCGTATGAGAAAGGCATCCCCTCGGTCTATTACATCTCTCCGCCCGATCCGGCGTGGACGCTGACGGTGCAGAATGCCTATATCCCGGGTGAGCCGGACCTGCTGTTCACCTCCGTTCACGAGGTGATGCCGGGGCACTTCCTGCAATTCCTCCACGCCAACCGATCCAAGTCGATCTTCGGCCGCGTGTTCGTCGGTTATGCCTTTGCCGAGGGCTGGGCGCATTATAGCGAGGAGATGATGTGGGATGCCGGCCTGCGCAACGGCGATCCGGCGACGCATATCGGCCAGCTGTCGAACGCCCTGCTGCGCGATTGCCGCTTCCTCTCGGCCATCGGCCTGCACGCGCGGGGCATGACGCAGGCGCAGTCGCAGACGATGTTCCGCGAGCAATGCTATCAGGACGAGGGCAACGCCACCCAGCAGGCGGCGCGCGGCACCTATGATCCCGCCTATCTGAACTACACGCTGGGCAAGCTGATGATCCGCAAGCTGCGCGACGACTGGACCGCGACGAGGGGCGGCCGCGCCGGCTGGAAGGCGTTCCACGACGAATTCCTCGATTTTGGCGGCCCGCCGATCCCGCTGCTGCGCCAGCGCATGATGGGCGGCGCGGCGACGGCGGCCTTCTAGCGCCGCCACCCGTTCAGTTCGAGTAGAGGATAGAGCGCATTCGAGATTCGAGGTCGAGAACGGTTCTCGACGACCGCTTCTCGACGACCGCTTCTCGACTGCGCTCGATGCTGCTCGAACCAAGTGGGGGAGCGGGGGCTACCCCGCCAGTTCCTTCACCCGCTCGCCGGCCGCCTTCAGGTCGGCGACGAAGCGGCCATATTCCTCCTCCGCCCGGTCGCGTTCGGGGATGCGCAGCAAATAGCTGGGATGCACCGTCACCCAGCCCTCGCCACCGTCGGCCAGCGCGTGCGGGCGGCCGCGCGCGCCCGATATGGTGACGACCTTGCCCAGCATCGATCGCGCCGCCGTCGCCCCCAGCGCCACCGTCAGCGGCGGGCGGATCAGCACGCGCTCCTGCTCGATCCACCAGCGGCAGGCGTCGATCTCCGGCCCCTGCGGCTTGGCGTGGATGCGACGCTTGCCGCGCTGCTCGAACTTGAAATGCTTCACCGCATTGGTGACGTAGACCGTCCCGCGATCCACGCCCGCCTGCGCCAGCGCCTTGTCGAACATCTGCCCCGCCGGGCCGACGAACGGGCGGCCGGCCAGATCCTCCTGATCGCCGGGCTGCTCGCCGACGAACATCAGCCTGGCATCCACCGGCCCTTCGCCGAACACCGTCTGTGTCGCGGGCTTGTAGAGCGGGCAGCGCGTGCAGGCCGCGGCCTCGTCGCGCAGTGCCTCCCACGCGATGCGGCTGTTGCCGCCGATATCGGTCTGCGATGCCGCGATCATCCCGCTCTCCCGCGCCTGCGCGCCTGCGATCAGTTGCGGCACCAACGCGGTCTCGGGCATGTTTTTCCAGTATTTCTTCGGCATCTCCTTCAGCATCGCGCCGATCTTCACCCGCGCCGGATTGAAGATCGAAGCGTAATAGGTCTTCCACGTCTCCTCCAGCGGATCGCCCTGCGGCGCATCGGCCTTGCTGGCGCCCGGCGATTCGGTCAGCGCCGCGCCGTCCCAATGGATCGAGAGTTCGGGCGTCAGGATCGACCAGCGCATCGTGGTGAAGCGGCGGACGAAGAAGGCGGCGTTGATCCGCACGATATGATGCTCGGGCTCGAACCAGGCGACGAAGCGCGGATCGCCGTCGCCCTCAGCCAGCTCGCGAAAGCGGAGGAAGGCGCGCATCTTGTGGACGTCGCGGCGCACCGCCTTGGCCAGTTCCTCGATGCGGCGGAGCAGCGGATCGGCATGATCGTCGATCAGTCGCGGCTCGTCGCGCAGGCGCAGCAGCATCGTATAGAGCAGGGCGCAGCGTTCGGGATCGGCATGGCAGATCGCATCGCGCGCCAGCGCCACGAAGCCGCGCGGCACGGTGAACGCCGCATCGGCCGGCGCATCCAGCACCGCCTCGTCGCCGAACAGATCGGGCGCATCGCCCCCCGCCTGCCAGACGACCTGATCCGCCGGCACCCGCGCCAGGGCGAGTGACCGCGCGGCATCGCGCCAGCCATCGAAATCGTCGGGAGCGGCAAGGTGGACGGAGCGCATGACGGGAGGACGCGCGGGCGAGCGTTCGGTTGCCTGATACGCGGACGCGTCAGGCGGCGAACAATTCCATCTGCTTGGCCGGCGGCGTCACCCGCGCCTTCAGGTCCACCCGGTCGATCAGGCCGGTCGGCGCCCAGTCGGCCGTGGTGATAAACGGGCGCAGCCGCGCGGCGGATACAGTCAGCCGCCCGATATCGTCCAGCCGCAGCGAGCGCCACCGCCGCGAGGTGATGATCGCGTTGACCGCCTTCACGCCCAGCCCCGGCACGCGCAGCAGCATCTCGCGTGGCGCGCGGTTCACATCCACCGGGAAGTTCTCGCGGAACTTGAGCGCCCACGCCATCTTGGGATCGATATCCAGCGGCAGCATCCCGTCCGCCCCGGTCGCGGCGACGACTTCGTTGGGCGCGAAACCGTAGAAGCGCATCAGCCAGTCCGACTGGTACAGCCGATGCTCGCGCATCAGCGGCGGGCGCCGGAGCGGCAGGATCGCGCTCGCATCCGGGATCGGGCTGAACGCGGAATAATACACCCGGCGCAACTTGAACCGATCGTACAGCCCGCTCGCCGTGGTGACGATCTCGCCGTCATTGGCGCTGTCCGCCCCGACGATCATCTGGGTGGACTGGCCGGCCGGCGCGAACTTCGGTGCGGACTTGTAGCGCTTCTTCGCATCGGCCCCGTCCTCGATCGCCGTCTTGATGCCGCCCATCGCGCCCGCGATCCCGGCCGAGGACTTCTCCGGCGCCAGCCGCTTCAGCCCGCGTTCGGTCGGCAGTTCGACGTTGATCGAGATGCGATCGGCGTACAGCCCGGCCTGATGGATCAGTTCGGGATCGGCATCCGGAATCGTCTTCAGGTGGATATAGCCGCGAAACCCGTGATCCTCGCGCAGCGACCGCGCCACCTCGACGATCTGCTCCATCGTGTAATTTGACGAGCGGATGATGCCGGAGGAGAGGAACAGCCCCTCGATATAGTTGCGCTTGTAGAAAGCGAGCGTGAGGTTGACCACCTCCTGCGCGGTGAACCGCGCCCGCCGCACGTTCGAGCTCTTGCGGTTGATGCAATAATGGCAGTCGAAGAT
>CAXTTS010000173.1:0-6951 GCA_964247265.1 uncultured Sphingomonadaceae bacterium
AGGAAGCGGCTGTAATTCTCGATGCCGGCGCAGCTGCCGGTCGCGGCGATCATCTCCAGGTCGAAATTGGTGCGCTGTTCCAATCGCTGCGCCTCCAGCAACTTGCCTTCGGTAACAAGCTCCTTCAGCCGCTCGGCCAGTTCGTGGCGGATCGCCTCGCCGGCCTGCTTCATCGTCGGGCCGGGGGTGACATAATGCGAGTTGGCGTAGATCCGCACGCTGGGCAGGGTGGCCGTCTTCTTGCCGGTGAGCGGATCGAACTCGATGATCTCCTCGATATCGTCACCGAAAAAGCTGATGCGCCACGCGGCATCGTCATAATGCGACGGGAAGATTTCCAGATTGTCGCCGCGCACGCGAAAGTTGCCGCGCGCGAAGGCGGCATCGTTGCGCTTGTACTGCAGCGCGACGAGCTTGCGGATGATCTCGCGCTGGTCGGCCGACTGCCCCTTCTTCAGGTCGAAGATCATCGCCGAATAGGTTTCGACCGAGCCGATGCCGTAGAGGCACGACACTGAGGCGACGATCAGCACATCGTCCCGCTCCAGCAGCGATCGGGTGGCCGAATGACGCATGCGATCGATCGACTCGTTGATCGAGCTTTCCTTCTCGATATAGGTGTCTGATCGCGGCACATAGGCTTCGGGCTGGTAATAATCATAGTAGCTGACGAAGAACTCGACGGCATTGTCGGGGAAGAAGCTCTTGAACTCACCATATAGTTGGGCGGCCAATATCTTGTTCGGCGCCAGCACCAAGGCCGGCCGGTTCAGCTTCTCGACGACCTTGGCCATCGTGAACGTCTTGCCGGAGCCGGTGACGCCGAGCAGCACCTGATCGCGCTCCCCCTCCTGCGCCTGCGCGACCAGTTCGGCGATGGCCGTCGGCTGGTCGCCCGAAGGCTCATAGTCGGAGACGATGCGGAACCGCTTGCCGCCCTCTCCCTTCGGCGGGCGGCTGGGGCGGTGCGGCACGAAGCCCTGCCCGGTTTCGGGTTCGTCGAGGGTGGTGCGGATCTGGATTGCCATCACGTGCCGATATGGGATCGTCGCGGGGGAGGCGCAACGGCGCGCCGGTCAGCCGATCACCTCGCGCCCCACACGTCATGTGGCTGCGCGCGGACCCAGCGGGTGGCGAGCCATTTGGCGCCGCGCGTGACCGGCAGGCCGGCATGTTGGGCCGCCGGATCGGCGCTGCCATCCGCCAGCACGTTGCCGAACAGCAGCACGTCGCCGGTTCGCCCGTGCACCTCCAGGCCGTTTGCCATGAAGCGCGTGGCCCCCCCTTCATAGGCGTGATTGAGGTAGACGAGCATCGTCAGGATGCGCTGGTTGCCGCGCGCGGTGGCCGGCGGCAGGGCGTCGTGATGCGGCCGATATTGCTGGCCGGGTGCATAATGCAGCACCGCCAGCGGTTCGCCTTGCGAGACATGGGTGGCGCTTGCCGCCGCGAGCCGCCGGTTGATCGCCTGGATCACCAGCGTCTCCCGCGTCGGGCCGATCACGGCGGAATGCGACGTGCGCACCGGGTTGGCGATAAACCGCCCGGTGGCGGGATCGACCACGCTGGCCGGCTCCAGCAGATCGCTGCACGAGGATGCGATGTGCGCGCACTCGCCTGGGCTCAGCAACCCACGGAACAGGCGGATGTCCGGCGCTGTGGCGAGCGGTTCGCCACGCGGTACGGTCAGCGGCGTGCCCACCTCATCGATCCGCATCGCATCGATGAGGGCGAGGTGCTCGGCGGCGAGGGGATCGCCATGCGATGCCACCCGCAGCAGCGCCAGCGCGCCGGGCCAGTCGGCGGCTCCACCCGAACCGTTGGCGGTGAGCGCGACCTCCATCAGCGCCGCATCGACATGCCCGATCGCCACCGCGCTACGGAGAAGGCGACGCGCCGCCACCAGATCGCGCGGCACGCGATCGCCGACCAGATGCCAGGCGGCGAGCGTATAGAGCGCATCGACATCGCCGCTGGTCGCAGCCTGCCCCAGCAGCCGCAGCGCCTCTGCCCAGCGTCCACCGGCAGCGAGCCGTTCGGCGCGATCGACGATGGTCTCGCTCATGCCGGATCTATGCCTTGACCGGCGGGCAAAAAGAAGGGGCCGGCGCGTGACCGCGCCGACCCCGATGCCTTGAACCGGACGCGATCAGAACTTCGCGCGGACACCGGCGTAGAAGGAACGGCCCTTATTGTCGAACAGACCGGTGTTGCCGACATTGTCAGAACTGGCGCCGATGCCGGTCGAACCGAACGGACCGAAGCGATTCGTCAGATTGTCCACGCCGCCATAGATCGCGAACTGATCGTTGACGGCATATTCGCCGCGGATGTCGTGGTAGAAGACGTTGCCGTAGAAGCGCGGATCCGAATAGTCCGGGTTCTGCGGATCTTCTCCGTTCACCGAATAGGTGTTCTCGGCCGCGCCGAACACCTGCTTGCCGACCCAGCGGAACTGGTAGCCGAAGGTGAACTTGCCATAGGTTGCATCGACGTTGGCCGTCAGACGATCCTTCGGCGTGCCCGCCTCGCTCAGGACACGATCCGCAAAGCTCGGGTCACTCGGATCGGTGAAATCGTCGCGCTGGAGGAAGCGGGTGTAGTTCGCCTTGAAGCCGGTCGTGACCGGGCCGAAGTTGTGACGATAGGCCAGTTCGGCGTCGATGCCCCGCGCCTTGAGCTTGGCGAAGTTGAAGGTCGATGCCAGCAGCGAGTCTTCGAGCACCTGGAACGGCACCTCGCCCTGCGGGCCACCGGCAGCACCGGCGCGGGTGAACAGGTTGCAGAAGGGATTGTTCAGGTCCGCCGAATCGTAGCAGTTGTTGAGGATGGTCTGGGCATCGATCGACGAGATAACCTTGTTAACCGTGATCGTGAAGTAATCGACTGACAGCGACAGGCCAGGGGCGAAGGACGGCGTGATGACTGTGCCGACGGTATAGTTGTCGGAAGTCTCCTCCGTCAGATTTGGGTTGCCGCCGGACAGGATCGAGATCGACTGCACATAGACGAAATCATAGCCGGCCGGCCGTCCCGCTGCCGCGCAATTGGCGGAGCGCGTCGACGATCCGGCGCTGAGGTTGCGCGCCGAGCACGGATCGTTCGGAGCCGGGGCGAAATTCTGCCCCTGTGCTTCGTACAGCTCCTTCAGGTTCGGCGCACGAATCGCGCGCTGATAGCTGCCGCGCAGCAGGATATCGCTGATCGGCCGCCACTCGACCTGTCCACCGTAGGAATAGACAGTACCGGTCGCGCCCTTATAGTCGGAAACGCGGCCCGAGCCCGAGAGCGTAAGTTCCTTGAAGAAGGGGATGTCTTTCAACAGCGGCACGCGAAGCTCGGCAAATGCCTCCTTCACCTCGAACGAGGGCGCGCTGAACGACGGGATCGCGTTGTAGAAGGCGTAGCCGCCCTGCGTCAGCGCATCGAGCTGGTACTTCAGCGTCTCGCGACGATATTCGGCACCGACCGAAAAGCCGATCGGGCCGCCCGGCAGCTCGAACAGCTGGCTGAGATCGCCCGAGACGAAGCCGCTGCCGACGAACTGGGTGATCTTGCCGCTGGCCCGCGAGTTGACGTTCACATAGTCGCGCGCCGCCTGGCTGAGCGTGCCCTGGCCGAACGGATTGATCGGCACGCACGCCGCAACGTCTGCCGCCAGATACGGATCGTTCGCGACCGTGCGCGGGTCGCCATTCGCATCGGTCAACGCGCCGAGCGCGGCGGCCGGGTTCACCTGCGAGCGGCAGACGATCTGGCCCGCGGCGTTGCGGACGGTGTCGACGCCGAGCAGGTAACGCTGGACGTTCACGTTCGAGATGATCTTGTTTTTCTCGTGATGCTCGCCGTAGTTCGCGGAAACCTCGTAGCTCCAATCCTCGTTGAAGGTGCCGCGCACGCCCAGAACGCCACGATAGGTTTCGCGGACGATCTTTTCGTCGCGGATGCCGAAATCGAGCCAGTTGCGGCTGAGCGAAAAGCGCGTGGCGTCGGTCGAAGCCTGGCCGTTGGCCGCGCGCAGTGCGACGATCTGCGCCCGTGCCTGCGGCGTCAGGTACGGATTGTCGAGCCGGATCTGCTCACGATTGCCGATCGCCGTGGCCGCTGCCGGATCGGCCAGGGTGGTGCCCTGCGAGAAGAACGGACCGCTTTGCGAACCCTGCGCTTCCGAGCGGACATATTTCGCCTCGAAAAAGGGCACGAACGCATCCGACACGTCGAAATGGCCAAGGACGTTGGCGGAATAACGCTGCAGACGCGGGGACAGCAAAGACAGCTCACCCTCACGACCCGAATAGCCGTTGCCGCCGAGGAAACTGCCGATCGGGGCGAGGCCGACGCGCTGGCCGGTCTGCTGCGTCAACGTGCCGTCGGGCTGGAAGAAGTAGGAGCAGTTGTAAGCCGCGCCCAACGGATCGCGACCGCACGCGCCGGTCGGGCTCGCCACGCGGTACGTTCCGCCAAGGGAGATGCTCGGCGAGCGGATGTCGCGCAGGAAGACGCGATCGGGATTGCCGTCGGAACTCGCGCCGGTGTCCGAATCGACCACGACGAGGCCATTCGCCCGGCGCAGCTTGCCGCGGTTGGAGGAAAAGGCCTTGCCCTGCCGGGCATATTCCAGGTTTACGGCGATATTGCCCCGATCATCGGCGAAGTTCGTTCCGGCGAGAGCCGAGACATATTGGTTGCTGCCGTCGCCATATTGGCTGACGCCGGACTGGCCGCGGACCTGCACGCCTTCGTAATTCTGCTTCAGCTTGAAGTTGACTGCGCCGGCGATCGCATCCGAGCCATAGACCGACGAGCCGTAGCCGGTGATGACGTCGACGCTCTCGATCAGGTCGGTCGGGATGGTGTTGATGTCCGGCGATACGCCGGTGTTGAGGATATCGCCCGCGACATGGCGGCGGCCGTTGACGAGGACGAGCGTGCGCTGCGAGCCGAGGTTGCGCAGGTCGATCAGGTTCAGGCCGCGCGTGCCGAGGAAGCGGGTGGACTGCTGCTGGCTGAACGTGGTGGCGAGCTGCGGCAGCTCGTTGAGGATGTCGCCGACCGAGACCTTGCCGGTCTGGAAGAACTCGGCACCGCTGACGGTGGTGATCGGCGCGCCGGAATCGAGGTTCGGGCGGCGGATGCGCGAGCCGGTGACGACGATCGTGCCGGCTTCGCTGCTGCTGTCGCTGGCGGCGATCGTGGCCGAAGGCGCGGCTGCGGGCGGCTGATCCGAGCTGGCTTCGGCCGTGGTCGGCACCGCAGGGGCGCTCGTCTGGGCGAAGCCGATGGCGGGGAGGGAGACAAGCGTGCCCGCGAGCGCGGTTGCCGCGAAAAGATGAGTCCTGATCATGTGAGCCCCACAAAACGGTCATGCGCAGCTGCCTGCGCTCATGGGGCCATTCTCCGCTCGATTTCGAGTTGCACAACGTTAATGTATCGTTCAGCCGACTGACACGCGCCTTTCACATTAGCGTGTTACCAATAAGCCACACCGCTCAATCCTGCCTCAGTGCCGCACGGCGAAGCGGATCTTGCGGGCGCGGAAATCCAGCGACACGCGGCGGAACGCCTCCAGCGTATCGGTGCCAGCAGCATCGCCGGCTGCTTGGCCAAGCCGAACATGGCGAAGGGCGGTACGTCGGCGAAGGCGAGGGGGACGTCGCGAAGCGTCACCCGACCGATCCGGATCTCCGGCACGATCATCTCCTCCGCCATGATCGTCTGGCCGGTCACGCTGACGAGCGTGACCGGGGTGGCGGGGCGATGGCGCCCGCCCAGCCGTGCGCGCAACGCGGCATTGCCGATGGTCGCCTGCGATCCCGTATCGATCACCGCATAGATCGGCCGCTTCAGCACCTCGACCTGCGTGAGGATCAGCTGGCCCTTGCGGCGGCGGGCCGTCACGACGATCTCGTCCGCGCTCGGGGAGGCCGGCCGCCGGGCATCCTGCACCGTGATCGTCCGCTTCTCGAAATCCAGCATCAGCCTTTGTTCGGCGAGCGCATCGATGCCGAGCAGCCCCTGCGCGCCGAGGAAGCGTTCGGGCAGCGCCGGCGCGACGATGCCGGGGATCTCGCTCGTTCCGACGCGCAGCCGGTCCAGCCGCACGGTGGCGACCCGGCTGACGCCGGCCATGCCGTGCAGCATCACCATCCCCTCGGCCGGCAAGGCGAGACGGCGGGCGAGGTCGCTGCCGATCACCGAGCGGTCGGCGCCGCTGTCGACGATGAAGCGGTAAGGTCCCGCGCCATTTATCTCCACGGGAACCAGCATCCGCGACTGGACCTGGCGCGCGCCGACCTCTTCGCCCGTCACCTCCAGCGTATCGTCGAGTTGCGCGGGCGGGATCGCGGGCTCCGCCACCGGCGCAGCCGCGAGTGCCAGCGCGAGCAGGATCGGGGTCATCCCTGCTGCACGCCGCTGTTGTGCCGGCGCCCCATCGTTTCCTTCTCCATGCGCGTAGCGTAATCGCTTTCGCGACGCCGTGGTATCGCGATCGCACGCCGCGCTTGCGCCGGCGGCGGCGGCGGCTAAGGCTGCCGCGCATGACTGCATCGGCACCGATCGGAAGGATCGTCGGCGATCCGGCGTGGCTCGCCCATCGCTACGATCCGGGGCAGGATGCGGTCCATTTCCGCCACGTCCCGCGCGAAACGCACCGCGCCGCCACCTTCATCACCGATCAGTATCTGCCCGCCGGCGATCCTGTCGTGCTGCGCCTGGCGGATAGCGTTGCCGCCTTGCCGCCGGCCGCGCCGATCCACTTCCTGTTCCACTCCGCCTTCTGCCTGTCCACCCTGATCGCCCGCGCGTTCGACGTCGAGGGGCTGGCGATGGGGCTGAAGGAGCCGGTGATCCTGAACGATCTGGTCGGCTGGAAACGGCGCGGCGGGGATCCGCGCGGCGTGGCGCGGGCGCTGGATGGCGCGATGCACCTGCTGGCGCGGCCGTTCGCCC
>CAXTTS010000174.1:0-552 GCA_964247265.1 uncultured Sphingomonadaceae bacterium
CGATAGGCGAGCATCGTCGCGCGGTCCTCGTCGGTCGCGGCGATGCCCATGCGCCGCCGCACGATCGCCGGGAAGATCGCGAGGAACGCCTCCCCCACCGCACGGGTAAGGGCGAAGGCGGCGGCGAACTCCGCATCGTCGCTGCATTCGAGATGATCGTAGAATATGCCGCCGACGCCGCGGGCGACATGGCGGTGCGGTATCCAGAAATACTCCTCCGCCCATTGGGCGAAGCGATCGTAGTCGCCGGGCGGATGGGCATCGCAAGCGGCCTTCAGCGCGCGGTGGAAATCGGCCGTGTCGTCCGGATACGGGATCGGCGGGTTGAGATCGGCGCCGCCGCCGAACCACCGCTTTGTCGTGACGAGGAAACGCGTATTCATGTGGACCGCCGGCACATGCGGATTGGCCATGTGCGCGACGAGGCTGATCCCGGTCGCGAAGAAGCTGGGATCATCGGCCGCGCCGTGGATGTTCTTGGCGAACTCGGGCGAGAAGGCGCCGCCGACGGTGGAGACGTTGACGCCCACCTTCTCGAACACGCGCCCGTTC
>CAXTTS010000174.1:562-6918 GCA_964247265.1 uncultured Sphingomonadaceae bacterium
CCGCCGCCGCCTTCCGCGCCGCCATCCCGCGCCCACGGCGTATAGGCGAAGGCGGCATCGCTGCCGGCCTCCCGCTCGATCGTCTCGAACGCGGTGCAGATGCGGGTGCGCAGCGCCTCGAACCAGTCGCGCGCTGCCTGCTGCTGCCCATCAAGCTCGATCATGCCGGAAACAACCCCGTCTGCCGCAACGCCTCGGCCAGCGCGATGCCAGCCGAGACCGCGACATTCAAGGAGCGCGTGCCCGCCGCAAGCGGGATGCGGATGGCAAACGCGGCGGCGGCATGCACCTCGTCCGGCACGCCGGCGCCTTCCGATCCGAACAGCAGCACGTCGTCGGGCGCGAAGCGGGCATCGGGCAGGCGCACGGCGGCGCGGGTGGTGAACAGGACGATCCTGCCCGCCGCCGTCGCGCGGAACGTCGCCCAGTCGGCATGGCGGCGTACTTCACTGAAATCGGCATAGTCCATCGCGGCGCGGCGCAGCCCGCGTGCCGGGCGATCGATCGCGAAGGGAAAGCCGCACGGCTCGATCACGTCCACCGTGACGTCGAAACAGGCGGCGGTGCGCAGGATGGTGCCGACATTGCCGGCGATATCGGGCTGGTAGAGGGCGATCCGCATCTGGCCGTTTTATGCGAACGATTCTCAAAGAACCATGCGGAACGATTACCAGTTGGCAAGAAGGCGAGGGGGGCGCTATCAGCGCGGGCATCCGCCGGGGGTACAGGGCGGAGACGTGGTGCGTTTGGGGGTCGTCGGAAACGGGGAAGTCCCTTATGCCTCGCGATATTCGTGGCAGCGATAGGGTCCGTTACATGGCGACGCTCGAACAGACAGAAAGCCCGGTCGACGGGCATGAGGGCGAAGGCCCTCGCCGGCGCGACTTCATCAATATCGCCGCCGTGAGCTTCGCCGGGGTGGGCGCGGCGACCGTGCTGATCCCGCTGATCGGCCAGATGAGCCCTTCCGCCGACGTGCTGGCGCTCGCCTCGATCGAGGTCGATCTCTCGGCGATCAAAGCCGGTCAGGCGATCAAGACGTCGTGGCGCAAGCAGCCCGTGTTCATCCGCAACCTGACCGCGAAGGAAATCGGCGAGGCCAACGCCGTGCCGGTTTCGTCGCTGCGCGATCCGCAGACGCTGGCCGAGCGGACCAAGGAAGGCCACCAGAACTGGCTGATCACGATGGGCGTCTGCACCCATCTCGGCTGCGTTCCGCTGGGGGCCGGCGAGGGCGAGACTCGCGGCGAGTTCGGCGGCTATTTCTGCCCGTGCCACGGCTCCGCCTACGATACCGCCGCGCGCATCCGCAAAGGCCCGGCGCCGAAGAACCTGCAGGTTCCGGACTATGCGTTCAAATCCAATACCGTCGTGCAGATCGGCTGAGGGGTAACCGACGATGAGCTTTCCCTGGGCACAGCATTATGCACCCAAGCACCCCGCCATGCAGTGGCTGGACGAGCGGCTGCCCTTGCCGCGGCTGGTCTACAATGCGGTGGGCGCCGGCTATCCGGTGCCGCGCAACCTGAACTATTTCTGGAACTTCGGCGTCCTCGCCGGTGCCGCGCTGGGCATCCAGATCATCACCGGCATCGTGCTGGCGATGCATTATGCGGCCAATGGCGGGATCGCCTTCGATTCCGTCGAGCACATCATGCGCGACGTCAATTCGGGCTGGCTGATCCGCTATGCCCACGCCAACGGCGCGAGCTTCTTCTTCATCGTCGTGTATCTCCACATCTTCCGCGGCCTCTATTACGGATCGTACAAGGCGCCGCGCGAGATGATCTGGCTGCTCGGCGTGGTGATCTTCCTGCTGATGATGGCCACCGCCTTCATGGGCTATGTTCTGCCTTGGGGACAGATGAGCTTCTGGGGCGCTCAGGTTATTACCGGCTTCTTCTCGGCGATCCCGGTGGTGGGCGAGCCGATCCGTGTCTGGCTGCTCGGTGGCTTTGCGCCGGACGATGCGGCGCTGAACCGCTTCTTCTCGCTGCACTATCTGCTGCCGTTCGTGATCGCCGGCGTGATCGTGCTGCACATCTGGTCGCTGCACATCCCCGGTTCGAACAACCCGACGGGTGTGGACGTGAAGGGGCCGCAGGATACGGTGCCGTTCCATCCTTATTACACCGCCAAGGACGGCTTCGGCCTCGGCGTGTTCCTCACCCTGTTCGCGCTGGTGCTGTTCTTCGCGCCGAACGCGCTGGGCCACGCCGACAACTACATCCCGGCCAACCCGCTCTCCACCCCAGCGCACATCGTGCCGGAGTGGTACTTCCTGCCATTCTACGCGATCCTGAAGGCGTTCACCTTCAACTTCCTGTGGATCCCGGCGAAGCTGTGGGGCGTGATGGCCATGTTCGGCGCGATCCTGCTGCTGTTCTTCCTGCCGTGGATCGATAGTTCGCCGGTGCGTTCATCCAACTACCGCCCGATGTACCGCTGGTTCTTCTGGGTGCTTGTGGCGGACGTGCTGGTGCTGGGCTATCTCGGGCAGGCGCATCCGAGCAACATGGTGGTGCTGGGCAGCCAGATCTGCGCCGCTTATTATTTCGCCCACTTCCTCGTCATCCTGCCTATCGTCTCGCGGATCGAGCGGCCGCTGCCGCTGCCCCACTCGATCTCGGAATCGGTGCTGCA
Source organism: uncultured Sphingomonadaceae bacterium (assembly GCA_964247265.1). Taxonomy (GTDB): domain Bacteria; phylum Pseudomonadota; class Alphaproteobacteria; order Sphingomonadales; family Sphingomonadaceae; genus Alterirhizorhabdus. Next base: position 3,206 of record CAXTTS010000174.1, read on the forward strand.
CGGCGAGAAGGCCGAAGCCGCTCCGTTCGGCACCCAGACGGCCTGAGCCCGGGAGAAAGACAGATCATGCTCCGCTTCTTCGGCCCCCTCATCGCCCCCATCGTGGGCCTGGGCTTCATCGCCGCCTTGCTCTTCGCGGTCATCTTCACGACCCGCGAGGCCGAACCGGAAACCGCGGTGGAGATGTTCCATCGCGAGCCGAAGCCGCTGGCGCTCGCCAGCAACGGCCCGCTCGGCAAGTTCGATCGTCAGCAGCTGCAGCGCGGCTTCCAGGTCTATAAGGAAGTCTGCTCGGCCTGCCATTCGATGAAGCGGGTCGCCTTCCGCGATCTGGAGGAGATCGGCTTCAGCAAGCCCGAGGTGAAGGCCATCGCCAATCAGTGGGCGGTGGAAACCCCCTCGATCAACCCGGAGACCGGCGAGCCCGCGAGCCGCAAGTCGATCGCGTCGGACCCGCTCCCGAGCCCCTATCCGAACGAGGTCGCGGCCCGCGCCGGCAACAACAATGCGCTGCCGCCGGATCTCTCGCTCATCACCAAGGCGCGTGAGGGCGGGGCGCAATATGTCCACTCGCTGCTGACCGGCTACCAGAAGCCGCCGGCCGAGCTGCTGGCGAAGTTTCCGGACGCCAAGCCTTCCGCGACGACGCACTACAACCCGTATTTCGCGAACCTCAACATCGCGATGCCGCCGCCGCTGGTGGCCGACGGGCAGGTGAGCTATTCGGACGGCACGAAGTCCACGGTCGATCAGATGGCGCAGGACGTCTCCGCATTCCTCGTCTGGACGGCCGAGCCGAAGCTGGAGGACCGTCACCGCACCGGCTTGGCCGTGGCGATCTTCCTGATGATCGCGACCGTTCTGGCCTACTTCTCGTACCAGAATATCTGGGCCGATCGTAAGCATTGAGCGTGAGGGGAAGCATCGCTTCCCCGATCAACCTGGCGGGAGCGGCTTTCGCAAGAGGGCCGCTCCCTCTTCATGTGCGTAATGCCGAGAGGGAGGTTGCAGGATGAACCAAAACCAGGACATCGCCGCGCTGATCCGGACGATCCCCGATTTCCCCAAGCCCGGCGTCCAATTTCGCGACATCACCACCCTGCTGCTCGACGGGCGTGGGCTGGCGGCGACGATCGCGCGGCTCGCTTCCTTATATGATGGGCCGATCGACATGGTGGCCGCGATCGAGGCGCGCGGCTTCATCTTCGGCGCGGCGGTGGCGCATGCGCTGGGCGTGGGGCTGGTGCTGATCCGCAAGGACGGCAAGCTGCCCGGCGTGACGGTCGGCGTCGATTATGCGCTGGAATATGGCCAGGATCGGGTGGAGATGCACGAGGATGCCGTGGTGCCGGGCGCACGGGTGCTGCTGGTGGACGACCTGATCGCCACCGGCGGCACCGCGCTGGCGGCGGTGCGGCTGATCCGCAACGCCGGCGGCGAGGTGGCGGCCGCGAGCTTCGTGATCGACCTGCCCGACCTCGGTGGAGCCAGAAAGCTGGCGGCCGAAGGCGTGACCGTCGGCACGCTGGTGGCGTTCGACGGCGACTAGGCCGCCGCGTCCCGTGCCGGTACGCAGATTCTCAGCGCACCCGGTGCCACGGCGAAAAGCAATGGCGTGGCGAGGCGATGGACCTCGCCATCGATCGCCACGTCGATCCGGCGCGCGTGTGATCGCACCGTGAGCGCACGCCATTCGCCGACGGCGCCGAAATCCCGCTCCGGATCAGCCCGGCCCAGCAATATTCGCGCGGCGAGCAAAAGCAGTCCGCGCCGGCTTTGGGCATCCACCACGAAGACGGACAGCGTGCCGTCGTGGAGCGCCGCACGCTGCCCGATGCGGCCGCGCTCCAGCGTGTAGCGGTTGTTGCCGACGAACAGCAGCGGCGTGCGCAGGCCGCGATCGATCGCATCGGCCGTTTCCAAGTGGATGCGGTGATGCGGCAGGCGGCGCAGGGTAGCCCATGCGGCGGGTATCGTCGCGAGCCACTTGGGCAGGCCGCTCCGGGCCACGGCATCGCGGTGGCGCACCATCAGCGGATAGACGCCGACTGACGCATTGTTGACGAAGCCCCGGCCGTTCACCGTCGCGAGATCGATCATCCGTGTCGCGCCGGCGGCGATCACCTTCGCCGCGCCGGCAAGATCGGTGGGGAGGCCGAGATCGCGCGCAAGATGGTTGCGGGTGCCGAGCGGGAGCAGGCCGATTGTACCCCGTTCGCCGTGCAGCGCTGCCAGGGCAGTGCCGAGCGTGCCGTCGCCCCCGCCAATCACCACGAGCGGCGCCTCTTTATGGGCCGCGACCATCGGCGTGAGCTGCGGCCCCCCGACGATGAGGATTTCGACCGAAAGCCCGGCCGTCGCGAACGCCCGCTGTATCTCCTCCGCGAGCCCGTCGCCCAGGCCCGACGCGGTGCCCGCGCGCGGGTTGAGGATCACGGGCACCGGCGCGCGCGTCACCGGGCGATGGCTGGCTCGTTGGCGGCAGCAGCGTTGGTGTCGTCACGGAAGCAGCCACGCAGGAACAGCTGCAACGCCAGGTCGAGATGACCGCATGTGTCCTCGTGCGACAGGCGATCCTGGTGGATGAAGAAGGGCTTCAGCGAGCCGAGCGCCAGCATGTTGAACAGCAAGGCGGCGCGGGCACTGTCTTCGACGATCATCGAACCCGTGGACCGCATTCGTTCGAAATAGCCGACGAGGCCGGTCAGCGTCCGTGCCAATATGCTCAGCACCTGCTCGAAGAGATCCGGAAAGCGATCCGCCTCCGCGATGCACAGCCGGATGATCTCGAGATTGGGCTGGCGATAGTAAATGCGGTTGAGAACCTGCATCGCCTCGCGCAGCACGACGGCGGGCTCACGATCGTCAAAGGCGACAACCCCGGCGATATCGTTTCCGGTGATCGTCGCCTTGACGATCTCGGTGAACAGCGTCTGCTTGTCGGCATATAGTGCATAGATCGTGGTGCGGCTGGCGGAGGCGGCGCGGGCTATGCCATCGATACTGGTGCCTGCAAAACCACGCCGGCGAAATTCCTCCAGCGCCGTCGCCTGGATGCGCTTCCGCAGCAGTTGCGCATCCTGCTTCGATGGTCGCCCGCGCGTGATGCGAGCGGGATCTTTGCCCTTGTCGATCATTTCGGACACGTCGTGAAACCCGCTACGATATGGTGTCAACGCAGGCGTCGCCAGCAACGGCCGTGATGTGCACGGTTCGCGACGCACCGCCTGGCGGAACGCGCTGGTGCGCCTAGAGGCAGGAGACGCTCCAACGGTTAACAAACGGGCAAAGCGATCGATCTGGAAGACTTTGGTCGAACCGGGGCGGACAACATCACCGTAATTGAAGCTTGTCGTTGCGATCGCGACGACAAGCAGTGCCGGGACGTACGATGGCGGTCAATGGCTGCCAAGGTGCCCCTGATCGGGGAAGATCGGGAGCTCCCTCGTGCTAGGAACGGGCGGCGCGGCAGAAGGCGGGCTCCCGCATCAGTGCCGCTCCGCCTCACATGTGGATCGGCTTGCCCGTCACCGCCATCGCCGCTTCCTTGATCGCCTCCGAATGCGTCGGGTGGGCGTGGCAGGTGTAGGCGATGTCCTCGCTGGTCGCGCCGAACTCCATCGCCTGCGCCGCCTGCGCGATCATCGTGCCGGCCAGGCTGGTGACGATCCACACGCCCAGCACGCGATCGGACTGCGCGTCGGCGATCACCT
>CAXTTS010000175.1:0-6915 GCA_964247265.1 uncultured Sphingomonadaceae bacterium
GATCCTGGATGCGAGCGAGCGGCTGATCGCCACCTTCTTCGGCTATCTCGCCGATGCGCCGCGCGATCCGGAGGAGCCGCCGGAGCCGATCTGGCGCCAGCGTGATTTCACCCCGCCGTTCCCGCCGCGCTGATCTTGCCTTTCCGCCCCGCCGCGTCACAACGGGGCAGGGGAGACACGCGATGACGAGCCGGTTCATGCAGCGCAAGCCGCTGGAGGTGGAGGCATCGGCCGGCCACCGCCTGCCGCGAACGCTCAGCTGGTGGCACCTGACGGCGCTGGGCGTCGGCGCGATCGTCGGCACCGGCATCTACACGCTGATCGGGGTGGGGGCGAACCTGGCCGGGCCGGGGGTGATCCTGTCCTTCCTGATCGCCGGCCTCGTCTGTGCCTGCGCGGCGCTGGCCTATGCCGAGGTGGCGACGATGATCCCCGCCTCGGGCAGCGCCTATACCTACAGCTATGTCGTGATCGGGCAGGGCATCGCCTGGATCGTCGGGTGGAGCCTGATCCTCGAATATTCGCTGGTGGTCAGCGCGGTGGCGGTCGGCTGGTCGGCCTATGCGGTGGGCTTCCTGAAGTCGGTCGGGGTGGATCTCCCGCAGCAACTGGTGGCCGCGCCCCATGCCGGCGGCGCGATCAACCTGCCGGCGATCGGCATCATCGGCCTCGTCGCCGCCGCGCTCGCGGGCGGCACGCGGGAGAGCGCCACTGTCAACGCCGTGCTGGTGCTGATGAAGATCGCCGCGCTGCTGCTGTTCGTGTTCATCGCACTGCCCCACTTCGATCTGGCGCGGTTCAGCCCGTTCATGCCCTACGGCTTCGCCAAGACGGAGGTGGCAAGCGTCGGACACGGCGTGATGGCGGCGGCGGCGATCATCTTCTTCGCCTTCTACGGCTTCGATGCGATCAGCACGGCGGCGGAGGAGGCCAAGCGGCCGGAGCGGGATCTGGCGATCGGCATCGTCGGATCGATGCTGATCTGCACCGCCATCTATATCGGCGTGGCGGCGGTGGCGATCGGCTCCACCCCCTTCGCCCAGTTCGCCCATAGTCCGGAGCCGCTGGCGCTGATCCTGCGCAACCTCGGCCGATCGGGTGCCGCGGCGCTGATCGGCGCGGCGGCGGTGGTGGCGCTGCCGACGGTGATCCTCGCCTTCCTGTATGGGCAGAGCCGCATCTTCTTCGTGATGGCACGCGACGGGCTGCTGCCCGCATGGCTCGCCGCCGTCAGCCCGCGCACGGGCACGCCGGTGCGGATCACGCTGGTGACGGCGGCGCTCGTCTCCGTCCTCGCCGGCTTCATTCCGCTGGAGGAGATCGCGGCGCTCGCCAATGCCGGCACGCTGGTGGCGTTCACCGCCGTCTCCGCCTGCCTGCTCATCATGCGGCTGCGCGAGCCCGGCCGCCCGCGCCGCTTCCGCGCGCCGCTGGCCTGGCTGTGCGGGCCGTTCGCGATCCTCGGCTGCCTGTATCTGTTCTGGAGCCTGCCGCACCGCACGCAGGGATTATTCGCGCTGTGGAACGTGGCGGGCTTGCTGATCTACTTCGTCACCGAGTGGCGGCGCGGAGCGGTCGCCGCCGCGTAGACGCGGCGGATCATCGCGGGCAGAGTTCTGTCAAACCAGACTGAGGAACGATCATGCGGCGTTCGGCCATCCTGCTTTCCCTGCTGCTCGCCACCGCGCCGGCGCTCGCCCAGCCGGTGGCTGACGGGCCGGTCCGCACCTTTACCGGCGGCGATCTGTTCGGCCTGTCCGCCGCTAGCGATCCGCAGATCAGCCCGGACGGCAGCCGCATCGCCTATGTCCGCAAGTCGAACGACATCATGACCGATCGCGCCCGGTCGACCATCTGGCTGGTCGACGTGAAGACGGGCGCGCAGACGCCGCTCGTCGCGGGCGCGGGCGGCACCTCGCCGCGCTCGTCGCCCGACGGCACCCGGCTGGCGTTCGTCTCGGGCGCGGAGGACAAGGCGCCGTCGCAGCTCTCCGTCCGCTGGATGGCGACCGGCGCGGTGGCGAAGCTCACCGTATTGCCTGATGCGCCGGGCAGCCTCGCCTGGTCGCCGGACGGCCGGTCGATCGCCTACATCATGACGGTGCCAGGCGAGGCCACCACGCTGGGCAAGGCGCCCGCCAAGCCGGAGGGGGCGGACTGGGGCAAGCCGCTGGAGGTGATCGATCGCATCACCTACCGCGCCGATGGCGGCGGCTACATCAAGCCGGGCAACGATCACGTCTTCGTTATCGCGGCCGATGGCGGCGCGCCGCGCCAGCTCACATTCGGCAAATATGACGATGCCGGCCCGCTGTCGTGGACGGCGGACGGCCGGGCGCTCCTGTTCAGCGCGGTGCGCGGCCCGGATGCGGAGCGCGATTTCGCCAATTCCGAAGTCTATGCGGTGGATGTCGCCAGCGGCACGCTTTCCGCGCTGACGAAGCGCAACGGGCCGGACGAGCGGCCTGTCGCCTCGCCCGACGGCAGCCACATCGCGTGGATCGGCTATGACGACACCCGCCGCAGCTACGAGAACAACCAGCTCTACGTCGGCGATCGCAATGGCGGCGGCGCCCGCTCGCTCACCGCCGGGCTCGATCGCAGCATCGACGAGGCGAAATGGACGGCGGACGGGCGCAGCCTGATCGTCTCCTATGACGACAAGGGGGAGAAGAAGGTCGCGCGCATCTCGCTCGACGGCCGCGTCACGCCGATCGTCGGCGGTCTGGTCGGCAGCGATTTCGACCGGCCCTATACCGGCGGCGACTATTCGGTGTCGAAGGGCGGCATCGTCGCCTTCACCGGCGGCGGCTCGCTCCAGCCGGCCGACGTCTATGTCGCGGATGTCAAAGGCGGACGCCGCCTGACCCACCTGAACGACACCCTCGCCACCAAGGCGCTCGGGCAGGTGCGCAAGCTGCCCGTCACCGCGCCCGATGGGCGGGCGATCGACGCATGGCTCGTCACGCCGCCCGGCTACACGGCGGGCGCGCGGGTGCCGTTGATCCTGGAGATCCACGGCGGCCCGCACAGCGCCTATGGCCCCTCCTTCTCCACCGACGATCAGCTTTACGCCGCGGCGGGCTATGCCGTGCTCTACGCCAATCCGCGCGGCAGCACCTCCTATGGCGACGCCTTCGCCAACCTCATCAACAAGCGGTATCCGTCGGAGGATTATGACGATCTGATCGCGGGGGTGGATGCCGCGATCGCCGCCGGGGTGGCCGATCCGGACAATCTGTTCGTCACCGGCGGCTCGGGCGGCGGCGTGCTGACGGCGTGGATCGTCGGCAAGACGCACCGCTTCAAGGCGGCGGCCACGCAGAAGCCGGTCATCAACTGGGTCAGCGAGGCGCTGACGATGGATGCTACCCTGTTCACCTCGCGCTACTGGTTCGCCAAGCTGCCGTGGGAGGACCCGATGGGCTATTGGGCGCGCTCGCCGCTGTCGCTCGTCGGCAATGTGACGACGCCCACGCTCGTGGTGGTCGGTTCGAACGACTATCGCACGCCGGTGAGCGAGGCCGAGCAATACTACGCCGCGCTCCAGATCAGGGGCGTGCCGACGGCGCTGGTGAAGGTGCCGGATGCCAGCCATGGCGGCATCGCCGCGCGTCCGTCGCAATCGGCGGCCAAGGCAGCGGCGATCCTCGCCTGGTTCGATCGTTACCGGGGCGCCGGGGCCGTCAGCACTCCACCACGTTGACGGCAAGGCCGCCGAGGCTGGTCTCCTTGTATTTCGATCGCATGTCCTCGCCGGTCTGGCGCATCGTCTCGATCACCGCGTCCAGGCTCACGATGTGGCGGCCGTCGCCCTGCAACGCCAGATAGGCGGCGTTGATCGCCTTGATCGCGCCCATCGTGTTGCGCTCGATACAGGGTATCTGGACGAGGCCGCCGATCGGATCGCAGGTGAGCCCCAGATTATGCTCCATGCCGATCTCGGCGGCATTCTCGATCTGGCGATTGGTCGCGCCCAGCGCCGCCGCCAGCCCCGCCGCCGCCATCGAGCAGGCAACCCCCACCTCGCCCTGGCACCCCATCTCCGCCGCCGAGATGGAAGCGCGCTTCTTGTAGAGGAATCCGATCGCCGCCGCCGTGGTCAGCAGCAGGCGACTGCCGGCGGGCGTCGGCGCGGCGGTGAACACCTCATAATATTTCAGCACCGCCGGCAGCACGCCGGCCGCGCCATTGGTGGGCGCGGTGACGACGCGGCCGCCGGCGGCATTCTCCTCGTTCACGGCAAGCGCCCACAGGCTCACCCATTCGAACACGGCGGAGGGGTCGCTGCGCGGACCGCGCGCCAGCAGCCGCTCGTGCAGGTCCTTGGCGCGACGCCGTACCTTCAGGCCGCCGGGCAGCTCGCCCGCGCCTCCACAGCCGCGCGCGACACAGGCGAGCATCGCCTCGCGCACCGTATCCAGGAAGCCGTCGGTCTCGCCGTCTTCGCGCCACGCGCGCTCGTTGCAGGCGACGATCTCGCCGATCGACAGGCCGGTCGCATCGCCGATCGCCAGCAGTTCGGCGCCGGAGGAGAAAGGGTGCGGTACGGTGATGTTCACCCGCGCGGCCGGCGCGCCCTCGCGCAGGATCGCACCGCCGCCGACCGAGAAGTAGACCGCCTGCTCGATCTCGCCGCCGACCAGAAAGGCGGTGAAGCGCATCGCATTGGCATGGCCGGGCAGGAAGGTACCCCGGCGAAACAGCAGGTCCGTCTCGCGAACGAAGGGGATCGGCTGCGCGCCCGCCAGCAGCAGCCTGCCTTCATTCCCGATCGCCGCGAGCCGGGCGGGGATGGTATCGGGATCGATCGTCTCGGGCGTCTCGCCGGCCAGCCCCAGCAGGGTGGCGGTGTCGGTGGAGTGGCCTAGTCCGGTAAGCGCCAACGAGCCGAACAGCTCGCACTGCACCCGCGCCACCTGGCCGCGCGCCACCGCCCGATCGGCGAAATCGCGCGCCGCGCGCATCGGGCCGACGGTGTGCGAACTCGACGGGCCGATGCCGATGGTGAACAATTCCACCACGCTGATCGCGCGGGCGAGGTCTGGCCGCGTTGTGCCGGGCTGCGCGTCGGCGATCATGATCGTCTATAGTTCATCTTTGTCGGTCACGCGCCGTCGGCCACCCGCCAACGCGTGACGAGGTTCAGCCGCCGACGATCGGCGGCGGGGTCTGCTGATGCTGCACCACGCGCCATTCGTCATGCCCCAGCCGGCGATAGGTGGAGGTGCAATAGGCATGGTAGCTCTTGCCGCCGCCCTCCGCCTTGGCACTGTAGGCGATCACGATCAGCCCCTCCTGCGGGCGCATGATGCGGCCGTCGGATATCGTCACGCTCTGCCAGCGCGGCGTATCGGCCACCGCCTCGATCGCCTCGGTTCCGCTCAGCACGAACGGTATCGTCGGCAGCACCATCACGCATTCGTCATCCACCAGCTCGCGATAATGGTCCGCGTCACCGGTCCACAGGCTTTCTTCATAAGCCCAGACACGTTGATCTTCCATGCTCACTCTCCTGATCCTGCCGCCCCGATCAAGCGAAAGCCGGCGGCGGATGTTCCGCTAGAGGTTAAGCAGCGCCGGATCGCCGCCCTGCGCGGTGATGTTGATCGATACCGCGCGTTCCACCGCATAACGCAGCAGCGCGTGCGGCCCGCCCGCCTTCGGTCCGGTGCCGGACAGCCCCTCGCCGCCGAACGGCTGCACCCCCACCACCGCGCCGATGATCGATCGGTTGACGTAGACGTTGCCCGCCGGAATCAGCTCCCGCACCTCGTCGGCAAAGCCCTCGATGCGGCTGTGGACGCCCAGCGTCAGGCCATAGCCGCGCGCCGCCAACGCACCCGCCGTCTCTGCCAGCGTGGCGGGATCGTAGCGGTAGATGTGCAGGATCGGCCCGAACACCTCGCGCTCCAGGAAGTCGGGTCGCGGAACCTCGGCGATCACCGGGCCGAACCACGCGCCCTTTGCGCCGAGCGGACCCACATCCTTGCGGAACAGGATCCTTGCCTCGCGCTCCAGCCGCGCGACGTGCCGCTCCAGATCGTCGCGCGCCGCCTCGTCGATCACCGGGCCGACATCGCTGCCGGGCATCGCCGGATCGCCCAGCACCAGCGCATCGAGCGCACCGCCCAGCGTGGCGATCAGCTCGTCCGCCGAATCGCGCGGCACGTAGAGCACGCGCAGCGCCGAGCAACGCTGCCCGGCGGAGCCGATGGCGGAGAGGATCACGTCGTCCACCACCTGTTCCTTCAGCGCGGTGGTGTCGACGAACATGCCGTTCAGCCCGCCGGTCTCGGCAATGAACGGCACGATCGGGCCGGGCCGGGCGGCGAGCGCGCGGTTGATCCCTGCGGCCGTATCGGTGCCGCCGGTAAAGGCCACGCCGTTCACGCCGGAATGCGCCGTCAGGATCGGGCCGATCGTGGCGCCGTCGCCCGGCAGCAGCGCCAGCAGATCGGGATCGAGCCCCGCCTTGTGGAACAGCCGCACCGCCTCCGCCGCGATCAGCACGGTCTGCTCGGCCGGTTTCGCCAGCACGGCATTGCCCGCCGCCAGCGCCGCCGCGATCTGCCCGGTGAAGATCGCCAGCGGGAAGTTCCACGGGCTGATGCACACGAACAGCCCGCGCCCGCGCAGCTCCAGCTGGTTGGTCTCGCCCACCGGCCCGGTGAGCGTCGTCGGCCCGGCGAACTGCTTCTCGGCGAGGTGGGCGTAATAGCGGCAGAAATCCACCGCCTCGCGCACCTCGGCCACGCCGTCGTTCAGCGTCTTGCCCGCCTCCAGCGATAGCAAGGCGACGAGCCGGTCCATGTCGGCCTCCAGCGCATCGCCCATCGCCCGCAGGGTGAAGGCACGCGCCGGGCCGCCGATCCGGTCCCACCGCGGCTGCGCCTTGCGCGCGGCGGCCACCGC
>CAXTTS010000176.1:0-6908 GCA_964247265.1 uncultured Sphingomonadaceae bacterium
CCAGACGTCGCCGAACATCTGCCGCAGCCGCCCCCCTTCCCGGAGCAAGGCCGAGGCGCCACCGCCGGCAAACAAAGCCCCCGCCGCACGCGGCCGCACCGGCCCCGCCGCGTCCAGCTGGTTGCCGCCGGCCGGATCGAGCGTGGCGGCGGCGCTCTCCCACTCCGCCTCGGTCGGCAGGCGCGCGCCCGCCCAGCGTGCATAGGCCTCTGCCTCATAATAGCTCACATGCGTCACGGGAGCGGCCGGGTGCAGCGGGTGCAGCCCGTCGAGCGCGAAGGCCTGCCAGCCGCCGTCATCCTCGCGCCAGTGGAGCGGCGCCGCGATCCGGTTCGCCTTCACCCACGCCCAGCCATCGGCCAGCCAGTGGCGCGGATCGGCATAGCCGCCATCCGCGATGAAGCCGCGATATTCGGCATTCGTCACCGGCCGGTCGGCCAGCGCATGGGGGTGGAGCAGCACCGCGTGACGCGGCCCCTCGCAGTCGAACGCGAAACCGTTGCCATCATGGCCGATCTCGACGATGCCGCGCCGTCCCTCGATCCAGCGGATCGGCCCCGGCACTGGCGCGGGCACGTTGCGCGGCTGGTCCCAGGTCGCCGGCGCCAGCGGGTTCTCGGCGAACAGGTTGAGGATGTCGGTGAGGAACAGCTCCTGATGCTGCTGCTCGTGATGCAGGCCCAGCTCCACCAGCCCGCGCGCCGGCTCCGGCAGATCGGGCAGCGCGGCCAGCACCGCCGCATCGACATGCGCCCGCCACGCCAGCACCGCCGCCAGCGAAGGCCGGGTCAGCATCCCGCGCCGATCCCGCGCGTGACGCGCGCCCTCGGCCTCGTAATAGCTGTTGAACAGGAAGGCGAAGCGATCGTCATAGGCGCGGTAGCCCGGCACATGATCGCGCAGCACGAACGTCTCGAAGAACCATGTCACGTGCGCCAGATGCCATTTGGCGGGGGACGCATCCGGCATCGATTGCACGCTGGCATCGGCATCGGACAAGGGAGCGGCCAGATCGATGCTCAGGCGCCGCGTCGCGGCATAGCGCCCGGCCAGCGGGTCGCCTGCCGCCTCCTGCGCGGCGGCCATCGTCGCACCCGTCATAAGCCACCCCTTCGTTCCGCCGGAATGTCGGGCCGGCGCCGCTCCCGTAGCCGGATCAGCGTGTCGCCCCCGGCTGCCACAGCACGTCGCCGCCCTCCGCCGCGTTCAGCACGCGGCCCAACACGAACAAATGATCGGACAGGCGGTTGATATAGCTCAGCGCCTGCGGGTTGAGCATCACCGTCGCCGCCGCCGCTACCGCCGATCGCTCCGCCCGCCGCACGATCGCGCGCGCCAAATGGACATGCGCCGCGCCCGGATCGCCCGCCGGCAGGATGAAGCTGCTGAGCGGCGCCAGCGCCTCGTTCATCGCGTCGATCTCGCGCTCCAGCCGCTCCACCTGGCCGGCGGTGATGCGCAGCGTCATCTCGCCAGGGGTGAAATCCTCGCCCGGCGTCGCCAGATCGGCGCCCAGATCGAACATTTCATTCTGGATCCGGCCGAGCGATGCGCGGTGGCCCTCGTCGGCGATATGCAGCAGCGCCACGCCGATCGCCGAATTGGCCTCGTCGACATCGCCGATCACCTGCATTCGTGGCGCCGACTTGGCGACGCGCGACCCGTCGACCAGACCGGTTTCTCCGCGATCGCCGGTGCGCGTGTAGATGCGGTTGAGCTTCACCATCGTGGAGGCGGGCTCAGCCCGAACGCGACAGGAGCAGCAGCAGGATCACGAAGATGACGGCCAGCGCCTGGAACATGATGCGCATCCGCATCATCTTGTTCTGGTGCAGGCCCGATACGCTGGGGCCGACGCCCTTGAGATCCTGTTCGGTCGTCCGCAGGAAGATCACGATGCCGCGCACGAGGGCGCCCACGGTCGCCAGCCCGGCGAGCACGATCAGGATGATGAGAAGCGTCTGCATGCAACTTAAGTAATGCTTCCCGCTGGCAAAGCCAATGGCACGCCCGATCGTAGTTGCGCCACCAGCGCGGCAGGATCCGCCCCGCTCGCCCGAAGGTCAGCCAGGGCAGGCGCACCGTCGCGCTTGGCCAGCCGCCGCCCGTCTGGCCCCGTCAGCAGCGGGTGGTGGTGGTAGAGCGGCGTCGGCAGCCCGAGCAGCGCCTGCAACAGCCGGTGGACATGCGTCGCCCCGAACAGGTCGGTGCCGCGCACCACGTCGCTCACCCCTTGCGCGGCGTCGTCCACCGTCACCGCCAGATGGTAGGAGACCGGCGCATCCTTGCGCGCCAGCACCACGTCGCCCAGCAGATCGGGCCGCGCCGCGACCGCGCCCGCCGCTGCGTCATGCCAGCCGAGCGGCCCGGTGCGCGCGATCGCCGCCGCCATGTCGATCCGCCACGCATGCGGCATCGCCGCCCGTCGTGCCGGATCGTCGGGCAGGTGGCGGCAGGTGCCCGGATAGAGTGGGGTCGCGCCATGCGGCGCGCTGGCGCTGGCGGCGATTTCCGCACGCGTGCAGAAACAGGGGTAGAGCAGGCCCTCCGCCCGCAACGCCCCCAGCGCGGCGGCGTAGAGCGGCATCCGCTCGGACTGGCGGACGATCGGCCCGTCCCAGTCCAGCCCCAGCCAGCGCACGTCCGCCACGATGCCGTCGACATGCGCCTCGCGCACCCGCCCCGCATCGATATCCTCGATCCGTAAGCGGAAGCGCCCGCCCGCCGCCCGCGCCAGATCGTGCGCGCGCACCGCCGAAAAGGCGTGGCCCAGGTGCAGCGCGCCGGTCGGGCTCGGCGCGAACCGGCTGACCGTTTCGCCGCCGGCCAAATCAGGTGCTTGACGCCGACTCCCCGACAATGCTGTCATGCCACGGTCACGCTTCGCTGCCACGAAGCGGGGCAACGGGAGACGCGGCCGGATCGGGCTTCGCGTCCCGAGTGCGACGGGCCGCTCAGGGTCGAAACGACGGCGCTCTGCCAGCAAGCGGAGGCCAATAGCTTTTCATGTATCATCCCGATCTCATCCGCCACCCGGACGGTTGCCCGGCGCTGGTGCTGAATGCGGACTATACCCCGCTCAGCTATTATCCGCTGAGCCTGTGGCCGTGGCAGACCGCGATCAAGGCGGTGTTCCTCGAACGCGTCGATATCGTCTCGAACTATGAGCGCGAGGTCCACAGCCCCAATCATGTGATGAAGCTGCCCTCGGTGATCGCGCTGCGCCAATATGTCCGCCCGTCGCAGCATCCGGCCTTCACCCGCTTCAACCTGTTCCTGCGCGATCGCTTCGCCTGCCAATATTGCGGCGTCACGCAGGATCTGACGTTCGATCACATCATCCCCCGCGCGCAAGGCGGCCGCACCACCTGGGAGAATGTCGCCACCGCCTGCGCGCCGTGCAACCTGCGCAAGGGCGGGCGCACGCCGAAGCAGGCGGGGATGCAGCTGGCGCTTCAGGCGATCCGCCCGACCAGCTGGCAGTTGCAGGAACAGGGCCGCAGCTTCCCGCCCAACTATCTCCACCAGAGCTGGCGCGACTGGCTCTACTGGGATGTCGAGCTGGAGGCGTAGGCGCGGCTACCGCGTCCCGCGCAATTCGCTGCCGGTCAGCCGCACCACATGGATCACGTTCGTCGATCCGGGCGTGCCGAACGGTACGCCCGCCATCACGATGATGCTGTCGCCGGCCTTGGCCAGATTATGGCGCAGCGCCATGCGCTTGGACTTGCCGACCATCTCCTCGAAGCTGGCGACATCCTTCGTGTGGACGGCATGGACCCCCCAGAGCAGCCCAAGCCGCCGCGCCGTCTCCAGCTTCGGCGTCAGCACGAGCAGCGGCACCGACGGGCGCTCCCGCGCGATGCGCCGCGCGGTCGAGCCGGACGTGGTGAAGCAGATGATCGCCGCCGCCGATACCGTCCGCGCGATCGAGGCGGCCGCGTCGGCCAGCGCATCCGCCGTCGTCGCATCGGGCCGCGTCTCGGTGAAGTGGATGCGCGCCGAATAGGTCGGGTCCGCCTCCACCGATATGGCGATGCGGTCCATCATCGCGACCGACTCCTCGGGCCAGCTGCCCGCCGCCGATTCGGCCGAGAGCATCACCGCATCCGCCCCGTCGTAGATCGCGGTCGCCACGTCGGAGACTTCAGCCCGCGTCGGGCTGGGCGAGAGGATCATCGATTCGAGCATCTGCGTGGCGACCACCACCGGCCGGCCCATCCGCCGCGCCAGCGCGATGATCTGCTTCTGCACCGGCGGCACCCGCTCCGGCGGGCATTCCACCCCCAGGTCGCCGCGCGCCACCATCACCGCGTCGGCCAGCTCCAATATGCCCTCCAGTCGCTCCACCGCCGCCGGCTTCTCGATCTTGGCGAGCAGCGCCGCCTTGCCGCCGATCAGCCGCCGCGCCTCGGCCACGTCCTCCGGCCGCTGCACGAAGGACAGCGCGATCCAGTCCGCGCCCTGGTCCAGCGCGAAGTCGAGGTCGGCGCGATCCTTCTCGGTCAGCGCCGGCAGCGGCACCACCACGTCGGGCACGTTCACGCCCTTGCGGTTCGACAGCGCGCCGCCGACCTCCACGATCGTGTCGATCCGCGCCGCCGCCACCTGCGTCACCCGCAGCACCAGCTTGCCGTCGTCCAGCAGCAGGCGCGTGCCCGGCTCCAGCGCCTCGTAGATTTCGCGATGCGGCAGCTCCACCCGCGTCACGTCGCCCGGCACCGGCGATCGGTCGAGCACGAACGGCTCACCCGTCCGCAGGCTCACCATGCCGTCGGCGAAGGTGCCGACGCGCAGCTTCGGCCCTTGCAGGTCGAACAGGATCGTCGTGGCGCGGCCCAGTTCCTTGTCCAGCGTGCGGATCGCCTTCACCAGCGCCGCCTTGTCGTCATGGCCGCCGTGGCTCATGTTGATGCGGAAGGCGTCGGCGCCCGCGAGGAACAGCTTGCGGATCATGTCGGGCGATGCGCTCGCCGGGCCCAATGTGGCGAGCACGCGAACCTTCCGAGCGCGTGGGGCGATCTGGATCATCGGGCAGCATCCCTGAAGCGGCGAATATGGCGGAGCCCAACGCCTTAGCCGCTCGATCGCGCCCAGAGCAACCACGCGCAACGACGCGCGGCCACGCGCCGGTCGGTTGCGGAAATCGCCGTGCGGCGCTAAGGCGACGCGATTTTTTGCGATTCCTCTCACGTTAAAGAGATTTGATGGCCAAGGAAGAACTGCTCGAGATGCGCGGGAACGTGGTGGAGCTGCTCCCCAATGCGATGTTTCGCGTGCGTCTCGAGAACGATCACGAAATCCTCGGCCACACCGCCGGCAAGATGCGCAAGAACCGCATCCGCGTTCTGGTCGGAGACGAGGTGCTCGTCGAGCTGACCCCTTATGACCTGACCAAGGGCCGCATCACCTATCGCTTCAAGTGACGGGCCGCTTCCAATGACGGCGGCGGACCCGGTCGGCCGCCCCCGCCTGATCCTCGCCTCCGCCTCGCCGCGCCGTCTCGATCTGCTGGCGCGGATCGGCGTCGTGCCCGATGCGGTCGATCCCGCCCATATCGACGAGACCGCCGCCCGCGCCGAGCCGCCGATCGCTCATGCCCGCCGCCTCGCCGCCGGCAAGGCCGTGGCCACGGCGGCGCGCCACCCGGATGCGCTGGTGCTGGGGGCCGATACCGTCGTCGCCGCCGGTACGCGCATATTGCCCAAGGCGGAGGATGAGGCGACGGCGCGCGCCTGCCTGACGCTGCTTTCCGGCCGCAGGCACCGTGTCCATACCGCCGTCACGCTGGTCCTGCCGGGGGGCAAGGCGCGCCATCGCCTGTCCACCAGCATCGTCGCCTTCAAGGCGCTCACCGCCGCCGAGATCGACGGGTATCTCGCCGCCGGCGAATGGCACGGCAAGGCTGGCGGCTATGCGATCCAGGGCAGCGCCGAAGGCTGGGTCCGCTTCCTCTCGGGCAGCCACTCCGGCGTCATCGGCCTGCCGCTGTTCGATACCCGTGCGCTGCTCGTCTCCGCCGGCATCGCTATTGGCTGAGTGGCTGTACGAGGCCGGCATCGGCGAGGCGCGCGCCGCCCTGGTCGAAGCTGGCGTCATCCTCGAAGCCGCGGTCGAGCCGGACAGCGCCGCGCCGCGCACCGGCGCGATCGTGCCGGCCCGCTTCGTCAAGCTGCTCGCCCCCGCCCGGCGCGGCCTCCTGCGGCTGGATGGCGGCGACGAAGCGCTGATGGAGCCGATCCCGGCGGGGCTCAGCGAGGGGCGGGATCTGCTCGTCGAGATCGTCCGCGAAAGCCTGAGCGAACCCGGCCGCCCCAAACGCGCGAAGGTTCGCCCGGCCCGGGTTGGGTCGATCGCGCGCGAAGGTCCGTCGCTGCGCGCCCGCCTAAGCGGCGACGTGGTGGAACCGCCCCGCCACGGCCCCGACCGGCTGGAGGCGGCCGGCTGGTCCGAACTGATCGAGGAAGCCGCCACCGGCGAGATCGCCTTTCCGGGCGGTGGCCTGCGCCTGTCGCTCACGCCGGCGATGACGCTGTTCGATGTCGACGGTATCCTGCCTTTGGCCGATCTGATGGTGGCGGGCGCCGCCGCTGCCGCCCGCGCGATCCGGCGGATGGCGATCGGCGGATCGATCGGTATCGACCTGCCGACCGTCGAGGCGAAGGCGCCCCGGCTCGCCGCCGCCGCCGCGGTCGATGCCATCCTGCCGCAACCCTTCGAGCGCACCGGCGTCAACGGCTTCGGCTTCCTCCAGATCGTCCGGCGCCGCCCGCGCGCCTCGCTGCCCGAGCTGCTGCGGGACGATCCGATCGGCAGCGCCGCCCGCGCCCTCCTCCGCCGCGCCGAGCGGACCCCCGGCGCCGGCATCCGCACGCTCGTCGCGGCTCCGCCGGTGATCGCCGCGATCG
>CAXTTS010000177.1:0-6893 GCA_964247265.1 uncultured Sphingomonadaceae bacterium
ACGCTGGGCGGCGATCATCCGGTCGCGACCTGCTACCTCGGCCTCGGCACCGGCGATCTCGGCAACCGGATCAAGGAATGGCCGCTGATCGGCGGCGCCGTGGAGCGCGTCTTGTCCAGGAAGGCGGCGCAGACGCGCAGCAAGGAACAGCGCATACCGGGCCTGTTGACGGCGCTGGTCGTGTTCGCCTTTTCGGTGATGCGGTATCGCCGGTTCAAGCGGATGCTCGCGCTGCGGCGCAAGGGGGTGGCGATCATCACCGATCGCTATCCGCAGACCGAGGTGCCGGGCTTTTACGACGGGCCGGGATTGTCCGCCGCTCGCGCCGGCAGCAGACTGGTCGCGTGGCTCGCCGCGCGGGAGCGGCGGATGTACGACTGGATGGCGAGCTACCGGCCCAATCTGGTGATGCGGCTCAACGTGGATGCCGCCACCGCGCACCGGCGCAAGCCCGACCACAAGATCGACCTGCTGCTCAAGAAGGTCGCGGTCACGCCGCTGCTGCTGTTCGGCGGCGCGCATATCGTCGATGTCGACGCGGCGGCACCTTATGAGCAGGTGCGCCAGCAGGCGCTGCGCAGTGTCGAGGAAGCGACCGGCTGGCATGACGAGAAGCTCCACCGTGCGGCGTAGGCCGAGGACTCTCGCCACGATGCGCCGGGCGCGTTAGGACGGTACATGGCAGTGAAGGATGCGGGGCTCGCGCCGCTGATCGCGATCGTCGGCTCGGACGGGTCGGGCAAATCGACCGTGGGCACGGAACTGCTCGCCTGGATGCGCGAGCAGCGGCCGACCGAATTGTGCCATCTCGGCAAGCAGACGGGCAATATAGGCCGGGCGATCGCCCGCTGGCCGCTGATCGGCGGGCGGCTGGACAAGGCGATCAGCAGCAAGGCCAAGAGCGCGCAGAAGAAAAGCGGGCCGGGAGCGTTCACCGCGCTAGTCATCTATCTGTTTTCGATGCGCCGGGTGCGCCGTTTCCGGCGGATGCTGGCGATCCGTGGCGGTGGCGTGGCGATCCTCGCCGATCGCTACCCGCAGCTTGAGGTGCCGGGGCCGATGGACGGGCTCGGCCTCGCGGGCGCCGATCGATCGGGCGGCTTGGTCCGCGCGCTGGCAAGGCGGGAGCGGCGGCACTACGAGTGGATGGCCGGATACCGGCCCGATCTCGTGATCCGCCTCAACGTGGATCTGGCGACCGCGCTGGCGCGCAAGCCCGATCACCGGCCATCGTCGTTGCGCACCAAGGTGGCCGACGTGCCACAGCTGACGTTCGGCGGCGCCTCGATCGTCGATATCGATGCGACGGAGCCGCTGGAGAGCGTCCTGCAACAAGCGCGACAGGCGGTGACGCGGGCGCTGGCCGTGGCCGACGATGCCGGCCGCCGGCGGGCCGCGTGAAACGCTGGTTCGCCGACGGCGTGTTTCGTGCCGTCATCCGCAATGCGAGCTATCTCGGCTCCACCAAGATCGTCGGCGCGGGTCTCGGGCTGGTCGCGCTGGGCTGCGCGGGGCGCGCGCTCACTCCGGCCGTGTTCGGCATCCTGATGATCGTCCACACCTATGCCACCGGCACCGGCGCGATCGCCAAGTTCCAGACGTGGCAGTTCATCATCCGCTACGGCGCGCCGGCGCTGGAACGGGGCGACGAGGCGTTCACCCGCGACGTCATCCGCTTCGCCTTCGGGCTGGATATCGCGAGCGGGCTGGTCGGCATGGTGGCGGCGATGGCTCTGCTGCCATTCCTGGCCGATCGGTTCGGCATGGCCGGCGACACGCTGTGGCTCGCTTTGTTCTACTGCACCCTCGTGCCGACGATGTCCGCCGCGACCGCCACCGGCGTGCTGCGCGTGCTAGACAGGTTCGATCTGATCGGCGGGCAGCAGATCGTCACGCCGGCCTTACGCGCGATCGGCGGCATCCTCTCCTACTTCGGCGGGTTCGGCTTCGTCGGCTTCGTCGTCACCTGGTATGTCGCCGATCTGGCCGGCGACCTGATCCTGTGGGCGCTGGCCGCACGCGAACTGCGCCGGCGCGGGATGCTGGATGCGTTCAGGCCGGGCTTGTTCCGCACCGGCCGCCGCCTGCCGCAGGCGTGGAGTTTCGTGTGGACCACGAACATCGCGCATTCGCTTTATGCCGCGTGGGGGCCGGTGAGCAATCTGGTGGTCGCCGCCATATTGGGGCCGGCCGCCGCCGGCCTCTACAAGATCGCCAGCACGCTGCTCGATTCCACCAGCAAGCCGGCCGACCTGCTCAGCCGCGGCTTCTATCCCGAGATCATGCGCCTCGATCCGACGAGCAAGGCGCCGTGGCGGCTGGGCCTGCGGATCGGCGCGATCGCCGGCGGGATCGGCGCGCTGGTGGTGGCGCTGGTGATGGTGGGCGGCCAGCCGGTGATCGCCTTTGCGTTCGGGCGCAAATATCTCGCCGCCTTCGATCTGCTCCAGCTGATGACGTGGTCGCTCGTGATCTCGATGGCGAGCTTCCCGCTCGAATCCCTGCTCTACATGGTCGGGCGGCAGCGCGCGTCGCTGGTGGCGCAATTGGGCGGGGCGGCCGTCTATCTGGGCCTGCTGGTGGCGATGACGCATCAGCTCGGCCTGATCGGGGCGGGTATCGCCTATCTGCTCGGATCGGTGGTGGTGACCGCGTTCATGCTGATCCCGACGATCGCCAGCTACCGGCGGCGGAGCGTCTACGAACATCATGCCCTCACCGCACAGGCCCCGGCATGACGGTGCCGCTGCGTCGCTTCACGCAGGCCGAATGCGACGCGCTGTTCGCGGCGGTGCTGATCGACGACGAGGTCGATGCCCATACCGATCTGCCGGCGGTGATCCGGCTCGACTATGACGAGCAGCAGCTGGCCGATTGCTTCGCCATCTGCCGACAGCTGTGGCAGACCGGCGTCGACACGGAAGCGCTTCAGGTGCTCACCGGCAAGCTGTGGCGGGATCGCGATCTGGATGCGGAGGATCGCCTGGCCTTCAAATATGCCCGCGCCAAGTTCAAGCATCTGCGCTTCGCCTATGCGCTGTACGATCGGCGCCATCGCTACCCGCCGATCCTCGACTGGATGACGACCGCGCTGGGCCATTTGCAGGATGCCTTCAAAAATGGCCGAGCGGGCGCGGTGGCGCGGGAGGCGGCGCTCTGCCGCCTGTTCCTGGCGGCCGGGCCGCAACGCCTGTTGAGGCGCGAGCTGGACCGGTTCGCGCCGTCCGACGGCGCGTCCTTTCGACGCTACACGCTGGAACAGATGGGGATGGTGCAGGCGATCCTCGCGCGCGACACCGTCACCGGCGCGCAATTCCACGCGACGCGCAAGATCTTCAGCCGTCAGGTTTCCTTCTACGACAGCCTGCGCACCATCGAGCCGACGCTGGAAGCCTATCGGATGTCCCGCTCGCTGGCGGCGATCAACGGCCTGATGGGGGAGATGCACGACGAGCTGATCGCGCAGAAGATCGCCGGCACGCGCGACTATCATCGCGAGCCTTTCCCGTTGCCCGAGGAGATCCGGCAACGGCTGCGCGAACTGGCGGCCCGCTACGCCGACTCGGCCGGAGGGGCGCCGGTCGCGACGCGTGCATCGGCGGCCGCTCACGCCTAAGTGGCATCGTGCCTACGCAGCGGGTGACGACGATGATGCCGATCAAGCGATATCAGGGTGCGACGACGGTGGCGCTCGCCATCGGCCTGCTGGGGTTCGCGCTCTGGCTCACGGCGGATTTCCTGCCGGCTTTGTTCTGGGCGCTGATCGTCGCCATCGCGGTGGAGCCGCTCTACCGGCGACTTGAGCGACGCTGGCCGCGACTGCGCGGGCATATCCTGCTGCCCGCACTGTTCACGCTGACGATCGGGCTGGTCGTGATCCTGCCGATCGCGATCGGGCTGGTCCATGCGGTCGGCGACGCTCACGATCTGATCGGGTGGGTGGCCGGCGCGCGCCACAATGGCCTGGCGGAGCCGGACTGGCTGGCGAACCTGCCATTCGGCACCCGCGCCGTCTCCGAATGGTGGCAGGCCAATCTGGCGACGCCGGCGGGCGCCGAGCATCTGCTGAGCCGGCTCGACACATCCGTGGTGCTGGCCCATTCGCGGCTGCTCGGCAGCAGCATCGTGCATCGGGCGATCATCTTCGCCTTCATGCTGATCGCCTTGTTCTTCCTGCTCAAGGATGGCGAGGTGGCCGCCGATCAGGCGCGGGTGGCGAGCGACCGGATATTCGGCCCGGCCGGGCGGCGGATCGGCCGCCAGATCGCCCTTTCGGTGCGCGGGACGATCGACGGCCTGGTGCTGGTGGGCATCGGCGAGGGGGCGATCATGGCGATCGTCTACGTCATTGCCGGCGTGCCGCATCCCGTGCTGCTCGGCGCGATCACCGCGATTGCGGCGATGATCCCGTTCGGGGCGGCCCTGCTGTTCGGCATCGCCGCTTTGCTGCTGATCGCGCAGGGCGCGCTGCTGGCGGCGATCAGCGTTTTTGCCGTCGGGATGCTCGTGTTGCTGGTGGCCGATCATTTCATCCGGCCGGCGCTGATCGGCGGGGCGACGAGCCTGCCCTTCCTGTGGGTGCTTGTCGGGATACTCGGCGGCGTCGAGAGCCTGGGGCTGCTGGGGCTGTTCATCGGGCCGGCGGTGATGGCCGTGCTGATGCTGCTGTGGCGGGAACTGGTGGCGGGACCGAGGCCGGACCCGGACGACAGCGGAGCGCGTCGATCAGGGCGCCTGCGATGACCGGCTTCCCCAGGGTTCCGGTCGCACCCGATCTGCTGGGCCGGCACAGGGACGGAAAGCTGCAACCCGCCACCGACTTGAGCGGTATCGCCGGCGGACCGGCGAGCGATGGACGGCGGCTGTGCGTGGTCGCGGACGACGAGAGCCAAAGCGTGCAGATCGCGATCCTGACGCCGGACGGGCTGCGCGCCGGCGCCGTCATCCGGCTGAGCGACGCACGCTTCGAAGGCAAGCCGCTCGAACTGGATGCGGAGGCGGTGGCATGGGCGGATGGCGCGTTCTACGTCTGCGGATCGCATGGCCGGCCGCGCCATCCGAAGGGCCATTCGGACGCGCGGAACGCAGCGAGGGCGGAGGCGAGCCGCGCCGTGTTCCGCATCGCCTTGTCGCCGGGCATGGTGGACATGCAGTCGGGCGCCCTGCTCTCCCGGCCGGAAATCACGCGATCCTGCGCGCTGGCAGGGCTGATCCGGGCGGAGCCGAAGCTGGCGCCGGCGTTCGACCTTCCACTCGACGATAATGGCCTGACGATCGAGGGGATGGCGGTGCGCGGCGACACCGCCTTCTTCGGTTTCCGCGCGCCGGTGCTGGCGGACGGGGCGGCGATCATGGCGGTGCCGCTGGCCCGGCTGTTCGGCGTGGCCACGGAGGATCGCCCCGCCCTGCACACCCTCGATCTCGGCGGCGACACCGCCGGCAAGCCGCGCGGGATACGCGATCTGACCTTTGCGGATGGCCTGTTCTTCGGCATCGCCGGGCCGGTGGACGATCCCGCCGACGATCGGCAGCCGATCCCCGCTGCGGACTATGCGCTGTTTCGCTGGGACGGCACGGGCCGCCCCGCCCTGTGCGAGCTGCCCGGATTCGCCGCGAAGACCAAGCCGGAAGCCTTGCTGCCGCTGCGCTATGAGGCGGACGCGCTCACTGCCATCCTGTTCTTCGACGGGCCGCCGAACGGCGCGCCGGTCCTGATCCAGCAAGGCTTCGGCGCGCCGGGCTGACTGCCGGCGCCGTTATCCGAGCAGTTCCGCCAGCCGCTGGCTCAGCGCCTCCATCGAAAAGGGCTTGGTGAGAACCTGCATGCCCGGATCGAGATGGCCGTGGCTCAGCACCGCATTTTCCGCATAGCCGGTGATGAACATGATCCTGAGATCCGGCCGCACCGAGCGCGCCGCATCCGCGACCTGACGGCCGTTCATCCCGCCCGGCAGCCCGACATCGGTGATGAGGAGATCGATCCGGGCGTTTGAATTGAGCACCTTCAGTCCGGCGGCGCCATCCGCCGCTTCGAGCGCGCGGTAGCCGAGCCCTTCGAGCACATCGACGACCAGCATCCGCACCGTGGGCTCGTCATCCACCACGAGGACGGTCTGGCCTTCCCGCGCCTGCGGTTCGAGGCTGACCTCGCCGACCGGGTCCGGCTTCTCGGCCTCGCCGAAGTGGCGCGGCAGATAGAGGCAGACCATCGAACCGGAGCCCAGTTCTGAGTAGATCCGGGTCTGCCCGCCCGACTGCTTGGCGAAGCCATAGATCATCGAGAGGCCAAGCCCGGTGCCCATCCCGATCGGCTTCGTCGTGAAGAACGGATCGAACGCCTTGGCGATCGTATCCGCGCTCATGCCGGTGCCGGTGTCGGACACGCAGAGCGAGACATATTGGCCCGGCTCCATGTCGCGCTCCGCCGCCGCCCGGCGGTCCAGCCAGCGGTTCCCCGTCTCGATCGTCAGCTTGCCGCCGTCCGGCATCGCGTCGCGCGCGTTGATGCACAGGTTCAGCAGCGCATTCTCCAGCTGGCTCTGATCGACCAGCACCGGCCACAAGCCGGCGGCACTGATCGTCTCGACCGCGATCGCCGGCCCGACCGTGCGCTGGACGAGATCGGCCATGCCCGAGATCAGCGCATTGACGTCGGTCGCGACCGGCGCCAGCGTCTGCCGGCGCGAGAAGGCGAGCAGGCGATGCGTCAGCGCGGCGGCCCGGCGCGCGGCGCCCTGGGCGGCGGTGACGTAGCGATCGGCATCGCCGCTGCGGCCCTGCGCCATGCGGACCTGGAGCATTTCCAAGCTTCCGGATATTCCGGTCAGGAGATTGTTGAAGTCGTGCGCGAGGCCGCCGGTGAGCTGCCCGACCGCCTCCATCTTCTGCGACTG
>CAXTTS010000178.1:0-6856 GCA_964247265.1 uncultured Sphingomonadaceae bacterium
CGGTTCGGACAGTGCCGAGAACGCGGCGACCGAGATCGCCTATTTCTTCAAGCCGGAAGAGATCGTCGGCTGATCGTTCGGTCCGGCCGGCGCGCGCTCGGCCGGGCCACAACTTATCTTGTCGTAACCTTCGGATACGTTTTGTTACCTGGCTGAACCCGCGATTAAGACTTGCCATCCCGCTGAGGATAGGTGACTTAGGACGCGGGTCGTCCTCGAAAACAACAAAGCCGCATTTTTCCGGAGGATACGAACATGCGTATGAGGAAGGCGACGGCCGCGCTGGCATCGGCTGCGCTGGCGATCGTCGCGACTGGCGGCCTGTGGGTCTACCAGTCCGCGGAAGCGGCGGACCATCTCGATCCGCCGATGAGGACGGATCCCGCCGTCGCGACATCCGCCGATACGCCGGCCGACATCGCCGACGTGTTCGCCTGGAACAGCGACACAACCGTCACGCTCATCGTCACGGGCGCCGGGCCGCAGCCGCAGGGCGTCGGGCCGTTCTACGATCGTAATGTGCTCTACCAGGTCCACATCTCGAACGACGGGCGCCCGGAAACGAGCGAGCGCGACATCAACGTGCGCTATGGCCGCGATCCTGCCGGCAATTGGGGCGTGCAGTTCGACGGCATACCGGGCGCCACCGGCGCCGTGTCCGGGCCGGTGCAGACCGTGCTCACCAACGGAACGCTGGTGAAGGCCACGGCCGGCCTGTTCGACGATCCCTTCTTCTTCGATCTCCAGGGTTTCAACGAGACCAAGGCGACGGGCACGCTGGCGATCAAGAACACGCGCAACTTCTTCGCCGGCAAGAACGATACGTCGTTCGTCATCGAATTTCCGCGCAGCGCGATCGAGAACGGGTCCAACCCGATCCAGGTCTGGGCGGAAACCCGCCGCATCCAGGGGAGCTGAGCCATGAACATCCTTGGAAAGACGGCACCCCTCGCGCTCGTCGCGCTGCTCGCTCTGTCCGGTTGCGGCGGCGGGGGCGGCGGCTCGGGCAGCACGTCCAGCACCAGCTCCGGCGGGCAGACGGGGTCGAGCGTCGATGTCACGCCCTGCCTCACCCAGCAGGTGACGGCCACGCGCAAGGTGGCCGATCTTGTCGTGCCCGACGTGCTCCAGCTGAACCTCACGGCGCCGCAGGGCTTCCCCAACGGGCGGCGGCTCAACGATCCGGTGATCGATGTCACGCTTGCCGCGCTGTTCCTCGATCTGAAGACGCATCCGGCCGATACGTTCGCCAAGATCCCGCTTAACCCGTCGGGCCCGGACGTGCCCCAGCCCGCCGGCTTCCCCTATCTGGCGCCGGCGCAGGGCACCACCACGGTGCCGGGCACGGGCAGCGGCTTCGTGTTCCGCACCGATGCGCCATCGGCCTATACCCGCGTCGATCGCATGGGCTTCCCGGCCGTGGCGACCGCACTGGTCCGCTCGGCGCAGAAGACGGCGTTCAACGACGACAGCCCCGCAGTGGACGTCACCGGCAAGTGGGTGCCGGAGTTCACCGCCGACCTGACCGAGCTGACCACGGCGTTGCAGGACGATTTCAAGGCATTGAACCTGAAGGGCTGCGCCAAGATCAGCTGATCCTGGCGGCTCGGGTGAAAGGGCGGCGGAACTCCGGTTCCGCCGCCCTTTTCCTTGCGCTCCGTGTTGGGCGCAACAAAAAGGCCCGGCACCTCGCGGGGCCGGGCCTGTCAGTCTCGGGTCGGTGGATCAGAGCGCCAGGCGGACGCCGATCGTCATCGTGTAGAATTCGCGATCGTCATCGAACTGCGAATCGAAATCCGCCACCATCGATACCGGGCCGTTGCCGGAAATGTTCAGCGCGCCGCCGGCGTTGAAATAGTCGCCGCTCAGCGGCGTCGTGGTGAAGTTGAACGCGCCCGCGATACCGGGCGTGTTGTACGCCGCCGTGATGATCCGTGCCTGATCGCGGAACTCGTGATACCAGCCGCCGCGCAGCTGCGGACGGACGATCGCGCCGGCGATCTCGAACTTGGTGCCGATGCGCGCGCCGGCGTTGGTGCGCAGCGACACGCGGTCGAAGTCGCCGATCGTCAGCCCGCCTGCGCCGCCGCCCACCTCGGTGAAGCCGCGGATGCGGATGTCCGAATAACGCACCGCTGCGAACGGCTCGATCTCGAAATTGCCCGCCGAAAAGCTGAGGCCGGTGGCGGCACCCCCGGTCCACACCCGGCCCTTGGAGGCGCGGGCGGTGAAGGCGGTGGAATAGCTGCCGATATCGAGCCGGCGGGTCAGCGCGAAATCGAGATCGGTGTAGCTGCCCCATGCATCGATATAGAGCGGCCCGACCGACGCCGTGCCATAGGCGCCGCCGAAGAAGCTGCGCAGGTTGGCCGAACCACGGCCCTGCGGAGCGGTATGTCCATCGGTCTTGCTGTATCCGCCGAACGCACCCAGCGCCGTCTTCGCGTTCAGCCGGAAGTCCGCGCCGCCGAGGAAGTGGAACTCGTCGGTGTCGGCGCCGTAGCGATCGACGTCGCCCTTGTACCGGCCGAAGCGCGATCCGCCCGATATCCAGGCGCCGATCTTGCCCGCCTCGTCCAGCGTCGCCACGCTGCCGTCGGGCATCGTCGCATTGCCGCGCAGGTCGCGCGTGTAGCGCAGCACGGTGGTCTCCTGCACCTCGACCGAGTTGAGCGCGATCTCCGGCAACTGGCTGTACGCCGCCGGGGTCAGCTGCTGGAGCGCCGCCGCCTGCGCGCCCGGCGTGCCGGCGAGCCCGTCTATCCCGTTGAACAGGCCGGCTACGCTGGTCGGGAGCAGCCCGCCGGTCGCGATCGTGAAATTGTCCAGCGCGGCGCCGGCCGCTGCCTGGTTGGCGGTGACGCCCATCGTGCGGAACGGCGCCAGCACGTTGGCGGCCAGGCCGCCATAGGTGGTGTTGCCGGCCAGCGCGCCCACCAGCGTGGCGGTGCCGGTCGCCAGGTTGACGGTGTAGAGCGATGTCACGCCCGTCGTCGGGTTGGTCAGCGTCGCATAGGCGGTGCCGCCAGTGGCGATGTCGAAGCCGACATTGTTGTTCGTCGTCACGCCGGTCGAGCCGACGGTGAACAGGGTGCCGCTGTTCGGCGACACCGCGCCCTGGCCCTGCGTGGCGAGTTGCGCCGGCGCCGCGCCGCCCTGCGTGTCGATCACGTAGAGCGTGGTCGTCGTCGCGCCGGGCACGCTGTTGGTGTAGCCGGCGCCCGCCACCACCGGCGTCGCGCCGACGCGCGGATCGGTCGCGGCGTAGGTGAGCAGCCCGTCCGTCGCGGCCAGCGCGCCGGTATCCGGCACCAGACGATAATCGGTCCGGTTGGTCGTCACCAGGCGGATGCGATCCACCGTCGGGTTGAAGTCGATCGTCGGCTTGGGGCTGCCGACCAGCGCCAGGTTCACAGCCGGCGTGGCGCCCACCGCCACGGCGGCGCCGGTCGTGCCGTTCACCGCGTAGAGCTGGCCGGTGTTGCTGATGCCGTAGAGCAGCCGGCGCGAAGCCAGCGGCGAGGTGGTGAGCGGCGTCGGCCGATAGTCGATGTCGGCGATCGTCTGGCCGGCGCCGAGCCCCGTCAGCGTCACCGTGCTGGCGGCCGTGCCGGGCGTGGCGCTGTCCACCGTCACCAGCGTGGTGCCGCCGCGCACCGTCTGCAGGGTCACGGCATGCGCCGCCCCGGCGCCGGCGATCGTGTAGGCGCTGGCGGACAGCAGCAGGGCAAGCCCGAGGCGGGGACGATTCATGGCATCACTCCGGCAGATATTATGAACCGCAGCTGTCTAGCTTGCGACGCTGCCGCGTGGAACCCACGAAGACAAGGAGCGGATGAAGTCGCGGGATACTGTGACAAGAAAGTCGCAACCCGGTCCCGTTGATGCTAGGTTCCAAGCGCGAGGACAGTGCTTCCGAAATACGGGCTGGAACATGATAAAGTGCAGCAGCAACAATTCGTAACGAATCGGCGCGCTGGTCGCAGGTGGGGCCGAGCGCGAAGGGCGGAACTGTCCGCCTATTTGGGGGCGAGCATGGCGAGCTTACGGAGGATTTCGGCCACGGCCCGGCACAACGGGGGCACCGCGTCGCGATGCGGCGTGGCGCTGGCCGCGTGCCTGCTCGCGGTGCACGGCCTCGCGCCCGCAGCCGCCATTGCCGCCGATGCCGCGCACCCGGCGGTGGTCGAGCTGTTCCAGAGCCAGGGTTGCTCATCCTGTCCGCCGGCCAACGCCAACCTCAATGCGATCGCCGGCCGGCCCGACGTGCTCGCGCTCAGCTTTGCCGTCACCTATTGGGATCAGCTCGGCTGGAAGGACGGGTTCGCCCAGCCGGCCTTCACCGCGCGGCAGTGGGACTATGCCCGCGCCGCCGGGCGGGGCAACGTCGCCACCCCGCAGATGATCGTCAACGGGCGCGGCGTGCTGGTCGGCGGCAGCGCGGCGCAGCTGGCCGACACGCTCCGCCGCTACGATCGGCCGCCGGCCGCGCCTGCCATCGCGCGGCAAGGCGGACAGGTCACGCTGGCCGCCGGTGCCCCGGCCGCGCCCGCCACCGTCTGGCTGGTGCGCTACGATCCGCGCACGATCGCGGTCGCGATCAAGGCCGGGGAGAATGCCGGGCGCACCTTGCCCCACCGCAACATCGTCCGCGAACTCACGGCGCTCGGCCGCTGGACGGGCGCGGCGACCCGCTTCGCCATCCCGCGCGCCGCCGATCCCGCCTGGCGCGATGCCATATTGGTGCAGGCGGGCACCGGCGGCGCGATCCTCGCCGCCGCGCGCATTTAGAGTTGCGTCCGACTGTCGCGCACATGCTTCCCCCCGGCCCAAAGCTGATCTAATAGCGCGCTTGCCGCATGCACATCTTCGCCAATCCCAACCGGTTTCTTGGGCTCGCCCGGCCACTCACGCCGTGGCTCGGGTGGAGCGGGGCGTTGCTCGTGCTGATCGCGGTCGCTGCCGGCCTGTTCGTCACCCCGCGCGACTATCTGCAGGGGGAGAGCGTGCGGATCATGTACGTCCACGTCCCCGCCGCTTGGCTGGGAATGGCGGGCTGGTCCGGCCTTGCGCTCGCCAGCCTGATGCAGCTCGTCTGGCGGCATCCGCTGGCGGCGGTCGCGGCGCGCGCCATCGCGGTGCCGGGTGCGCTGTTCACCGCCATCTGCCTCGCCACCGGGTCGATCTGGGGCCGGCCCACCTGGGGCACCTGGTGGGAATGGGACGGACGGCTCACCTCGATGCTGGTGCTGTTCTTCCTCTACATCGCCTATATCGCGCTTGCTGGCGCGAGCAGCGAACGCGGCGAGGCGAGCCGGGTGGCCGCGATCTTCGGTCTGGTCGGCGCGGTCAACCTGCCGGTGATCCATTATTCCGTCCTGTGGTGGCGCACGCTGCACCAGGGCCAGAGCATCACGCTCACCAGATCGACGATCGATGGTTCGATGCTGTGGCCGCTGCCGATCGCCTTGCTCGGCTTCACCCTGCTGTTCGCCGCGATCGTGCTGATGCGGATGCGTGCGCTGCTGGCGCAGGGCAAGGTCGAGGCGCGGCTGAAGCGGATGGCAGGCGCATGAACCACTGGCCCTTCATCATCGCCGCCTACGCGATCGCGCTCGGCGGCACCGTCGGTCTCACGCTCTGGAGCCTCGCCGCGATGCGCCGGGCCGAACGCGCGGCGGCCGCGCTCAAGGGGCGGGATCGGTGAAGGCCAAGCATCAGCGCCTCACCCTCGCTTTGCTGGCGGTGGTCGCGATTGTCGGCGCGGCGTTGCTGGCGATGTCCGCGCTCAAGGATCAGGCCGCCTATTTCTACACGCCCGCCGATGCCAAGAAGGATCATCTGCCGGTGGGCCAGGCCGTGCGCCTCGGCGGCATGGTGCAGGGTGGATCGATCAGGCGCGCGCCCGATGGCGTGACGATCCGTTTCGTTGTCACCGACGGGGTGGAGACGGTGCCGGTGACGTTCCGCGGCATCACCCCCGATCTGTTCAAGGAAAATTCGGGCGTGGTGGCAGAGGGCAAGTTCGATGCGTCCGGCGGCTTCGTCGCCGACAACATCCTCGCCAAGCATGACGAACGCTACATGCCGCCGCAGGTCGCGGGCGAGATGCACAAGTCCGAAAGCCTCAAGGCCGAAAAGGGCAATCGCACATGATCGCCGAGGCGGGCCTCGCGGCGCTCTGGCTGGCGGCGGCGCTGGCGCTGCTGCAATTCGCGATGGGCGCGATCGGGCTGACCGCAGGTCGGGGCGCGATGCTGTCGCCGGTCCGCTCGATCGCATTGGTGCAGGCCGCGCTCACCGCGATCGCCTTCGCCTGCCTGATCGCCGTGTTCGTCCGCGTCGATCTGTCGGTCGCGCTGGTCGCCGCCAACGATCATTCGGCCAAGCCGCTGATGTACAAGTTCGCCGGCGCATGGGGCAATCACGAAGGCTCGATGCTGATGTGGGTGACGATCCTCGCCGTCGCCGGCGGCGCGGTGGCGCTGTTCGAGCGGCGGCTGGACGAGCGCACGCTCACCGCCACGCTGGCGGCGCAGGCGTTCATCGGCCTCGGATTCTACGCCTTCCTGCTGTTCGCCTCCAATCCCTTCGCGCGCCTGTTCCCGGCGCCGGAGGAAGGGCAGGGGCTGAACCCGCTGTTGCAGGATCCCGGCCTCGCCTTCCATCCCCCCACCCTCTACATCGGCTATGTCGGTCTTTCGATCGCCTTCTCCTTCGCGGTCGGCGCGCTCGTCACCCGCGATGTCGGCCCGGCCTTTGCCCGCGCGATGCGGCCGTGGGTGCTGGGGGCGTGGATCTTCCTCACCCTCGGCATCACCGCCGGCAGCTACTGGGCCTATTACGAACTCGGCTG
>CAXTTS010000179.1:0-6782 GCA_964247265.1 uncultured Sphingomonadaceae bacterium
CGGCGTGGCGGAACACCTCCTGCCCCTTCATCCGCAGCTTGCCGACGGTGCCGGTAGTGGAGGGGCCGCCATCGACATAAAGCAACTGGTTGTGCCGCCCGTCGGCGTGCAGCTTCACCGCCATGATGCCGGGCGACCCGCCGTCGTCGGGTACGTCCTGTGCGCGCAGCACCACGGCGCCCGCGCCATCGCCGAACAGCACGCAGGTGGTGCGATCCTCCCAGTCGAGGATACGGCTGAACGTCTCGGCGCCGATCACGATCGCCGTATCGGCGGCACCGCCGCGGATCATGCTCTCCGCCACCGACAGCGCGTAGAGGAAGCCCGAGCATACCGCCTGCACGTCGAACGCGACGCAATCGTCGATGCCGAGTGCTGCCTGCACCTTGGTGGCGGAGGCGGGGAAGGTCTGGTCTGGGGTCGCCGTCGCCAGCACGATCAGCCCCACCTCGGTGGCGGCGATTCCGGCGGCGGCCAGCGCGGCGGCGGCGGCGGCGGTGGCGAGCGTCGCCGTCGTCTCGCCCTCGCCGGCGATGTAGCGCGACCGAATACCGGTGCGCTCGACGATCCACTCGTCGGTCGTGTCCACTGTCTCGGCCAGTTCCGCGTTCGTCACGCAGCGCGCCGGCAGCGCCGATCCGGTGCCGGCGATCACCGCGCGGCGCACCATCCTGGAGTCGCTCACGCCGCGACCTCGGCGGCATGGGCCTGCACGCTGGCCAGATCCTCGGCGATGCGGCGGCTGAGATCGTTGCCCACGAGCCGCGCCGCGACACCGATCGCATTAGCCACGCCCTGCGGCGTCGCACCGCCGTGGCTTTTCACGACGATGCCGTTGAGGCCCAGGAAGATCGCGCCATTATGGTTGTTCGGATCGAGATGGACGCGCAGCAGGTGCATCGCCGGCTTGGAGATCAGAAAGCCGGCCTTCGATCGCAACGAGCTGGTGAAGGCGCGGCGTAGCAGATCGGTGACGAAGCGGGCGGTGCCCTCCATCGTCTTCAGCGCAATGTTGCCGGAAAAGCCATCGGTCACGATCACGTCGGCCTCGCCCCGGCCCAGCCGGTCGGCCTCGATGAAGCCATCGAACTGCATCCGCAGATAATCAGCGCCGCGCAGCGTGGCGGCGGCGTCCTTCAGCTCGTCCGTGCCCTTCAGCTCCTCGGTGCCGATGTTGAGCAGGCGGACGCGCGGCGCGGCGATGCCCATGCCGGCGCGCGCATAGGCGGCGCCCATCACCGCGAACTGCACGAGGTTGCGGGCATCGCAATCGGTGTTGGCGCCCAGATCGAGCATCACCAGATCATTGTCGCCCAGGCTCGGCAGCATCGCCGCCAGCGCCGGCCGATCGATCCCCGGCATCGTCCGCAGCGCCAGCTTCGCCATCGCCATCAGCGCGCCGGTATTGCCGGCGGACACGGCGGCCTGCGCCTCCCCCGATTTCACCGCGGCGATGGCGAGGCCCATCGATGTGGTGCGCGCGCGGCGGATCGCCTGGCTGGGCTTGTCCTCGCCGGAAATCACATCGGGGGCGTGGGCGATCTCCGCCGCGGCGGGTAGGCCGGGATGGCGAGCGACCTCTGTGCGGATCGCCGCCTCGTCACCGAACAGGCGGAAGCGCAGGGCGGGATCGCCCGCCAGCGCCAGCGCCGTCCCTTCCACCATCACCGCCGGGCCAGAGTCCCCGCCCATCGCGTCGATGGCGATTCGCGGCGCACCCATCACCGGCCCGATGTCCACCTAGTGGTTGCCCCCAAGCGTTCGATCAGGCTTCGACCGAAACGATCTCGCGGCCGTTATAGTGGCCGCAGCCGACGCAGAGATTGTGCGGACGACGCAGCTCGCCGCAGTTCGGGCACTCCTGGAACGCCTCGACCGACAGCGAATCGTGGCTGCGGCGCATGTTGCGCTTCGAAGGCGAGGTCTTTCTTTTAGGGACGGCCATGTCGGCACCTGTTCCATTCGATCAGAAAACAAAAGAACGAGCTTCGCCACCCGGGTTTCGACAGCCAATCATGGCCGCGGACCCCGAGCGGCCGGGCTCGTCGCGAGCGACAGGGCCTATAGCGATTTCGCCTGATGTTGCAAGCATCGCGGCATCGTGCGACTCTCTTCGGCCGCCTGGAGATTTCGCCACATGATCCTGCCGATCACGCTCACCATCGCCGCCGCCGCCACGCTCATCAACCTGTGGCTCGCCAGCCGGGCCGGGCGGGTACGCATCGCCGCCAAGGTCTCGGTAGGCGACGGCGGTAATCCGCAGTTGCTCGCTCGGATGCGGGCGCAGGCCAATTTCGTAGAATATACGCCCTTCTTCCTGATCCTGCTCGGCCTGATCGAGCTGGCGCATGGCAGCGCGACCTGGCTGTGGCTGGTGGCGATCGCCTATATCCTCGCCCGCATCGCCCACGCCTTCGGGATGGACCGGGAGGCGCCGAACAAGCTGCGCATGATCGGCATCCTCGCCACCTTCGCCATCCTGCTCGGCCTGTCCATCTATGCGCTCGCCATCCCCTATCTGGTGCCCGCCCGCCCCGCTATGACGATCATCGGCTGAGGCATCATCCTAACCGTCGGCGAGCACATGATCGCCGACGAACGGATTGCTGCGCCGTTCGTGCGCGAAGCTGGACATCGGGCCGTGGCCGGGCACGAACGACGTCTCGCCGCCCAGCGGCCACAGCCGGGTGGTGATCGCGGCGATCAGATCGGCATGGTTGCCGCGCGGGAAGTCGGTGCGGCCGATCGATCCCTGGAACAACACGTCGCCGACCAGCGCCAGCTTCGAGTCGCGATGATGGAACACGACATGGCCGGGCGTGTGGCCCGGGCAGTGCAGCACGTCGAAGGTGAGTTCGCCCACCGTGACCGTGTCGCCCTGCGCCAGCCAGCGGTCCGGCTCGAACGGGCGGCCGGGGATGCCGTATTTGCCGCCATCCACCCCAAGCTGGTCGATCCAGAAGCGATCCGCCTCATGCGGCCCCTCGATCGGCACGCCGAGTTCCTCGGCCAGGATGCCGGTGCCGCCGCAATGATCGATATGGCCGTGCGTCACCAGCAGCTTCTCGATCGTGACATTATGCTTGGCCGCCGCCGCCTTCAGCATCGGCAGATCGCCGCCGGCATCGACGAAGGCGCCGCGCATCGTGCGGGTGCACCAGACGAGCGTGCAATTCTGCTGGAAGGCGGTGACCGGCAGGATCACGGCGCGCAGCGGCGGGTTCGGGACGGGCTGGCTCATCCGCCCTAGATGCCCATCGCCCGCGCAAACACAAGCGCGGCGGCTTTACGAACGCGCCCGCGCCGGGCAACGGTCTTGCCATGATCCGCGCCGATCGCCCGTTCGTGCTGCTCGACGATGCCCGCCTTGACGGCGCGGCACCCCGGCTGTTCCGCGATCCGGTGGAGATCGTCGTCGCCCAAACGGCCGGCGAAGTGTCCGGGGCCCTGGCGAGGCTGCGTGGCGCAACGGGGCGCGGTCTCCACGCCGCCGGGTGGATCAGCTATGAGGCAGGGCAGGCGCTGGAGCCGCGCCTCGCGGCGATCGCTCCAGCCGTGACCGAGGGCCTGCCGCTGCTCTGGTTCGGCCTGTTCGCCGAGCCGGAGACGCCCGACCTGCCGGCTTTGCTGCCCGATCCGGCCGGCGCCTGGGCCGGGGCACCGCGGCCGCGCATCGATCGCGCGGCCTATGATGCCGCATTCGTCCGGGTCGCCGGCTACCTCGCGGCGGGCGACATCTATCAGGCCAATCTCAGTTTCCGGGCGGACGTGCCGTTCGCCGGCCATCCGCTGGCGCTCTATGCCCGTCTGCGCGCCGCGTCGGGCGCCGGCTGGGGCGGGGTGGTGTTCACCGGCGAGCATTGGCTGCTCTCCTGCTCGCCGGAATTGTTCTTCACGCTGGAGGGCGGGCGGCTGACCGCGCGGCCGATGAAGGGGACCACCCCGCGCCGAGCCGATCCGGCCGGGGACCGCGCCGCCGCCGCCGCGCTCGCCGCCGATGCCAAGCAGCAGGCGGAGAACCTGATGATCGTCGATCTGCTGCGCAACGATCTCGCGCGCGTCGCGGCGCCGGGCAGCGTAGCGGTGCCGGCGCTGTTCACGCTGGAGACCTATCCCACGCTCCACACGCTCACCTCCACCGTCACCGCCGGGCTGATGCCGGGGAAGGATGCGGTGGACGTGCTCGCCGCGATCTTTCCCTGCGGTTCCGTCACCGGCGCGCCCAAGATCCGCGCGATGGAGATCATCGCCGAGGTGGAGCCGGATGCGCGCGGCCCCTATACCGGCGCGCTCGGCACGATCGGACCGGACGGCGACGCCGCGTTCAACGTCGCGATCCGCACGCTGGTTATCGCGAACGGCGCGGATGGCGCCACGCTGGGGCTCGGTTCCGCCGTGGTCGCCGACTCGATGGCGGGGGACGAGTGGCGCGAATGCCTCGCCAAGGGCGCCTTCGTGACGGCTGGGGCGCGGCCGTTCGACCTGATCGAGACGATGCGCTTCGATCCGCTCGACGGGGTGATCGATCTCGAACGGCATCTCGCGCGGATGAAGGCGTCGGCCGATGCGCTAAGCTTCGCCTTCGATCGCCACGACGCGCGCAACGAATTGCAGGCCGCCACCTTCCACCTGCGCGACGCCGCCCGCGTGCGGCTGATGCTGGCGAATGGCGGCGCGATCGCGATCGAGGTGCGCGGGCTGCCGCCGGTGCCCGTCGCCCCGGTTCGCGTCGCGATCGTGCCGCTGCCGGTTGCGCCGCATGATTTCCGCCTGCTGCACAAGACGAGCGACCGCGCCTTCTACGACGAGGCACGGCGCGCCGCCGGCACCTTCGAGGTGGCGTTCGCGCGGGAAGACGGCTTGCTCACCGAAGGCAGCTTCACCAGCCTGTTCGTCGAGCGCGGCGGGCGCCTGCTCACCCCGCCGCTCGCCCGCGGGCTGCTGCCCGGCGTGCTGCGCCAGCGGCTGATCGACGAAGGACGCGCGATCGAGGCGGACCTGACGGCGGCCGACCTCGCCGGCGGCTTCCTGATCGGCAACGCATTGCGCGGGCTGATCCCGGCCATTTGCGTTGCCCCGGCCGACACGCCGGGTCTATAGCGCCGCCGCCTGCTGGGGCAGGCCGAGACATTCAGGGGAATGCGATGACCTTCACGTCCGCCGCCTTGGGCCGCATCAAGCCGTCCGCTACCCTCGCCATGACCAGCCGCGTGCTGGACCTGAAGGCGCAGGGGATCGACGTGATCGGGCTGGGCGCAGGCGAGCCCGATTTCGACACCCCCGATTTCGTCAAGGCAGCCGCGATCGCCGCGATTAACGCCGGCAAGACCAAATATACCAATGTCGACGGCACGGCCGAGCTGAAGGCCGCGATCGCCGCCAAGTTCAAGCGCGACAACGGACTGGATTACACGCCGGCGCAGATCAGCGTGAACGTCGGCGGCAAGCACACCCTGTTCAACGCGCTGGTCGCCACCGTCGATCCGGGCGACGAGGTCATCATCCCCGCGCCTTACTGGGTCAGCTACCCCGATATCGTCGAGTTCGCCGGCGGCACCCCGGTCATCATCCAGGCAGGGGCAGCGCAGAACTACAAGATCACGCCGGCGCAGCTGGATGCCGCGATCACGCCGAAGACGAAGTGGGTGCTGCTCAACTCCCCCTCCAACCCCACCGGCGCGGCCTATGCGCGGGCCGAGCTGGAGGCGCTGGCGGAGGTGATCCGCCGCCATCCGCATGTGTGGGTGATGGCCGACGATATGTACGAGCATATCGTCTATGACGATTTCCAGTTCACCACGATCGCCGAGGTGGCGCCCGATCTCTACGATCGCACGCTGACGGTGAACGGCTGTTCCAAGGCCTATTCGATGACCGGCTGGCGGATCGGCTTCGCCGGCGGCGCGCCGTGGCTGATCAAGGCGATGGCCAAGCTGCAATCGCAATCCACCTCCAACCCCTGCTCGATCGCGCAGGCGGCGGCGACGGCGGCTTTGACCGGCGACCAGTCCTTCCTCAAGGATCGCGCCGCCGCGTTCCAGATCCGCCGCGATCTCGTGGTCGATCGGCTGAACGCGATCCCCGGCATCAGCTGCCCCAAGCCGGAAGGCGCCTTCTACGTCTATCCCGACGTGGCCGGCCTGATCGGCAAGGCGACGCCCGGTGGCCTGACGATCGAGAATGACGAGATGCTGATCGGCTATCTGCTGGACGAGGGCCGGGTCGCCGCGGTGCATGGCGGCGCCTTCGGTCTGGAGCCGGCATTCCGCGTCAGCTACGCCACATCGGAGGCCATCCTCAGCGAGGCGTGCGATCGCATCGCCACGGCGGTGGCGGCGCTGAAGTAAGCGGGCGGCGCGGGGATCGCATCCTTGCAACCTCGCGCCCGTTCCCCACGTATCTGGCCTGTCACAATGAAGGCCCGATCCATGACGAACGCCCGTACCCGCCTCCTCGCTGCCGCCGGCGCCGTGCTGCTCGCCGGCGGCATGCTCAGCCAGGTATCGGCCGTGTCCGCCGCCGCGCCGATCGTCCGCGTGCCCGCCCCGGCGCTGGATGCGCCGGCCACGGCGCCGAGCGAGACGGCGGTGTTCGCCGGCGGCTGTTTCTGGGGGGTGCAGGGCGTCTATGCGCATGTGAAGGGCGTGACGGCGGCCGTTTCCGGTTATACCGGCGGCACCCGCGCCACGGCGCATTATGAGACGGTTGGCGGCGGCGATACCGGCCACGCCGAATCGGTGAGGATCACCTTTGATCCGCGCGTGGTGAGCTACGGCAAGCTC
>CAXTTS010000180.1:0-6781 GCA_964247265.1 uncultured Sphingomonadaceae bacterium
CGGCGATCCAGGCGGCGAACCTGCGCAGTCTCGCTGCCGGCACCACCACCGCCGACATCCTGGCGCTCGCGACCGAATTCCGGGCGCGCCACCCCGCCGTGCCGCTGGTCCTCATGGGCTATGCCAATCCCATGCTTCGGCGGGGGGCCGCGTGGTTCGCGGAGCATTGCGTGGCGGCGGGCATCGACGGGGTCATCTGCGTCGACCTGCCGCCGGAGGAGGACGACAAGCTTGCCGTCACGCTTCGCACGCACGGCGTCGCGCCGATCCGCCTTGCCACGCCGACGACCGACGCCGCCCGCCTGCCCGCCGTGCTCGCGGGGGCGCAGGGCTTTCTCTATTATGTCTCGGTCGCCGGGATCACCGGGCTGCAACAGGCGGCGCAGGCGAGCATCGAACAGGCGGTCGCTCACCTCAAGGCGGGAACCAGCCTGCCGGTGGCGGTGGGCTTCGGCGTTCGCACGCCGGACCAGGCCGCCAAGATCGCGCGGGTCGCCGACGGTGTCGTGGTCGGCTCGGCGATCGTCGAAATGGTGGGACAGGCGGTGGAGAACGGGCGGGACCCGGCCGAGGCGGTGCGCGGTATCGTCGCCTCGCTGAGTAACGCCGTGCGCGACGCGCGGCGGAGCGAGGCGGCATGAGCTGGCTCGATCGCGTTCGCAACACGATCCCGTTCATCGCCAGGCGCGAGACGCCGGACAATCTGTGGCACAAATGCGCCGGCTGCGGACAGATGCTGTTCGTCAAGGAATATGAGGAGAACCAGTCGGTCTGTCCGAAGTGCGGCCATCACGGCCGGATCGGGCCGAATGCGCGGTTCGATGCGCTGTTCGATGGCGGCATCTATACGCTGCTGCCGACGCCGCCGGTGCGCGAGGATCCACTGAAGTTCCGCGACCAGAAGCGGTACGCCGATCGCCTCAAGGCCGCCCGCCTCGCCACCGGCGAGCAGGATGCGCTCATCAACGCCAAGGGCGCGATCGAGGGCAAGCATGCGGTGGTGGGCGTGCAGGATTTCGCCTTCATGGGCGGATCGATGGGCCTGGGCGTCGGCGCGGCGTTCGTCGCCGGAGCGGAGGCGGCGATCGCCGATCGCTGCCCCTACATCATCTTCACCGCCGCGGGCGGCGCCCGGATGCAGGAGGGTATCCTCTCGCTGATGCAGATGCCCAAGACGACGGTGGCGATCGCCATGCTGCGGGAGGCGCGGCTGCCCTACCTCGTCGTGATGACCGATCCGACGACCGGCGGCGTCACCGCTTCCTATGCGATGCTGGGCGATGTGCAGATGGCCGAGCCGGGCGCGCTGATCGGTTTTGCCGGCCAGCGCGTGATCGAGCAGACCATCCGCGAGAAGCTGCCCGAAGGGTTCCAGCGCGCCGAATATCTGCTGGATCACGGCATGCTCGACATGGTGGTCCATCGCCACAAGCTGCGCGAGACGCTGGCGACGGTGATCGACTATCTGTGCCCCGCCGCCTGAGCTCGGCCTGCCGATCCGGACAGGACGGCGGGAGATGAGGGAGCGGCGCTGATGGCCGATCACGCGCATTCGACCGATCCTGCGGTGCAGGCGCAGCTCGATCGCCTCGCCACGCTGTCGCCCGGCGCCGACATCCTCGGGCTGGAGCGGATCGCCGCCTTGCTCGATCGGCTGGGCAATCCGCATCGCCGATTGCCGCCGGTGTTCCATGTCGCGGGGACCAACGGGAAAGGCTCGGTCTGCGCCTTCCTGCGCGCGGGGATCGAGGCGGCGGGACTGACCGCCCATGTCTTCACCAGCCCGCACCTCGTCCGGTTCAACGAGCGGATCCGGATCGCCGGGCGGCTGATCGAGGACGATGCGCTCGCCGGCCTGCTGGCCGAGGTGCTGGACGTGGCCGAGGGAATCGGGCCCAGCTTCTTCGAAGTGACGACCGCCGCCGCTTTTCTCGGCTTTTCGCGCATCCATGCCGATGCGTGCATCGTCGAGGTGGGCCTGGGCGGGCGGCTAGATGCCACCAACGTGATCGAACGGCCGCTGGTGTGCGGGATCGCGCAACTCGGGCTCGATCACCAGAGTTTCCTCGGTGACACGATTGAGCAGATCGCGGTGGAGAAAGCGGGCATCGCCAAGCAAAGCGCGCCGCTCGTTACCTTCCATTATCCGCGCGGTATCGCGAACCATATCGGCCATGCCGCTTCCAAGGCGCGGGTGCGCTGGTTCCCCAAGGGGAGCGACTGGGATGCCAGCGTCTACCGGCAGCGGCTGCATTATCGCGACTCGTTGGCGGAACTGGAGCTGCCGCTGCCGCGCCTGCCCGGCGCGCATCAGGCGATGAACGCGGCGCTGGCCGTCGCCATGCTGCGCCACCAGCAGACGCTGACGATCCCGCCTGCCGCGCTGCGCGCGGCGATGGGCTGGGCGCACTGGCCGGCGCGGCTGCAACGGCTGGAAACGGGGCCGCTGCTCGATCGGCTGCCAGCCGGCGCGGAGCTTT
This sequence comes from uncultured Sphingomonadaceae bacterium, assembly GCA_964247265.1. Classification (GTDB taxonomy): domain Bacteria; phylum Pseudomonadota; class Alphaproteobacteria; order Sphingomonadales; family Sphingomonadaceae; genus Alterirhizorhabdus. Next base: position 2,481 of record CAXTTS010000180.1, read on the forward strand.
GGCTTGACGGCGGGCATAATCCGGCGGCCGCACGCGCGATCGCCGACCATTTTCGTGGCAGCATCGGCGCGGGCCGGCCTTTGCACATCATATTCGGCATATTGGAGAATAAGGACATGGACGGCGTACTGGCGCCGTTCGAAGGCAGCGGCGCCACGATCCACGCGGTGCCGGTCCCCGGCCATGCGCATCACGCGCCGGAAACCCTCGCCGCCGCCGCCCGCACACATGGGCTTGCCGCGACGACGGCCGGCGACCCGATCGCGGCGATCGACGCGATCGCCCTGTCGCAAGCGCCCGGCGCGCTGCCGGTCGTGCTGATCGCCGGCTCGCTTTATCTTGCGGGCGAGGTGTTGAAAGCGAACGGAACACTGCCCACCTGACTATTGCGATTGACTTGCAATAGCGGCTCTGCTGTCTTGTCGGCGAACCAGCGGAGAGCGAGCCATGCGTCAGCCCAACCAAAACATCGCAGACATCCTGCCCGAGGCGGCGCCGGCGTGCGACAACAGCCGGCTGCTGCTGTTCGCCATCCGCCGGATCGCCGGCAGCGGGCTGAACGATGCCCATGCCACCCACGCCTTCTTCATCTTGTTCGGCCGCAGTTTCCGCCGTCCGCTGGTGCTGCTGCGGGCGTTGATGGCGGAGGTGTCGCGCATATCCGAGACGAAGATCATGGTCGCGCCCTGCTGCTGCCCGCGCCTCACCGGGGCGGAGGCCGTGCTGCTGGCGGCCGTCGTCACCGCCAACGATCGCCCGCGCGAGGCGCATGACCGACTGTGCGCGATGCTCGGCGTGCGCGAGTGCCTGGGGGCGCTCAGCAGCGCGCAGGCACTCGCGGTGGCGTTCGAGGATTGCGGCAGGCCGTTGCGCCCGGCCTGACGATCAGGCGGGATCGCCCATCCGTGCGTCGCCCTCGCCGACGGTGCCGGCGTCGCCGATCGAACGATCGATCAGGCCTGCGCGCATCATCAGCCAGAACAGGATGATGCCGGGCAAGGCCAGCACGGTGGTGAGCAGGTAGAAGTTCACATAGCCGATCGCCTCGATCATCGCGCCGGCGGTCGTGCCCGTCACCAGCCGCCCCGCGATGCTGGCGGCGGCAGAGATCAGCGCATATTGCGCGGCGGTGAAGCGCAGGTTGGTCAGAGCCGAGAAATAGGCGACGACGGTGACGCCGCCGATGCCGCTGGCGAAATTTTCGAAGCCGATCGCGCCTGCCATTGCGAGGTTCGAATGACCGGCCGCCGCCAGCCCGGCGAAGCTGAGGTTCGAGACGCCCATCAGCACCAGACTGACCAGCACCGATCGTTTCAGCCCCAGCCGGGCATAGAGGATGCCGCCGACGAACACCCCCACCAGCAGCGCCCAGAAGCCGACGCCGACATCGTAAAGCGCGATCTCGTCCTTGCTGTAGCCGAGATCGTTGAACAGCAGGCGGAAGGTCAGGTTGGCCAGCGTGTCGCCGATCTTGTGGACCAGCACGAACAGCAGGACCAGAACGGCCCCTGAGCGGCGAAAGAATTCGACGAACGGGCCGGCGATCGCCTGCCCCAGCTGGTGCAGTCCCTTGCGCTGGCCAATCTCGCGGTGGCGCGCGGGCTCGCCCATCACCAGCGCTGTGACCATGCCGGGGAGCGCGAAGACGGCGCAGGCGGCGTAGGCCGTGGCCCAGCCATAGCGCTGCGCCAGCACGAGCGCGAGCGCACCCGCGGCACTCGCTCCAATGCGCCAGCCATATTGCGACATGCCGGCGCCGACGCCGAGCTGGCGCGGCTCCAGCAATTCGATGCGATAGGCGTCGATCACGATATCGTAGGTCGCGCCCGCCACGCCGAGCAGGATCGCGGCCATCACCGTGGCGCCGAGATCGGCCGCGGGATCGGCAAGGCCGAGGTTGATGACGGCAGCCGCCACGAGCGCGCCGGCCAGCAGCATCCACGACACGCGCTGGCCGAAGCGGTGGAGCAGCGGCAGGCGCACGCCCTCGACGACCCAGGCCCACAGGAATTTAAGATTGTAGGCCAGGATCACCAGCGCGAAGGCGGTGACGCTCTTCTTGTCGATCCCGTCTTCCGCCAGCCGGCTCGCGAGCGTCGCGCCGATCATGGCGAAGGGGAAGCCGGACGACATGCCGAGGAACAGCGCCGCGATCGGCGCCGCCTCCAGATAGGGCCGGATGCCGGAGGTGGTGCGATCGGACGCCGAGGTCGGGTTGTTCATCCGGCCAGCATAGCGGCACGGCGGCGGCCGAACAGCCCGGCGTTCACCCTTACGCGATCCGGTTCAGGCGAACAGGCTGAGCCCGGCGGGCACGCGCTTCGGCTTGCGGCCGCCCAGCGTGGCATCCACCGCCTCGATCGCGGCGAGCAGATCGCGCTGGGAATAAGGCTTGGCGAGGCAGCCGATCGCCAGCGCCTCCGCGTTGATCGGGCGGGTGCCGGTGACGAACAGCAGCGGTATGCCCTTGGTCTTGGCGGCGCGGGCGACATCGATGCCGTCGCCGTCGCCCGGCAGGTTGACATCGGCCAGCACCAGATCGAGCCCGTCCGCCAGGATCACGCGCACCGCATCGGCGACCCGATCGACGGTGGCGACCACGGTATAGCCGGCATCGGACAGCAGATGCTCGTTATCGAAGGCGACGAGCGGCTCGTCCTCCACCACGAGGATGCGCTTCAGTCCTGGCGCCCGCTTGCCGAACAGCATTCCGCCACGCCCCCGTCTACACGCCTGATCGGACATAGAAGTCCCGGCGGTCGTTCCAGTTCCGTAAGCGTCGGGACGCGCCGCTTGACCGCGCGACGCTTTGCGCGGACCTGTCGCAACAGAGATTTGCAGCGGAGACGATTTTGGCCAAGCGCCTGACCCTCTACATCCTGATCGCGATGATCGGCGGTATCGTTACCGGCCTGATCCTCAACAAGGCGTTGCCGGATGCAGCCGCGATCGAGGATGCGGCCGGATATTTCTCGATCGTCACCGATCTTTTCCTGCGCCTCATCAAGATGATAATTGCGCCGCTTGTGTTCGGCACGCTGGTGGCGGGCATCGCGCATATGGGCGACACCTCCGCGCTTGGACGGATTGGCTTTCGCACGATCGCGTGGTTCCTGTGCGCCAGCCTGGTGTCGCTGACGCTGGGGCTGCTGCTGGTGAACCTGTTCCAGCCGGGCGGCGGCCTGGGGCTGGCGCTGCCGCCCGTCACGGCCGATGCGGGGATCGCCAAGGCGGGCTTCACCCTCAAGGATTTCGTGACGCATCTCGTGCCGAAATCGATCTTCGAGGCGATGGCGAATAACGAGATATTGCAGATCGTCGTCTTCTCGCTGTTCGTCGGCGTCGCGATCACCGCGATCGGCGAGAAGGCCGCGCCGCTGGTGCGCGGGGTAGAGGCGCTGGTCGCCGTGATGCTTCAGATCACCGATTATGTGATGCGGTTCGCGCCGTTCGCCGTCTTCGCCGCCGTCACCGGGGCGCTGGCGCGCGAGGGGGCGGGCATTCTCGTGACGTTCGGCTATTTCATGGGCGGCTTCTACGTCGGGCTGATCTGCCTGTGGTCGCTGATGATGCTGGCGGCGTTCATCGTGGTGGGGAAGCGGGCGAAGCTGCTGGCGCGCTACATCCGCGAGCCGTTGCTGCTGGCCTTTTCCACCGCCTCGTCCGAAGCCGCCTTTCCGCGCACGCTGGAGGCGCTCGATCGTTTCGGCGTGCCGCGCCGGATCGCCAGCTTCGTGCTGCCGCTCGGCTATTCGTTCAACCTCGACGGCACGATGATGTATTGCACCTTCGCGACGATGTTCATCGCGCAGGCTTATGGCATCCACATGTCGGCGGGGCAGCAGATCACGATGCTGCTGCTGCTGATGGTCACGTCGAAGGGGGTGGCGGGGGTGCCGCGCGCCAGCCTGGTGGTGATCGCCTCCACCCTGTCGTTCTTCAAGATACCCGAGGCGGGGCTGCTGCTGATCCTGGCGGTCGATCATTTTCTCGACATGGGCCGCTCGGCGACGAACGTGGTCGGCAATGCGGTGGCGAGCGTGGTGGTGGCGAAGTGGGAGGGCGCGCTGGAAACGCCGCAGCCGCCCGAGATCGAGCCGCCGCACGCGCCGGGCCACACGCCGCATGGCGGCCGGCGCGGGCTCGACCTCGACCCCGCCGAGCGAGGCTGACGATGCAGGGTGGCCCGCCACCGGGATAGGGCCTAGGGAACGGCATGGCCCCGCCCCGACCTCCCCGCGATCCGAACCGCCCGCCGCGTGGCGGCAAGCCGACCCGCCCCCGCGCGAGCGATGACACCG
>CAXTTS010000181.1:0-6774 GCA_964247265.1 uncultured Sphingomonadaceae bacterium
TGATGGCGATCTGCGGCGACGGCGGCTTCATGATGAACAGCCAGGAGATGGAGACGGCGGTCCGCCTCAAGCTCAACATCACCGTGCTGATCCTCAACGACAACAGCTATGGCATGATCCGCTGGAAACAGGCCAATATGGGCTTCGAGGATTGGGGGCTGACCTACGGCAATCCCGACTTCGTGAAATATGCCGAAAGCTATGGCGCGACCGGGCACCGGGTGGAGAGCGCCGAGACGCTGCCGGCCCTGCTCAAGCAATGTCTGGATACGCCCGGCGTTCACCTGATCGACTGCCCGGTCGATTATTCGGAGAACGACCAGATCCTCAACAAGGATATCAAGACGCTCAGCGCGGCGCTGTAGCGCATTCCCCTCTTCCGGGACGGAAACGATGAAACTGCAAGCCACCTACCCGCTCTACCTCGCCAATGAGGCGCAGCAGCCGAACACCGATCTGGCGGTGACGGACAAGTTCACCGGCGAGGTCGCCACGCGGGTCGCGCTGGCGGATGCCGCCACGATCGACGCCGGCATTGCCGCCGCTACCGAAGCCGCCGAGCCGATGGCACGGATGGCCGCCTATGAGCGGCAGGCGGTGCTCCAGCATTGCGTCGATCGCTTCAAGGAGCGGCAGGACGAACTGGCTTATGCGCTGTGCATCGAGGCCGGCAAGCCGATCAAGGACAGCCGCGGCGAGGTTGGCCGGCTGATCGATACCTTCCGCATCGCCGCCGAGGAAAGCGTGCGGATGACGGGCGAGGTGCAGCCGCTCGACATCAGCCCGCGCGCGAAAGGCTATCAGGGCATCTGGAAGCGCGTGCCGATCGGCCCGTGCAGCTTCATCTCGCCGTTCAACTTCCCGCTGAACCTCGCCGCGCACAAGGTGGCGCCGGCGATCGCGGTGGGCTGCCCGTTCGTGATGAAGCCGGCGAGCCGTACCCCGCTCGGTGCGATCATCATGGGCGAGGTGCTGGCCGAGACGAACCTGCCGAAAGGCGCCTTCTCGATCCTGCCCGCGAGCCGCGACGGCGCCGACCTGTTCACCACCGACGATCGGCTGAAGCTGCTGTCGTTCACCGGCTCGCCCGAGGTCGGCTGGGATCTGAAGGCGCGGGCGGGCAAGAAGAAGGTCGTGCTGGAGCTTGGCGGCAATGCGGCCGTCATCATCGACGAGGATGCCGATCTGGACGATGCGGTGGACCGCACCGTGTTCGGCGCCTTCTACCAGAGCGGGCAGAGCTGCATCGGCGTGCAGCGGATCATCGTCCATGAGCGGGTGTACGATGCCTTCCGCGACAGGCTGGTGGCCAAGACGAAGACGCTGATCGCCGGCAACCCGCATGACGAGACCACCTTCGTCGGCCCGATGATCGACGTGAAGGAGGCGACCCGCCTGGACAACTGGATCCAGGAAGCGATCGGCCGGGGCGCCACCCTGCTGTGCGGCGGCAAACGCGAAGGCGCCATGCTGGAGGCGACCTTGCTGGAGGGCGTGCCGCTCGACACCAAGCTGAACGTCGAGGAGGCGTTCGGCCCCGTCGCCTTCCTGCTGAAGTTCCGCGACTTCAACGAGGCGCTGGCGATGGTCAACGCCTCCAAGTTCGGCCTGCAGGCTGGCATCTTCACGCGCGACATCTTCAAGATCCTCGATGCGTGGGATCATCTCGATGTCGGCGGCGTCGTCGTCAACGACGTGCCGAGCTACCGCGTCGACAACATGCCCTATGGCGGGGTGAAGGACAGCGGCCTCGGCCGCGAGGGCGTGCGCTTCGCGATGGAGGACATGACGGAGATCCGCAACCTCGTCATCCGCCGCCGACCCGGGGTGGATCCCCGGCCGGAGTGAGGAAGGGCCGCGTCACGCCCGGCTGAGCCGGTACATCGGCGCGCTGCCGGCGCCTTTGGCCAGTTCGATCCTGCCGACATAGCGGGTCACGAACCGGTCCGGCGCCTCCAGCATCAGCACGGCGGCGAACGGCTCGGTCACGAACACCGCGCCCGGCGGCGTCACCGGCTCGATCCGCGCGGCGCGGGAGACCTCGCCGCCGTAGAAGCTGATCCGCCCGGTGATATGATCGCGCGCGCGGTAGGCGGTGCCGTAATGCGCACCGATCCGCATCCCCGTGCCGGCCTTCAGGCCCAGCGAGCCATAGTCGAAGGCGGCGAGCGCGGTCTGCAACGACAAGGCGATCTCGGCCGCGACGGCGGCGCTGCGCGTGACCGCATAGAGCGCGTCGCCCCAGGCATTGCGGCATTCCACCGCCGCGCCATGCCGATCCAGCACATCCGCCACGCGGCGCATCACGCCGTTCCAGAATGCAGGCAGCGCCGCCTCCCCGATCTTCGAGAAACCGGGGAAGTCGGTGAAGATGATCGCCGCCATCACGCGCTCCTCCCCGCTGCCGGGCGGTAGCGGCGGTCGCGCGAAGCCGTAGTCGATACCCGGCGCGGGCAAGTCGATGCGTTCGCCACCGGTGGCCTGCCAGGTGGCTACCGCCGGCGCGTGCGCGCTTTTCCCCGTCAGATCCAGCTGCAAGACGTTGGCCCCCAACTGGCGCGCCTTCAGCCGCGCCATGCCCATCGCGACGCGATCGGCATGGTCGAACTGCGCCGAGTCGCCGATGAAGTGCATTTCGCTCGCCACGATCAGGCTTGCCGCGCGAGCGCGGGCGGCGTGGTAGCGCGCCACCCACGCCTCGCCGGCGGGTCGCACGGCGTGGTCGACGAAATCCGCCTCATCGAACGGGAGCACGACGTGCAGTTCGCCGCCCTTCTCTAGTAACGCTTCGGCGATCAGCAACTCGGCGCCGGCCGCCAATGTGCCATAGCCGAAGCCCACGTCATGCGCGTCTAGCGCGGCGGCGATGCTTTGGGCGATCGGTCGCTCCACTGCGTCATCCGGGGTGAAGGCCGCTCCGGTGAAGTGGATCGTCGCCGGTGGCCTCACGAACGCCAGCAGTCGCTGGGTCCTCTGCCCGTCCAGCCCGATCGCCTCGGCGATGGCCGCGATCTGCCGCGTGGCGGACGCCCGCGCGGCAGCGGCGGACGGCGCGGTCCCGGCATCGAGCAACAGGGCCTCGGCCTGATCCACCCTGCCGAGAATAAGCAGCAGTTCCGCCTTCCGGGTCACGCCGCGCCGGTCGCCGGCCTGCGGCATGTCGGGGTGCATCAGCAGCCGCCGCGCCATGTCGCGTGCATCCTCGATCCGTCCGGCGAGCAAGGCGAGGCCCGCCGCGTTCACCCCCGGACGCAGCGCGCCGCTCAGATCGAACACGCGGCCATAGGCGTCCGCCGCCACGCCCATCGCCACCGCGCGGGTTCGGGCGGGCGCGAGGAAGCCGCGGTCCTTGAGCAAGCGCGCGCCGACCGACAGTTCGTCCGGCTCGGTCGATTGGTCGAAGCCGTAAGCGGAGAACAGCGCCGATGCCGTCTCGATGTCGCCCATGCCCGCCAGCGCCAGCACCTGCTGGTGGCGGACGCCCTCCGATTCGTCACCCGCCGCGACCGCCGAGACGGTGATGTCGTATGCGGCGGCGAAGTCGCCTCGCGCCAGGAAATTGCGGGTCAGCCGCTCGGCGCTGGGCATCGACAATCCCTGGCTCCCCCCGATCATCGGGCCACGGCCCGCCACCTTTCGCTACAGCAGTTGCAGTTGGAGCGCACCCGCAACAATAAGCCACAGTCGCGCCAAATGCGGGTTGCCTCGCGCCACAAGAGCGAACATAAAAGCGACAAATCATGGGTCGCACCACGGGGTTATTATAGCGATCCGGCCTAATCGGTCGGACGAGGGAGCGCCATGTCAGGGGGAACATTGGCGGGCAGAGTGCCGGTGGCTGTCAGCGTGCTGGGGTGCGCGCTTCTGGCCCTGGCGATGTTCTGCCTGTTCGGACTCGGGGGGATGACGGCGGGTGCGCCCGCCGTCGCCGCCACGTCCGGCTCGTCCGCCAGCGGCGTGCATGTCGGCGTCGCCTCCTGCGCCGGTTCCACCTGCCACGGCCGCCAGGAGGGCGACGGCAAGGTCGTCCGCCAGGACGAGCTGATGCGCTGGCAGGAGCCTTCGAGCCCGACCGGCGCCCACAGCCGCGCTTATGCCATCCTCAGCAATCCGCGCAGCCAGGCCATCGCCCAGCGGCTCGGCATCGGCCCGGCTTCGTCGGCGCCGATGTGTCTCGGCTGCCATGCCGATCCCGCCTCGTCGCGCGGCGGCCGCTTCCAGCTGAACGACGGCGTCGGCTGCGAGGCGTGCCACGGCGGCGCGTCCAACTGGCTGTCGAGCCATTATGCGGTGGGCGCCACCCATGCCGGCAACGTGGCGCGTGGCATGACCGATCTCACCAACCCGGTCGTGCGGGCGAACAACTGCCTCGATTGCCACTTCGGCAGCGATCGGCCGGGCCAGTTCGTCGATCACCGGATCATGGCGGCGGGCCATCCCCGTGTCTCGTTCGAACTCGATCTCTTCTCCACGCTGCAACAGCATCATGACGAGGATGCCGATTATGCCCGCCGCAAGGGCAGGACGAGCAATGTGAAGATGTGGGCGGTGGGCCAGGCGACGGCGCTGGATCGCGCATTGTCGCTCTATTCCACCGCGAAGCTGGGGCAGGAAGGGATCTTCCCCGAATTCTACTTCTTCGATTGCCACACCTGCCACCGCCGCATCAGCGACGACGCCGACTTCCGCTCCACCGCCGTCGCCAACCCCGGGCGGCCGATCCCGTCGGGGATGCCGGCGTTCAACGACGAGAATATGATCATGCTCGCCGCCGCCGCGCGCACCACCGCGCCGGATCTGGCGGGGCGGCTGGAGAGCGACAGCCGCGCCTTCCACGCCGCACTCGCCCGCGATCGTCCATCGGCAATGCAGGCCGCGACGAAGCTGAAGGCGACGGCCGGGGCGCTGGCGGCAGGCTTCTCCCGCGCAAGCTTCGATCGGGCGCAGATCTTCGCGATCATCGATGCGGTTTCGGGCACCGCGATCGCTGCTCGCTACACCGATTATGAGGGCAGCGTACAGGCGGTGATGGCGGTGGATACCCTGCTGAACGCGCTGGTGAATGCGGGGCAGATCGGCAGCGGTTCGGCCCGCGCGATCCGGGGCGACATCAACCGCGCCTATGCCGCCGTGCGCGATCCCAATGCCTATCGTCCCACCGATTTCCGCGCCTCGCTCGGCAAGGCCGCGGGCGCCATAAGGGCGCTGCGCTGATGCTGCCGAAGTTCACGATCACGCTGCTGACGACGGCGGCCTTCATCCTCGCTTCTTGCGGCGGCGGTGGCGGCGGCAATGCGGCCGGCACGCCGACACCGACGACGACCCCCACGCCGACACCGACCAGCGTCTATGCCGTGCCCGCCGCCGAGGCGCTGACCGCGGCGGAGGTGTCGACCATCCTGGCGCAGGCGGTTGGCGAGGCGCAGGCGCGCAACCTGCCATCGGTGATCTCCGTTGTGGATCGGGTCGGCAACGTGCTCGCCGTCTTCCAGATGAACGGCGCTCCCGCCACCTTCCGCATCCCGCCTCCACCCGGCGGCGGGCCCAGCTTCGACGTGCAGGGGCTGACGGCGCTGCCCGCCGCCGCCGGCGCTATCGCCAAGGCGATCACGGCGGCCTATCTGTCCAGCTCCGGCAACGCCTTCACCACGCGCACCGCCAGCGACATCATCCAGGAGCATTTCCCGCTCGCCCCAAACACGATCGGGCTGGAAAGCGGGCCGCTGTTCGGGGTGCAGTTCAGCTCCCTGCCCTGCTCCGATCTCAACCGCCGTCTGTCCGACGGCACGATCGGACCGAAGCGTTCGCCGTTGGGCCTGGCGGGCGATCCCGGATCGATCCCGCTCTACAAGAATGGCGTCGTCGTCGGCGGCATCGGCGTGATGGGCGATGGCGTCTACGGTGTCGACAATGACGCCAGTAACGACAACGACGAAGATCCCGAGGAGTATATCGCCCTCGCCGGATCGAAGGGATTCGAGGCGCCGGCGGCGATCCAGGCCGATCGCGTTTCGATCGACGGCACGCTGCTGAGCTTCATCGACGCCAAGGCCGCGCGCCTGATGGGCACCACTGCGCCGCCACTGGCCGGCGCGGGTATCTTCACGCCGATACCCGGTTTCTATGCGGGGCCGGGGGCGGTGGCGGGCACACCTTATGCTACTGCGCCCTCCGGCTACCGGCTGGTCACGGCGGCCGAGCGCACCGCCGGCACGGCGATCGACAATCCCGATGCGATGCTGATCGTCGACGGCGCCGGCAACAACCGTTTCCCGATCCGGCCCGGCACCGACGGCGCCGAAGTCACCCAGCCGCTGACGGCGGCCGAGGTGAAGGCGATCGCCGAAGAAGCGTTCAAGGTGATGAGCCGCGCGCGCGGCGCCATACGCCAGCCGCTCGACAGCCGGATGCAGGCGACGATCTCGATCGTCGATACGCGCGGGCAGGTGCTCGCCATCCAGCGCGCGCCCGATGCGCCGGTGTTCGGCACCGATGTGTCGCTGCAAAAGGCGCGCAGCGCGGCGTTCCTCTCCAATCCGAAGGCGGCGTCCGATCTGCTCGCCGCCGGAACCGGGGTGGCGCCCTTCGTCCAGCAGACCCGCGACTTCATCGGCGACCAGACCGCGCTCACCGGCAAGGTGGCCTTTTCGGAGCGGCCGATCGGCCTGCTCGCGCGCCCCTATTTTCCGGACGGGCAGGTCGGCACGGCCAACGGTCCGTTATCGCGTCCGATCGCCAGCTTCAGCCCCTTCTCCACCGGGCTGCAATCCGCGC
>CAXTTS010000182.1:0-6738 GCA_964247265.1 uncultured Sphingomonadaceae bacterium
GATGAAGCTGGTGCCCGAGGGGATCGAAGGGCAGGTGCCCTACAAGGGCGCGGCGAAGGACGTGATCCACCAACTCGTCGGCGGGGTGAAGGCGGCGATGGGCTATACCGGCGCCCGCACGATCGCGGAATTGCAGCAGCGCGCGCAATTCGTTCGCATCACCAATGCGGGCCTGCGCGAAAGCCACGTCCACGATGTCAGCATCACGCGCGAGGCGCCGAACTATCCGACCCGGTAGGCACCGCCGATGACCCCCGGCGCCCGCGCGCAGGCGGCGATCGAGCTGCTCGACGAGATCGTCGCCGCCGCCCGGCAAAGCGGGGCTGCGGCCGATACGCTGATCGCGCGCTATTTCAAGACGCGCCGTTATGCCGGATCGAAGGACCGGCGGGCGGTACGCGATCTCGTCTATGCCGCGATCCGCCGCGCCGGAGAGCCGCCCATCAGCGGGCGCACCGCCTTGCTGGGTGTCGCGGCGGACGATCCGTCGCTCGCCGCCGCTTTCTGTGGCGCCCCCCATACGCCCGCGCCGATCGGGGTCGATGAGGTGGCCGCGCCGCGTGGGATCGCGCCCGGCTGGCTGGTCGATGCGCTGTCCGCAACCCTCGCGCCGGACGAACTCGGCGCGTTGCTCGATCGCGCGCCGCTCGATCTCCGCGTCAATCGGTTGAAGGCGTCGCGGCCGCAGGTGCTCGCCGCGCTGCCGCAGGCGGTGGCGGGGTCGCTTTCGCCCGATGCGTTGCGCCTTGCGGAAGGCGTCATGGTTGAACAGCTGCCGATCTGGGCCGAAGGCTGGATCGAGATACAGGATGAGGGCAGCCAGCTGGTCGCCGGCGCCTGCGCCGCGCTGCCGGGCATGACGGTGGTGGATCTGTGCGCCGGCGCCGGCGGCAAGACGCTCGGCCTCGCGGCCGACATGGGGGATCAGGGGCGCCTGATCGCCTGCGACAGCGATCGCGCGCGCCTTTCGCGCCTCCTCCCGCGCGCCCAACGCGCCGGCGCGACGATCATCGAGACGCGGCTGCTCAACCCCGATCGCGAGACCGCCGCGCTGGCCGATTTGCGTGCCGCCGCCGATGTCGTGCTGGTCGATGCGCCCTGCTCGGGCACCGGCACCTGGCGGCGTAACCCGGAGGCGCGCTGGCGCGTGACGCCCGACCGGATCGGCCGGCTGGTCGCGATCCAAGCGCGCCTCATGGATGTCGCGGCCGGCCTCGTCCGCCCGGGCGGCGCGCTGGTCTATGCCGTCTGCTCGCTGCTGGAGGCGGAGGGGAGCGGGCAGGCCGACGCCTTTCTCGCGCGCCACCCCGGCTGGTCGTCGGAGCCGCCTTTCGCGGCGGGGCGGGCGCATGGGGCCGGCCGGCTGCTCACCCCGGCAAGTGACCGTACCGACGGCTTTTTCGTCGCGAGGTTCATGCGACCGTGCTAGAGAAACGGCCTGAAAGTCTCTGGGAGTATGTCATGCGTCTATCGCCGGCCGCCGTCGCGCTTTCGCTTACCCTCGCGATGGTCTCCAGCGCCGGGCAGACGCAGCGTTCGGACGATCAGATCAACCCGCGCTCGCTCGCTTTGGTCCAGCAGGCGGAGGCGGCGCGCCGGGCGGGCAACCTGACCGGTGCTGACGATCTGCTCGAAACCGCGCTCGCGGTCGATCCGCGCAACCGGGCCGCGTTCATCGCGCTGGCCGGCGTCGCGCGCCAGCAGGAATTGCCGGGCAAGGCGATCCGCCTCTATCGCGAGGCGCTCGCGCTGGAGCCGAACGATACCGCCGCGCTGGCCGGGCAGGGCGAGGCGATGGTGCAGAAGGGCGCGGTGGAGCGCGCCCGTGCCAACCTCGCGCGCATCAAGACCTTGTGCAAGGTGGATTGCGCGCCGGCGACCGAACTGTCCGCCGCGATCGCCAAGGGGCCGCCGCCGGCCGTCGTCACCGCGCAGGCCACCAGCGTCGTGCCGCCGAAGGGCAAGGAAGCGGCGACCACCCACCCCTAGACGGACTCAGCCCGCTCCGGTCGGGGCCGATCCGGCCGCTGGCGCCGGGGCAGGCTGGCCCGGCATCTTGTCGCCAGCCGGGGGCACGGTTGGCGCTTGCAGCAGCGCGATGAAGCCGGGATCGTCGTGCAGGCTCTCCAGATCGTTCTCGGAAGGCGGCTTGGTCGCCTGCGGGTCCCACAATTGGCGGATCACCGGCTCGTTCTTCTCGCGATCGAGCTGAAGCGCGTTGCGGGCCGCCGCCAGCGTCAGGTCGCGCGCCGCGGCGATGGCGGCATCCAGCGTCAGCCCGGTGTCGTCCACCGCGACCGAACCGTCGCCGCCCTGCACCTGCTTCTGGTTCAGCAACGCGGCATGGCGCTGGCCGTAGCCACAGCAGAGATACAGCCACAGGCGGCCGCTCTTCGCCGCCTCGCTATCCTTGCTCAGCCGCTCGCCGATCGCGATCGCGCTGTCATAGCCGCCGCGCGAGTAAAGCTGGGCGAACATCGCGGCGAGCGCGTTTTCCACCTCATCCGTGCTGATCGCGCCTTCGGGCAAGGCGCTGGCGCTGATCGCCTTGGCGACATCCACGTCGCCGGCGATCGCCAGCGCCCGTGTCGCGAACGCGTTCAGCGACAGATCGGCGGGCAGGCCTTTGCGCGCGCGCAGATCGACCGCCATCTTCAGCGCCTCCGCCGCCGGCTTGAAATTCTTCAGCACGGCATGGGCGAGGCCGACCAGCTGGTAGAGATCGGGATCGTCCGAATTGGGCGGCACGAACTGGACGAGCTTGGCCGCCGTATCCTTGGAGCAGCTGTCCGGCAACGAGGATGGCCGATCCAATACGGTGCGGGCGGCGTCCACGATCAGCTTCTGCGCCACCTCGCCCAGGGCGGATTGCACCATGTCGATCGGCTCGCGGAAGGCGCGCATCAGGTCGGTCTTCGATTTCAGGTAGGCTGCCAGAAAGCCGGCGACGGTGGAGCCGATCAGGATCAGGCAGGCGGCAAAGCCGGCTCCGGCCAGATGGTGCCCGTCCGGCGTGCTCAGCGCATGATCGATCTGGTAGCGGAAGTTCGACAGCATTGGATCGACTTCGTGGATCTGCACCAGCCCCACCCCGACGAGGATCTTGGTCAGCCAGTCGGACAGCTGCTCCAGATTGGTGTTGCTGATTACCTGCGAGCGGCCGTTTTTCGCCGCATCATGTTCGCCCTCGCTGGTTCGCATGCGGGGCACGCCGAACAGGAAGCCGATGAAGCCGCCCACCGCAAAGCCCGCCGCGCCTACCAGCAGGCTGAGCCCGATGAAGGTGACGAAGTTCGGTGCCTCCAGCCCCTTATAGCCAAATGGTATCGCCGAGACGGCAAATAGGAAGGCGGCGATCATGCAGACCATCAGCACCAGCGAGAAGGTCGTCAGGAACCAGCCGATATACCGGTCCTGATCCTGATCCTTCTCGCTGACCGGTGGATAGAAGCTCTGCATCAGCCGCCGCATCGGACACATCCCCGCCAAGGTCTCGCCGGTTATCGGGTGAGTCGTGAGCAGTCCATGACTGTCACGCGACTATCCGGATCACCACGCGATCGGTCGGCGATAGTGCATTAAACTTGCGGCGTAGGAAACAGACTTAATAGGCGACCCGCAACGGCAGTTCGCCAAGGTCGGCAGGCTCGCAATGCACGCGATCGCGCCCGCTGCGCTTGGCGGCGTAAAGCGCGCGGTCGGCGCGGGCGAGCGCGGTGTCGAGATCCTTGTCGCTGCGCTCCACCATCGTCAGGCCAATGCTCGCGGACAGGCGCAGCGCCTCCACCGGCGCGGCCAGGCGCAGCGTCGCCAAGGCGGCGCAGAGATTCTGGGCGATCGCGAAGGCCTGATCGCCATCCGTATCCGGCAGGAGTATGCCGAACTCCTCGCCGCCCAGTCGGCCGATGATGTCGGTCCCGCGCAGCCGCTCCAGGCAGAGCGCGCCAAAGGCCTTCAGCGCCATGTCACCGCCATGATGGCCGAACGTGTCGTTGACCGCCTTGAAGTGATCCAGATCGACCATCAGCAGCGCCAGCGGCCGTTGCAGGCGATTGGCGCGCATCATCTCGGCCCGCGCGGTGGAGAAGAAGCTCAGCCGGTTCGGCAGCTTCGTCAGCGGATCGGTCGAGGCGAGCCATTCGAGGCTCAGCTCCACCGCCTTGCGGTCCGAAATGTCGATGATGCCGGCGATCATTGTCTGTCCGACCGAGAGATCGACCAGCGCCGCCTTCACCAGCACGGTACGCTGCACGCCATCCGCGCACCGCACCCGTGCCTCGAAATCATTCACCCGGCCATCGCGCTCCAGCCGCTTCAGCAGGCGCTCGCGATCGTCCGGCTCGGTGTAGAATTGCAGAAAGGACCCGGTGCCGACCATCGCCGGCTCGATGCCGAACATCGCCGCGCAGGCATCGTTCACGTTCAGGATGCGGCCATCCGCGTGCGCCGTCACCACCATCGGCACCGGCGCGGCGGCGAACATCTTCTCCAGCGTCTCGCGGCTGGCGGCGAGTTCGTCGGCAATGCCGCGCGCCGTGCGCGTCGCCTGCCATTCGCGCCGCCGGAAACGGTTGGAGCGCGCCACCACCAGGCCCAAACAGCAATTCAGCGTGACGAGGCCCAGGGTCAGGCCAAGGTCCGCAGCGCGGGTCGTCGCATGCGCCTCATAGCCGGCGAGCAGCGCGGCACTGGCCATCGCGCCGCCCGTCACCGTCCAGGCGAACGGCAGCGGAACTCCGAGATACAGGATCATCGGCAGCAGCAGGACGACGAACAGCGCGAGTTCGCTGTGCGAACTGACCAGCGCCGTCACCGCCAGCGCTGTCACCGTCGCCCAGCCCGCCATCGCCCAGCGAACGGTCTCGGGCCGTCTGCAACGTGGCAGCACCTTCCAGCAGAGCAGCGAGGCAGCCACGATCGTCAGCCGCGCCGGTATCGCGATCCAGAACTGGGCCGTGCCGTGGAACCGCCAGTCGCTCGCCAGGAACAGCAGGTTCAGCACCCCGGACGCCAGCAGTAGCCAGCGACCATGCGAGATCATCTCGCCGAGCCGGTCCCATGAGAAAGAGGCCTCAAGATCGGCCGAGCGGAACTCGCCACCCAAACCGAGAAGATCGGTGCCGGCCCCATCCTTGCCGCCGGCGAGTTGATCCCGTGGCGGGTCTGTTGGTGCGGGCACGCTCATCGATCCGCTTTCCTTAGGGGAAAGCTCTTGTGCTAGTGTTAATCGACCACACGGCCCCGGCCAAGACATCCTCGTCGGCCTTGATTTCGACCGGCCGGGCAGACATAGCCGCCTCGAAAATATCGCACATCGCGCCGGAAGGAGCCAATATGCCCAAACTGATCGTCGTGAGCCGCGAAGGCGAGGAATCGACCATCGAAGGCGAAGCCGGTCTCTCCGTGATGGAGGTGATCCGCGACGCGGGGATCGACGAGCTGCTGGCGCTTTGCGGCGGCTGCTGCTCCTGCGCCACCTGCCATGTGCAGGTCGATGAGGATTGGATCGGCAAGCTGCCGGCGGTGAGCGAAGACGAGAATGATCTGCTCGACAGCTCCGATCACCGCACCGCCACCTCGCGCTTGTCCTGCCAGCTGCCGTTCGGCGACGCGCTGGATGGCCTGCGCGTCACCATCGCGCCGGAAGATTGATTCGATGACGACGGCACGCATCTATCAGGTCGCCAAGAACAGCATGCAGTCCGGCCGCGCCCGCGCCGGGACATGGGAGCTGGAGTTCGAACCTGCCGAGGCCAAGCGCCCCGATCCGCTGACCGGATGGGCTGGCTCGGGCGATACGCGCAACCAGATCCGCCTGCGCTTTCCCACGCTGGAGGCGGCGCAGGCCTATGCCATGGGGCAGGGGCTGGACGCGCGTGTGGTTCCGGCGGCGCAGAAGGTCACGCGCCTCCGCACCTACGCGGAGAATTTTCAATAGGCCCGCTCAGGCCGCTGGCAGCAGCGTCGATCCGAGCAACAGCAGCAGCTTCACGTCCATCGCCAGGCCTTCGGCGCGCTTGCTCTCGATGAACTCGGCGATGTCGGCCAGCGGCACGCGATGGACAAGGATGTCCTCGCCCGCGACGCCGCCACCATCACCCATCCGGGTGAGTTGCGACGCGACCATCAGCGTGAAGCTCTCCGACACCATGCCGGGGGACGAGGCGAACTTGCCGGCGGCCACCACCCTGGCGGGGCGATAGCCGGTCTCCTCCTCCAGCTCGCGCGCGGCGGCATTCTCGATGCTCTCGCCTTCTTCCTCGTCGCCGACGAGACCCGCCGGCAGTTCGAGGCACCGGCGACCCAGCGGCACGCGAAACTGCTCGACCAGCAGGATGTGCCCCTCGTCGACCGCGACGATCACCGCCGCCTCGATCCCGCGGGTGCGGCCGACATATTCCCAGCGGCCCTTGCGCTTGGCGGCGATGAAGCGGCCCTGCCACATCACCTCCTCGGGCTTGTCATGATCGTGCTGGCTCACAGCTCGATCAGCCGGTCGGGCAGTTCGTTGCGATCGCTCGCCGTCTTGGGGAAATGCTGCGCGAGCACGATGCCGATCTGATCCACCGCCACCGCCATGCCGTCGCCGGGACGGCCATCGCGCACCGCCCCGATCAGCGCGGCCATCGCCTCGCCCCACGCGTCCGGCTGCACCAGCGAATGGATCGCCTTGTCGGCGACGATCTCGGCCTGATGCTCCGCCAGCGAAAGATAAAGCAGCACGCCGACGCGCTCCTC
>CAXTTS010000183.1:0-6649 GCA_964247265.1 uncultured Sphingomonadaceae bacterium
GCGTCTGGGTGCTCGGCTGCGCCACGGGCGAGGAGGCCTATTCGATCGCCATCCTCCTGCGCGAGCATATGGCCACGCTGGCCCACCCGCCGCATGTGCAGATCTTCGCCACCGATCTCGATGCCCGCGCGCTGGGGCTCGCCCGCGCCGGCCGCTATGCGCTGACGATCGCCGAACATATCCGGCCCGATCGGCTGCAACGCTGGTTCGTCCGCGAGGGCGACACCTATTGCGTGTCGAAGGAGCTGCGCGAGATGTGCATCTTCTCGCCGCACAACGTCACCAAGGATGCGCCCTTCTCGCGGATCGACATATTGTCGTGCCGCAACCTGCTGATCTATCTCAGCACCGAGCTGCAGAGCCGGGTCATCCCGATCTTCCACTTCTCGCTGCGCAACAGCGGCGTGCTGTTCCTCGGCAATTCGGAGAACATCACCCGCCAGCAGAAATTGTTCGCTCCGGTCGATCGCCGGAACCGCGTGTTCCGCCGGCAGGAGACGGCAACCCGCATCGTTCCGGATTTCCCGCTCGGCGCCCGCGCGTTGCGGTCGAAGGATCTCCTGCAAACCGACAGGTCGACGCCGCCGCGCCTGTCCGGCGCGTTGAACCGGCAGGTGGACCTGATCGCGGAGCGTTACGCGCCCGCTTATGTCATCGTCGACGATCAGGGCGAAGTGCTGCATTTCTCCGGGCGGACCGGCCGCTTTCTGGAGCCGGTCGCCGGTGCCGCCAGCCTGAACATCATCAATCTGGTCCATCGTGACGTACGGATGGATCTGCGCACCGCGTTGCAGCGGGCAGTGGCGGATGGCGGCCGCATCGAGCTGCCCCGTCTGGTGCTGCGCAAGGATGATCGCGCGATCGGCTTCAACCTGATCGTCGAGCCGGTGATCGCCGGCGAGACATCCTCGCTGATGGTGCTGTTCCAGGATGCCGGGCCGGTGCCGGAAGGCACCGCCCGTGGGGACCGGCCGGACGACGGCGAACAGGTCGAGCGGCTGGAACGCGAACTCCGCCTCACCCGCGACCGGCTCCAGGCGACGATCGAGGAGCTGGAGTCGACGAACGAGGAACTGAAATCCTCGAACGAGGAATATCAGTCGATCAACGAGGAGCTGCAATCCGCCAATGAGGAGATGGAAACCTCCAAGGAGGAACTGCAATCGGTCAACGAGGAACTCCAGACCGTCAATGGCGAGCTGGCGCACCGCGTCGCGGAACTGGGCCGGAGCAATTCCGATCTCAAGAACCTGCTCGAAGCCACGCAGATCGCGACATTGTTCCTCGACAACGATCTGCGCGTGCGCAGCTTCACCCCGTCGGCGACCGAGATCTTCCACCTGCTCGAAACCGATGTCGGCCGTCCGCTCGATCATGTCGTCTCACGGGTGGCCTATGCCGAGCTGCACGACGATGTGCGCCAGGTTCTCCGCTCGCTGATCCCGGTCGAGCGGACCGTGGTCGATCCCACCAACCACCGCCAGTTCGCCGCCAAGGTGCTGCCTTACCGCAGCGTCGACAATTATATCAGCGGCGCGGTCGTCACGTTCACCGATCTCACCGCCGTCCACGATGCCGAGACCGCGCTGCGCGCCAGCGAGCAGCGCCTTCAGGCCCTGCTGTCGGCCAGTTCGCAGGTCACCTACCGGATGAATGCCGATTGGTCCGAGATGCTGGAACTGATCGGCAAAGGTTTTCTGGCCGACGCTCGCAAGAGCACTGACTGGTTCCAGCAGCATATCCCGCCCGATGAACAGCCGGAGGTCAGAGCGGCGATCGCCGCGGCGATCCGCGACAAGCGCGACTTCGCTTTCGAACATCAGGTCTGGCGCGTGGATGGCAGCCGCGGATGGACCTTCTCGCGCGCCGTGCCGATCATCGAGAATGGCGAGATCGTCGAATGGTTCGGCGCCGCCAGCGACATCACCGCGCGGCGCGAAGCCGAGGACGCGCTGACCGAAAGCCAGGAGCGGCTTCACTCGCTGGTCGAAGGCCTGCCGCAACTCGTCTGGCGCGCCGTCGACGAGGGCAGCTGGACCTGGGCGAGCGGCCAGTGGGCGGACTATACCGGCCAGTCCGCAGGCGAAAGCAAGGGCGCGGGCTGGCTCGAAGCGATCCACCCCGACAATCGGCCGGCCGCCCGCGACGCGTGGAGCCACGCGGTCAGGAATCGCGGCTTCCAGGTCGAATATCGCATCCGCCACGCCGCCGACGGCTGCTACCGCTGGTTCCAGACCCGCGCCACGCCGGTCTATGACGATGGCGGCGCGATCGTCGAATGGGTCGGAACCTCCACCGACATCCACGATCTGCGCGACCTTCAGGAGCGGCAGACCGTGCTGGTGGCCGAACTCCAGCATCGTACCCGCAACCTGATCGGCATGGTGCGCCAGATCGCCACCAAGACGGCCGCGCGGAGCAGCGATCTGTCCGACTTCAAAGGCCGCTTCCGCGATCGGCTGGATTCCCTCGCCCGCGTCCAGGGCCTGCTCTCGCGGCTCAACGAGCATGATCGCGTCGCCTTCGACGAACTGCTTCGCACCGAGCTTGCGGCGCATGGGGTCGATCCCGGTCTGGGCGAGCGCGTCCATCTCGAAGGACCGCTCGGCGTCCGCCTCCGCTCGACGACGGTGCAGACGCTGGCGATGGCGCTGCACGAGCTTGCGACCAACGCGGTGAAATATGGCGCGCTGGGCCAGCCGCAGGCCCAGCTGACGATCACCTGGCACGTCACCGCGGCGGAAGACGAGCAGCGGCCGTGGCTCCACATCGACTGGCGCGAGACCGGCGTCGAGATGCCGCCCGCCGGCGCCGGGCCGAAGGGCGGCGGCCAGGGACGCGAGCTGATCGAGCGCGCACTGCCCTACCAACTGTCCGCGCTGACAACCTATGTTCTGGACGAGGATGGCGTTCGCTGCACAATCGCGATGCCCGTCTCCGCCACGACGGCACCGGATCGGGAAAGCCCATGATCGTCCAGAGCCTGCGTGATTGCCGTATCCTCATCGTCGAGGATGAATATTATCTGGCGGAGGAACTGGCGTTGGGGCTGGCCGATGCCGGCGCCCAGGTGATCGGGCCGGTCGCCGATATCTACGGCGCCCGCGCGCTGCTGGATGGCCAATCGCCACCGGACGGCGCGGTGCTGGATGTCAATCTGGGCGGCGAGCTGGTATTTGCGCTGGCGGACGAACTCCTTGGCCAAGGCGTGCCGCTGATCTTCACCACCGGCTACGATCCGTCTACTTTGCCCGAACGCTTCGCCCATGTGCCGACCTGCGAGAAGCCGATCAACGCCGCCGGCATCGCGGCGGCGATCCGCGCCGCGATCCATGTACAGGTCGCCGCGGGCTAAACGTCCGGAGAACCCGCCAGTCGTTCGAACAGCCCGATCAGCTGATCGGCATGCGCGGGTTTCGTCAGCGTCGGCGTCCCGCAGAAACGTTCTGGCAGAGCATCGCGATCATAGCCGGTGACAAACGCGAACGGTATCCGCCGCGCCGTCAGCGTGTCCGCCACGTCATAGGCCATCTCGCCCCGAAGGTTCACGTCGAGCAAGGCATAGTCGATCGCCGTATCGGCCGCGATCAGCGCACTCGCGCCGGCGGCGGTCGCCACCGGCCCGACGACCTCGGCCCCGGCTCCGGCGAGGATCGCACGGGCATCGTCCGCCAGGAAATACTCGTCCTCGACGATCAGAATGCGTAAACCTGCCAGCGTGCGTGAAGCCATAGCCATCCTCCTGTCTCGTCGCCCGAAAGTTAACCAGGCCGTCTCCGGATCAGACACACCTATATCAAGATAGCGCACTTTTCGACGCGCGCGACCGCCCATGCCCCCCACCCGGCGCCGGCCGCATCGATCTGTAATCCTTGCCGTTTCGGAGCGACGCCCCACATAGCGGCCGCTCGTCTCGTCGATCGCGGGGTGGCGACCCCCTCCGTCCTGGCCTCTGATTGCGAGTAAACCTGTGCGTTTCCTGATCGTCGAGAATGAAACGCCGGATCAGCGCCGGCAACGGCGGGAGAGTGCCGGCCACAGCTCGGGCGAAAGCTTCGCCGCCACGCTCCGCCAGATGGAGCCGTCATGCACCACCGCCTTCACCGCACCCTCCGATGCCGGCGCGCGGCCGATGTCGGCGGACGAGATAGCGGGGTTCGATGCCGTCTTCCTCTCCGGTTCGCCGCTGCACACCTATGTGGATTCGCCGGAGACCAACCGCCAGATCGCCTTCATGCGCGCCACCTTCGCCTCGGGCACGCCGAGCTTCGGTTCGTGCGCCGGATTGCAGGTCGCGGTCGCCGCCGCCGGCGGGCGCGTCCGCAAGATGCCGTTCGGGCGGGAGGCCGGGATCGCGCGGCGTATCACGGCCACCCCGCAAGGCCGCGATCATCCTCTCCTCGCCGGTCGCCCGATCAGCTGGGATGCGCCGGCGATGCACGGCGACGAGGTGGAGGCGCTGCCACCCGACGCGATCCTGCTCGCGTCCAACGGCGCCACGCGGGTGCAGGCCGCCGAGATCCGCCATGATCGCGGCATCTTCTGGGGCGTGCAATATCATCCGGAGCTTGCCCCCGGCGAACTCGCCGCCGCGCTGCGCCGCCAGTCCGCCGATCTCCTGTCCGCCGGCCTCGCCGACAGCGACGGCGAGGTGGAGGCGCAGGCTGCCTTGCTCGACCGCCTGCACCGCGACCCGCACAGCCGCTCCGCCCGCTGGCAACTCGGCATAGACGATGAATTCGCCCTCGAACCCTCCCGCCGCCGCGAACTCCGCAACTTCCTCGACGCCGCGCCGTCGCTGAAGCGGGATTAGACAGCGCGGTCCGCGCGGCACTATGCCCAAAGGTCCGGCCTTGGTGGAAAGCCGACTGGCGTTCAGCGCTCCTCGAAGCTGAAGCCGACGTAAGCCGGGTAGAATGTGAACGTATACGTCTTCTGCCCGCTTTCACGCACCCAGCAGCTCTCTACCAGATTGCAGTGATCGGCGCGAAATAGACCATTGTTTCGGATCCGATGCTGAAGGTCAATCATGCATTGCTGCGGAAACCACAGTGCGGCACGCATAACGTGGCTGTGCCGATTCCGAAGGCCGCTTGGTGTGTCGACACGAAGTTCTTTACAAGCGAACCCCGGCACCCCCTCGATCACGGCATCTTCTATGAGCCTCGGGCTCGCGATCAGCTCATGACTGATAATCACCACAAGCACGACAAAGCCTATAAAACCAAGCAGGATGGCGCGGTGGGAGTCTACCGACATAAGAGTCGAGAGTGCCCGATCGGATCACCGTCCACAATTAGGCGTTTTCTGCCGAAATCAGTTGTGCGCGGGAATAAACGCGCGCTCCGATTGAGAGGACATGCCAGGAGGGTTGAAGTAGGCTTTAGCATCGACACCAATTTGTCCATTCCGATTGACCACGACCAAAGTGCATCCATCTTCCGGTGAGTTGGTCGGGAAGAGCTGGTCACCTAGAATAACATCAATTGATCCCTCGTCCGGCCGTGCAGGATCGATTGGCGCATCTCCAGGCCTGAAGATGCGGTCTGATAGGGAGACAAACAGCGGGCCGCCTCTACGAGGAAAGTAGATCCGAACACCTTTGCCTGATGCGACGACGTCGCTTACCCAGCAAATGGACGGAGTTTTTACAGCGTCGGTACGAACATCTGATGCGACGAGTGCGAGGGTGATTGCAAGCGATGTAAAGAGTGGCATCCATCGTCTCCGAAGCCGAACTTGGAGGTTCTTAATGCCAACGCGAACGTCCGCAAGCGGCCATCTTTCTGCCACTGTCCCCGATCGCAACAGGGATTACCATGTGGTAGAAAGCGGTCGTTAATCTCATCCCGTCTTCTACTTCGAGCACGCTGCCATAAGCGACGCCTGATGGGGACTTCCCGGAAAGGAGCGGCGCATCCGGCGCGACTGTCAGATCGGAAAAGTATCCGGCGCTGCTATTCTCGAAGTTGATAAGTCGCACCGTGTCGATTTGACTATGGAACACCTCTGTAGAACCTGGGCAATCCGCTGCCGCCATCTCAAGAACTCTTCGTTCGATGGGCCAGAGCGTTCGTATGCGGGACACATGGTCGATTCTGAAGGTGTCCGCAATTTGGCGGACGCCGCTTCAATTCGTCGGCGGCCGTCGCCGATAGCTCAGCGCCTTGGCAACATGCACTCGCCCCACGGTATCGCTGCCGGCCAGATCGGCGATGCTGCGCGCCACCCGCAACACGCGGTGATAGCCGCGCGCCGTGAGCCGCATCCGTTCGGCGGCCTGCGCCAGCAGCGCGCGGCCGGCTTCGTCGGGCGTCGCCACCCGGTCGAGCAGCGCGCCGTCCGCCTCGGCGTTGGTCCGCACCCGCTCTCCGGCGTAGCGCGCCGTCTGGATCGCGCGCGCCGCCGCCACCCGCGCCGCCACCTCGCGCGATCCCTCGGCGGGCGGCGGCAGCACCAGATCGGCCGCGCTCACCGCCTGCACCTCGATATGCAAATCGATGCGGTCGAGCAGCGGCCCGCTCACCTTTGCCTGATAGTCCGCCGCGCATTTCGGCGCCCGCGCGCAGGCGAGCGCAGGATCGCCGAGATGGCCGCAACGACACGGGTTCATCGCCGCCACCAGCTGCACCCGCGCCGGATAGCTCAC
>CAXTTS010000184.1:0-6523 GCA_964247265.1 uncultured Sphingomonadaceae bacterium
GGGGTGCCGCTTATGCGTGGGTGGGCGCGGGGATCGCCGCTTATGGCGCGATCTATTTCGGCTTCCACGACGTGATCGTCCACCAGCGCGTGCCGCATCGCTACGTCCCACGCGGCCGCTACATGAAGCGGATCGTCCAGGCGCACCGCCTGCACCATGCGGTGGAGGCCAAGCATGGCACGCTCAGCTTCGGCTTCCTCTGGGCGCCACGCCCGGCCGCGCTGAAGGCGGAACTCGCCCGCCGCGGCCGCGCGGGGGTGCGCGCCTCGCGCGGCTAGGCAGTCCGCCTGACGCGATCGCGCGCGCCGAACGGCCGCGCATCCGGCTCCACCCCCGACACGGCCTTGCGCCGCACATAATTGTCCAGCCCGATCTCGCAGCCGACCATCATCAGCATGAACGTCTGGAAGGCGATGCCGACGAACAGCGATCCGACCAGATAGATGATGTGGCCGTGCTGCAGCGCGGTCGCTAGGGGCGCGATCCACCCCGCCTCGCCCTCGGCGCGCCTGAACCGTCGCCGCACCGCCTCCATCCGGATCAGCCCCAGCAGGTGGAGCAGGATCCACAGCCCAAACCCCGGAAAGCCCTGTTCGCCCAGCATCTCGAAATAGCTGCTGTGATAGGCGCGGCCGGCGTCATAATCCTTGGAGTTGGTCGTCGTCTGGTTGTTGGCGTCGCCGCTCGTCGATTTCAGATCGATGGTGATGCGGTTTTGCATATAGGCATTGAAGCCGCCGCCGGTCGGGTGGTGCTTCACATAATCCCACGTCCATGCCCATACGGCCAGCCGGGTGGAGGCGGAGCTGTCCGCCTGATAGCCCTGGATCGTCTCCATCCGCTTGCCGTAGCTCGATGGCAGGAACTGCACGGCGGCACCGCCCGCCACCGCCAGCAGCGCCAGGTACAGCACGCGCCGCTTGGTCGCGCGCAGCGTCAGCACGGCCAGCACGCCGATGCAGATCAGCCCGGTGCGCGCCTGCGTGCCGACCGGGATCAGCAGGCAGGCGAAGATCAGCCCCGCCGCATAGGCCTTCACCCGCCAGTCGGGCGGGAAAACGGTGCCGTGCTTCGCCAGGAACAGGATCAGCGGGATCACCGCGATCGCGAAGGTGGAGATGATGCTGCCTTCGTACAGGCCGCTATTGTTCGCCACCATCAGGTTCAGCGCGCCATAGCCGCCGCCGGAAAACAGCGTCTTGATCCCGCCCACCACGACGATCGACGAGACGGACAGCACCATGAACAGCAGCAGCCCCTCGATCCGCAGCTTGGTGCGGAGGGTGAGCGGCAGGAAGATGGCGAAGGCCAGCGCCTTCCACACCCAGCCCCATTTATCGAGCGCGTCGAGCGGCAGGTCGGCGTTGATCGTCGTGAACGCCGCCCAGCCGAGCAGCATCACCAGCAGCCATTGCCGCGTGGCGAAGCGGCTGCCCGCCTTGTCGTCCGCCACCAGCCAGCCGCCCACCGCCAGCGCCACGCAGATCAGCGAGATCGGCACCGCCGTCAGCAGCGTATAGGACAGCCGCTGGGGGGAGACGATATCGACATAGACATAAGCCAGCACGAACAGGAACGGCCGCTTGAAGCCGAATGCCAGCAGCGCCGCGAGGAAGCCGACGAAGGCGAGATCACGCAACCGGCGGCTCCCCCGATTCGCGGTCCAGGTCCGGCCGGCGCAGCAGCCGCCACGCCACCAGCATCATCAGCCCGTGCGACAGGCCGAGCGAGAACAGGTCGATCATCCAGCACTCCTCCAGCCTCGCCCGGCGGGGCGGATGTCGCTATGACAGACGACAGGCGGGTTAGGCGAGGGCCGGTTGACGTGCCGTTAAGCTGGCGGTGGCAGACGAAGAATATGCGGATACTCCACGTCCTCGATCACAGCCTGCCGATGCACAGCGGCTATACCTTCCGCACGCGTGCCATCCTGAAGGCGCAGATCGAGATGGGGTGGCAGGTCGCCGGGCTCACCGGCGCGCGCCATGCCCAGCCCGGCCCCGATCCCGAGATCGCCGACGGCCTCACCTTCTTCCGCACGCCGCATCCCCCGCCCGCCCGCTCGCCGTTGCGCGAATGGCGCGAGATCGCCGCGCTCGGCCGGCGGCTAGGCGAGGTGATTCGCGAATGGCGGCCGGATCAGCTCCATGTCCACTCGCCGGTGCTGAACGCGCTGGCCGCGATGCGCGTCGCCCGCCGCCACCGCCTGCCGCTGGTCTACGAGATCCGCGCCTTCTGGGAGGATGCCGCCGTCGGCAACGGCGCCGATCGCGAAGGTTCGGCCCGCTACCGCGTGACGAAGCTGCTGGAAACCCGCGCCGCCCGCTCGGCCGATGCGGTGGCGGTGATCTGCGAGGGGCTGCGCGCCGATCTCGTCGCGCGCGGCATCGCGGCGGACAAGATCATGGTCTCACCCAACGGTGTCGATCTCAACCTGTTCGGCGATCCGCCCCCGCCCGATCTCGCGCTCGCCGCCGAACTGGGGCTGCCGGTGGACGCCGTGGCGCGCGAGGTCGTCGGCTTCATCGGCTCCTACTATGATTATGAGGGGCTGGACGATCTGATCGCCGCGATGCCCGCTCTGGTCGCGGCGCGACCTCGGGCGCATCTGCTGCTCGTCGGCGGCGGCCCGATGGAGGCGGCGCTGAAGGCGCAGGCCGCCGCCTCGCCGGTCGCCGATCGCATTACCTTTGCCGGCCGCGTGCCGCACGATCAGGTGGAGCGTTATTACAGCCTCGTCGATATCCTGGCCTATCCGCGCAAGGCGATGCGGCTCACCGAACTGGTCACGCCGCTGAAGCCGCTGGAGGCGATGGCGCAGCGCCGCCTCGTCGCGGCATCGGATGTCGGCGGCCATCGCGAGCTGATCGAGGATGGCGTCACCGGCACCCTGTTCCCGCCGGGCGATCCGCCGGCGCTGGCCGCCGCGCTGGCGGCGATGTTCGCTGATCGCGCCGGCTGGGAGGAACGGCGCGACGTCGCGCGCGCTTTCGTCGAACGCGATCGCAACTGGTCGTCAAACGTTTCGCGCTATGCTCCGGTATACCGGAAGCTCATGGGCCGGAGATAGAACATGAACGCAAGGATCGGACGCCGATCGCTGCAACGCATCGAGCCGCTGCTGGGGCCGGTCGCTGCCGTGCTGCTGGGGGCCGCCGCGGGCTTCTTCTGCCTGGCGATGCCGCTCGCCTTGCTGCGCGGGCTGATCGATCCAGCCATCATGGGCGGCAGGCTCCCGCTGGCGCTGCTCGTCGCGCTGGTCGTCGGTTTCGCGACATGGGGCGTGTTCGTCTGGCTCGATCGTCACGCCCGCCCGCGTCTGCGCTACCTCGGCCCGTCGGAAAAGGCGGCGAACGATCCGCCCGTGCTGCGCCGTGCCGATGCCCACCCCGACGCCCCGGCCCGTCGGCCGATCTTCGCCGGCAGCGATCTCGGCACCCCGCTCCATCTGATCGATCCCGAGTCGGCGGACTGGCAGGTCGAGGCGACCGCGTCCGATCCGCAGCCGCAGCCGCAGCCGGAGGAGGTAATGACCGACGCGCCGGCGGAGCAGGTCGAAGAAACGACGGCGGAACCGGTCGAGGCAGCCATAGCGCCCGATCCGGCACCCGCCGCCATGTTCCCGCCGCCACGCGCCGTCACCGCGCCGCTCCGTGCCGTCGCTCCCGCCCCAGCCGAGCCGCTCCCGTCGCTGGCGGCGATGATCGCCCGGCTGGAGGCGGGGCTTGCCCGCAAGGCGCTGGTGCTGGCGGGCGCCGAACCCAACGTCACGGCGCTGCGCCGCGAGATCCGCCCGATCGGCGGCACCCTGTCGGATGCGGTCGAGGAGTTGCACCAGCGCACCGCCGGCCGGGGCTGAACGGGAGGATCAGCCATCCTCGACGGTAAGCGCCTCGATCGTCAGCGCCACGCCGTCCGCCGATGCGGTTCGCGTCGCGATCGCGATGTCGGCGACGAGATGGCCGGGCAGGCTGAACTCGCGTTCGCCGATCGCGTCGGCGAACGCATCGGCCCGCTGCGCATCGGTCGGCGCGAAGGTCAGGCGATGGCGCGCGCCGGCGAAGGTGGCGCTGGCCCACGCCTCGCTATGCGCCACGCGCAGCGGTGGAGCGGCCGGCCCGCCGGAGCGTAGGGCGCGCAGTAGCAATGTCTGGGCGTCGCGCATCAGCGTTCCTCCCGGTTCTGGTCGTCGATGAAAGCAATCACCCGCTTCACGGTGCCGCGCCTGGGCTCCCGCCCGTTGCGCAGGTCCAGCACGAAGCGGGGATCGCGCACCGCATCCCGTCCGAAACGGGTCGGGGCGATGTTGCGGGCGCGGATATATTTTTCGATGACCGGGAGTAATTGCACGTCTTTTCCTCCGATGGGAGCACGCTTCACTTCGATGGTCAGGTCATCATCTATGCGAAGTCCTACTTGTCTAGGAAATCTCCTATCCGAAATGGGTTAGTCTTATGCGGGACGACGATCCGAGGGCGGTTCTTGAGGCCGCCATCCAGCAACGTGGCGAGGATTATTCCTCTTTGTCCCGGCTGATCGGGCGCAATGCGGCCTATATCCAGCAGTTCATCAAGCGCGGCGTGCCGCGCCGGCTGGCGGAGGACGATCGCCGCCAGCTCTCCCGCTACTTATCCATTCCGGAGGAGAAGCTCGGCGGCCCACGCCGCGCAAACACCTTTCCGGCCGACGATATGCGTGGGCAGGATGGCGGGCTGGTCATTGTGCCGCGGCTCGATGTGCGCGCGTCCGCCGGGCACGGCGCGTCGGACCAGTCGGAACGGGCGATCGCCCGCTTCGGCTTCCACCCGCTGTGGCTGCGCGAGATCACCGGCGGCAGCGCCGCCGGCCTCTCGATGATCCGCGTATCCGGTGATTCGATGTCGCCCACGCTCGCGGATGGCGACGAGATACTGATCGACAGCGCCGACGCGGCGGAGCGGCTGCGCGACGGCATCTACGTCCTGCGCGTGGACGACGGGCTGATGGTGAAGCGGCTGGCGATCAATCCCGCCACCCGTGCGCTCACCATCGTCAGCGACAATCCGGCCTACCCGACCTGGCCCGATCGCGACCCGGCGGAGATCAGCGTGATTGGCCGGGCGGTGTGGGCGGGCAGGCGGATCGCCTAGCGACAGGGGGCGCTCACCCCCACAGCCCCTCGATCACCGCCGTGCCCGGATAGGCGATCAATATGTCGGCCCCCTCCGCCAGGGTCAGCGGCACGGCGCCGTCGGCCAGCCACACGCCACCCGCCTCCAGCACGTCGCCGTCGATCGTGCCGCCACCGGCCACCGGCACCAGCCACACCGGCCGGCCGGCCTCGGGCGACAACGTGGCGCTCGCCGGCTTGGTCCACCGCTCCATCACGAACTTCGGCCCATCCGCCAGCAGGGTGCGGCCGGGCGCGATCTCCCGCGTCACATGCGGCGCGACGAACGGCACCGGCTTGGACACCGCGATGCCGTCCTCCAGATGCAGCTCGCGGTCGCTGCCATAATCGTACAGCCGGTAGGTCAGGTCGACATTCTGCTGCACCTCGATCACGGTCAGCCCCGGCCCGATGGCATGCACCGTGCCGGCCGGCGAATAGAAGGTGTCGCCCGCCTTCACCGCCTTCCAGTCCATCTTGTTCTCGATCGAGCCGTCGAGCGCCGAGGCGCGCAGTTCCTCCGGCGTCATCGGCGCCAGCATGCCGATCCCGATCGTCGCATGCGGCTCGGCCGCCAGGATCAGCCACGCCTCGTCCTTGCCGCGCTCATGGCCGTGGGCGCGCGCATAGGCATCGTCGGGATGCACCTGGATCGACAGCTTCTCGCTGGTGAACAGATATTTGACGAGCAGCTCCGGATCGCCCGGCGCCTCAAACCACACCTCGCCCACCTTGGCGCCGGCTTCGGGGGCATCGGGGAAGCCCGGCCACAGATCGTGCCGGCCCCACGGTTTCTCGACGCGCTTGGTGGTCAGGCGGCGGGCTGGCATCGGCGTGGTCCCTTCGGTTCGTGATGCAACGCAATATGCCCCCGAACGTAAGGGATGCCGATGCGTTTCCTCCCTATCGCGAAGTTAATCCTCGGCGCGGCGATCGTCGCCGCGCTGATCTTCGCACTATATGCCCTCGGCCGCCGCCGCCCGCAGGACGTGCCGTGGACGATGCTCGATCTCGGCGCGCCCGTCGGCCTGTTCACCGCGCGCAAGCTGGCCGGGCTTACGGAGGATGCGCCGCGCTGCCGCGCGCTGCTGGCGGCCGCGGGCGCACGCTTTACCCCGCTGCCGCCACGCGCCGGGCCGAACGGCTGCGGCTATCGCGACGGCGTCGCCCTGCGCGATGGCGGCGCGCGCGCGATCGCCTATGCGCCCGCGCCGCTGGAAACATCCTGCGCGATCGCGGCGTCGCTGGCGATGTGGGAGTGGGATGTCGTCCAGCCCGCCGCGATCCGCCACTTCGGCCGGCCGGTCGCCCGCATCGACCATTATGGCAGCTACAGCTGCCGCCGCATCTACGGCCGGTCGAGCGGCCGCTGGA
>CAXTTS010000185.1:0-6476 GCA_964247265.1 uncultured Sphingomonadaceae bacterium
CAACATCCCGGGGCAGGAGATCATTACCAAGGACAATGCGATGGTGTCGGTCGACGGCGTCGTGTTCTTCCAGGTGCTCGATGCCGCCAAGGCCGCCTATGAGGTATCGGACCTCTATCAGGCGATCCTGGCGCTGATGACGACGAACCTGCGCACCGTCATGGGATCGATGGACCTCGACGAGACGCTGTCCAAGCGCGACGAGATCAACGCCCGCCTGCTGAACGTGGTGGATCACGCTACCGCCGCGTGGGGCGTGAAGATCACTCGCGTCGAGGTGAAGGACATCAAGCCGCCGCAGGACATCGTCAATGCGATGGGCCGGCAGATGAAGGCCGAACGCGAGAAGCGCGCGCAGATACTGGAGGCCGAGGGCAGCCGCGCATCCGACATCCTGCGCGCCGAGGGCGCCAAGCAGGACCAGATCCTGCAAGCCGAGGGCCGCCGCGAGGCCGCCTTCCGCGACGCCGAGGCGCGCGAGCGATCCGCCGAGGCGGAGGCCAAGGCGACGCAGATGGTCTCCGACGCGATCGCCAGCGGCAACACGCAGGCGATCAACTATTTCGTCGCGCAGAAATATGTCGATGCGGTGGCCCTGTTCGCCACGTCGCCGAATGCCAAGACGATCCTGTTCCCGGTCGAGGCGACGCAATTGATCGGTACGCTCGGCGGCATCGGCGCACTCGCCCGCGACGCGCTGGGTGGCGACGGCGCGGCGAAGGCCGATCCCGCGCCGCGCCCGCCGCGCCGCCCGGGGCCGTTCGAGCAAGCCTGATGGAGCCGCTCGCCGCCCTGCCGGCTTATTGGTTGTGGCTGATCGCCGCTCTGGCGCTCGCCACCGCGGAGATCATCGTGCCGGGCTTTTTCCTGATCTGGCTCGGGGCGGCGGCGGCGGTGACGGGCGTCGTGACGGTGCTGACCGGGATGCCGCCGGTGGCGCAGGTGATCCTGTTCGCGCTGATGGCGATCGGCGCGGTCTATGCCGCGCGCCGCTGGTTCCGCCACAATCCGCCGGCATCGCCCGATCCGCTGCTCAACGATCGCACGGCGCGGCTGGTGGGAACGCTGGTGACGGTGACGGAGCCGATTACCGCCGATCGCGGCCGGGTGCGCGTGGGCGACGGCGTGTGGAACGCGACCGGCGTGGATGCGCTGCCCGGCGAGACGGTTCGCGTGACCGGGGCGGACGGAACGACGCTGATCGTCGAGCGGGTGTAGCAACTCGGCGCGGGGTCAGAAGCCCATCAGGCTCAGCACTTCCTTGCGGCTGCGCTCATCCTCGCGGAACACGCCCATCATCCGGCTGGTCTTCATCGATACGCCGGTGGTGCGCACGCCGCGTGCCGACATGCAGGCATGGCTCGCCTCGATCACCACCGCCACGCCCTGCGGCTTCAGGTGCGTCCACACGCAATCGGCCACCTCCGCCGTCAGCCGCTCCTGCACCTGCAACCGCTGGGCAAAGCCGTGCAGCACGCGGGCGAGCTTCGATATGCCGACGACGCGATCGGTCGGCAGATAGGCGATGTGCGCCTTGCCGATGATCGGCGCCATATGATGCTCGCAATGCGAATGGAACGGTATGTCCTTCAGCAGCACGATTTCGTCATAACCGCCCACCTCCTCGAAGGTGCGGCTGAGATAATCGGAGGGGTCGGTCAGATAGCCCTGACAATATTCCTTCCACGCCCGCGCCACCCGCTTGGGCGTATCGCGCAGGCCCTCGCGATCGGGATCGTCGCCGGACCAGCGGATCAGCGTGCGGATCGCCTCGGCCACCTCGTTGGGCACGGCGAGCTTGCCTTGCTCCAGCCGGTCGCCTGCCTCGTCCAGCTTGCCCAAGTCGCTCATCATCCTGCCTCCCGTTTCGACACCCGGTAGCATGGGCGGCGGAGCGTTCCAGCGGCTTTCATCGCAGGGCGTCGAAGATCAATTTGACCCCGACCAAGATCAGAAGTGCGTAGATCATCGGGTAGAAACGCTGCGCCGGCACCCGCCGGACGAGCCACACGCCGAAGAAGGTGGAGGCGAGGGCCACCGGCAGCAAGGCGGCGGTGATCGTCAGCGTGTGCCGGTCGAACTGGCCGGCGGCGATGTAGGCCGGCACCTTCATCCAGTTGATCGCGGCGAACGTCAGCGCCGACGTGCCGATGAAGCGGGCGGGCGGCAGGTTGCGCGGGATGACCCACATTTGGAACGGCGGGCCGCCGGCATGGGCGACATGACTGGTGAAGCCGGTCGCCATGCCGAACAGCGAACCGATCCACCAGGGCGAGCGCGACGACGCCGCGATCCTGCCGCCACGACCGAGCCATAGTCGCTGTCCGGCGAACAGGATCGAGATCAGCCCCAGCGCACCGAGGATGCCCGTTTCCGGTACGTGCGAGGCGAAGAGATAGCCGAGCAGAATGCCGACAGCCGCGCCGGGCAGCATCACCGCGAGGATCCAGCCCTCCCAGTCATGCCGGAACGACCAGACGCTGACGACATCCTGCACGATCAGGATCGGCAGCAGCATCGCCGCGCCCTCCAGCGGGGGCATCACCAGCGCCAGCAGCGGCATGCTGAGCACGCCGATCCCGGCGAAACCGCCCTTGGCCAGCCCGGCTATGACCACCGCCGCCATGCTGACGAGGATGAACGCCGGGTCAGCCATCATGCCGGCTGCGATGCCCGGCGGGCGGTTCGTCGAAGCGTGGCTGCAACATGCCGAAACATTCGGACATTCCGCGGCAAACACGGGCTGTCATGAGCGCGGCGACGGCAGATGAGGAGCATAGTGTGCGACGTTCGCGGATGATCGATTGCCCGGCCGGCCTTCATCAGCCCTATGGGCGCATCGCGCGGATCGGCGACGGCGTGCAGCGCGCCAGCTGCCGGGGCTGCGGCTGCGCGCTGATGCGGACGAGCGCGACACGCATCTGGTTTCTGTCGGGCCTGATCGGCTGATCGCCCTCAGTTGCCGGCGCCGTCGTTCGCGATGAGATCGCCGACCGGATCGGATTGCGCCGTATCGGCGGAGGCGCGGGTCGAGCGGGAGGTGAGGCCGGTGGCGTCGGCATCCTCCAGCATCTGTTCGTCGGCAGATGGCGCCTCGTCCGGCGGCAGGATCTCGGCGATGTTGGCGGCGGGATCGGGCAGCTTGGGCGGTGCCGGCTCGGCGGCGCGCGGCGTCTCGACCGGCGGCGGCGGCGGCGGCGGCGCCTCGTCCACGATGTTCGTGTCGGGCTCACGCTCGGCTGGCTGCTTCGAACAGCCGGCGACCATTGCCGTCAGCGCGAGCGCCACGGATATTCCGCGCGCCAAGCGCATCGTCTTCGTTCCCCTTACCATGCTCAACCCGCCGTCGATGCGGTGACGAGCGGCGCGCGGCGCGCGCCGGCGGCGATGCGGCTGGCCAGCATCTCGTCCCAACCATAAGGGTCGGCCCTGAAGCTCACCTGCCCGCTCGAACTGGCGAACGCCGTCCAGTAGAGCAGGTAGACGGAGATCGGCTTCGGCAAGCGCGCACGCACCGTGGCGCCGGCGTCGATCGCGGTCTGCACCGCATCACCGTCCCATTTGTCGTCGCCCTTCAGCACCAGCTCGGCGAGATCGACTGGCCGCTCCAGCCGCACGCAGCCGTGGCTGACCATGCGGGCATAGCGCCCGAACGTACCGCGACTTGAGGTATCGTGCAGGTACACGCCATAGGGATTGTCGAAATCGAACTTGATCCGGCCGAGCGAATTGCCCTCCCCCGGCTTCTGCTGGAGACGCACGCCGCCGCCATCGAGCGGGATCGTCTTGAAACCGGCGCGCTTGAGATAGGCGGCGCCCTTGGGCAGCAGCTCGTTCTTGGCGATCGATTGCGGCACGTTCCACGGCGGATTGATGACGATGCTGTGGATGGTCGATTGCAGCATCGGCGTCTCGTCGCCGGGCCGCCCGGTGACGGCGCGCATCGAGGTGACAGGCGCATCGCCCTTGAACATCGTCAGCACCGCGGCGGCGATGTTCACCTGGATGCGGTCGGCCGGCAGGTCGGCGGGCAGCCAGCGCCACCGCTCCATATTGGCCATGATCTGCCGTACCCGCTGCGCGGCGGGCACGTTGAGCGCGGCGATCGTCTGCTTGCCGGCAATGCCCGTCGGCTCCAGCCCGTAGCGTTTCTGCGCGCGGCGGATGCGCTCGGCCAGCCCCTTGTCAAATGTGGCGGAGGTGCCGGTATCGTCGTCGCGATCCTCGATGGCGAGCCGCTTGCGCAGCGCCACGACACGCGGGCCTGATGCGCCGGGGCCGATATCCGGGCCATCGGCAACGGCGTTCCAGCCGCCGTCCGTTTCGATCTTGCGATAGGCGGTGAGGCCACGACGCAGCGCATCGTAGCCGGCATAAGGCGGCGGCAAGGCGGCGATCCAGCTGGCCAGCCGATCCTGCTGCACCGCCATCACAAAGCCCGGCCACGGATCGTAGGCGGCGGGGCGCAATCCCCAGGCCGACAGATAGTCGCCCGTCGCCAGACGCCCGACATGCAGCGCCTTGGCATGGTCCATCGCCGCCGCCATCAGCGTCGCGTCGCTGGCATCCATCGCCGCCGCGTGGACCTTGTCGGCCGAGGTGTCGCCCGTCAGGCCATGCGCGTTGGCGGCGTCGAGCATCTGGCGCAACTGCTTGGCCTGCGCATCGGTCAACCTGGGCGCGGGCAGCGGCGGCTGGATGGCCGGCAGCGCATCGGCCGGCGCCGGCGTGGCAAGCGGCGCCGGTACCTGCGCGCCGGACGGGGCGCAGGCGAGGCCGGCAAGCATGATCGCTCCCGCTGTCGTGGCGAGCAGGGTACGGGCCGCTACATGCGGGCGACGGGCATGATTCACGAAAACTCACCTCTCTCACGTTCGCCCAAGATACGCGGGCGGCGCCACCGCATTTCTAGGGCCGCCGCGCCGCTTGGCAAGGCCGGCGCTGCGGCAAGCCGCTCGAATTGCCGATCGACCTGATCTAGGAAGGCGCATGAGACGACAGTCCGTACCCGAGGCGAAACCCGGCCGGCCCGGCCTGTCGCGCCGCGCCGTGCTGGGTGGATGCGTGGCGGCGCCGCTGTTTCCGGCGGCGGCGGATGCCGCGCAGCGTGGGCTTGCCGCCATCGCCAGCGGCATCCGACCGGACCTGATCGCGCGCGTGCTGGACGCGCTCGCCCGCCATGAAAGCAGGATCTGGTCTCGCGATGTCGTTGCGGTCGTGGACTTTTCCTTGCCGTCCTCGGTGCCGCGGCTGTTCCTGGTCGATCTGATCGCGGGGCAGGTCACGGCGATGCTGGTGGCGCACGGCAAGGGCTCCGATCCCGACCACAGCGGAATGCTGCGCGCCTTTTCCAACGTCGAGGGATCGATGGCGACCTCCGAAGGCGCGTATCTCACCGGGGAGGCGTATGACGGGGTTCATGGCGCATCCCGGCGGCTGATCGGGCTCGACCCGACGAACGATGCGGCGGAGGCGCGGGCGATCGTGATCCATTCCGCCTGGTATGTCGGGCCGGAGATCGTGGCGAAGCAGGGCGAACTGGGGCGCAGCGACGGCTGTTTCGCGGTATCCGCCGGCGATATCGGCCCACTTCTCGGCCGGCTCGGGCGGGGGCGGTTGCTCTACGCCGGCTGAACCGCTCAGCCGGAGCGCGCGCCGGCGAACGAGACGACGGCGCGGGTGACGTTCTGCATCAACTGCATCCGCGCCCAGATCGGCTGGCGGGTGCTGGCGATCATCACCGCCACGGCAAAGGTGCGGCCATCGGGCGCGGTCAACAGGCCGACATCGTTATAGCCGGTGGCGAGGCTGCCCAGTTCCTGCCCGGTGCCGGTCTTGTGGGCGAAGGCCCAATTCTCCGACAGGCCGCCCTTCAGCCGCTGCGGCCCCGTCTTGCTGCTCGCCATGATCGAGAGCAGCACCTGCGTCGATGCCGGCGACAGCAGATCGCCCTTGCGCAGGCGCGCGAGCGCGGCGGCGATCGCCTCCGGCTGCGCGCCGTCCATCGGATCGGCGAGATAGCGGTCCAGCGCGGCGCGGCGGGTTTCCAGCGACAAGGCGGCGCGTGCCTCCAGCCAGCCCTGCCCGCCGGCATATTCCGGCTTCCACTCCATACCGGCGATGCGGCTTTGCAGCTGTTTTTCGCCCGGGCCGAAGGCGATGCCCGAAATCCCCGCGCGGGCGAAGAAGGCGCGCACCGCATCCGGGCCGCCGACCCGCTTCAGCAGCACGTCGTTGGCGGTGTTATCGCTCTGCGTCATCGCGATCGTCAGCAGGTTGCGGATCGGCGTGGTGAAGCCGTCCGGCCCCATCATCGCACGCACCGGCTGGTGGAACAGGGTGAGATCGGCGCGGCGCACGGTGATCGGATCGTCGAGCCGCAGTTCGCCGCGATCGACCGCATCGAGCAGGGTGAGCGCGACCCACAATTTGCTGACGCTCTGTTGCGGGCAACGGTGCGTGCCGTTGTACGATAC
>CAXTTS010000186.1:0-6416 GCA_964247265.1 uncultured Sphingomonadaceae bacterium
CCCTACGCCCGCGTCATACCGCCGCAGGTGAAGCGCAAGTGCGTCCGCACCTGGCACGTCGTCGAAGCCAATCGCTGGATCTGGGCCTGGTATCATCCGCAGGATGCAGCCCCGCTGTGGGAGGTCGTCCACCTGCCGGAGGCGTCCGACCCCGAATGGACGGACTATGACGTTCACGAATGGAACGTCTGGGGGTCGATCCAGAACATGGCGGAAAACGGCGTCGATTACGCTCATTTCAAATTCATCCACGGCACCGCCAACGTGCCCGCCGGCGAGATGCGCTGGAGCGAATGGGGGCGCGGTGCAGATGTGAGGGCGAAGATGGGCACGCCGATGGGCGAAGTCGATGGCTGCATCAGTTTCGACACGATGGGACCGGGCCAGAGCTGGACGCGTTTCACCGGCATATCCGAAACTCTGCTTATATCCTGCATCACCCCCGTCGAGCAGGATCATGTTCGCGTCCGCTTCTGCTTCACGCAGCCGAAGGAGCAGGCGGCGGGGCCTATGGGCGGCCTGGCACGCGCCATGATCCGCGACATCTGCAAGCAGTTCGATCAGGACAAGGTGGTGTGGGACCGGCAGAAATTCGAGCCGAACCCGGTCATCTGCGACGGGGATGGGCCGATCCCGCAATTCCGCAAATTCTATGCGCGCTATTATGTCGAGGTTTGAGCGGGATTTCGTCCCGGCAGCCGGGACGAATGAATCGCAGGAGATGCCCATGACACGCCGTGAACTGATCGGCGGTGGCGCGGCGATGGCGCTCGCGGTTGCGGCGCCGGTCAAGGCTGCCTCCACTACCGCCGGCGACGCTGTTCTCGATGACCACGATGCGCTCGGCCTCGCCGAATTGGTACGCAAGCGGCAGGTCTCGCCTACCGAATTGCTCGAATCGGTGATCGGGCGGGCGGAGCGGCTCAACCCGCGCTTCAACTTCATGGCGCAGGAGCATTATGATCATGCGCGCGCGGCGATCGCCCGCGGTTTGCCGAAAGGCCCCTTCACCGGGGTGCCGTGGCTGCTGAAGGATCTCAACGTCGCCATAGCCGGTGAGATGACCGACAATGGCAGCCGCCTGTATCGCGGCTATCGACCGACCGAGACATCGGAGCTGGTATTGCGGACCGAGCGAGCGGGCTTCGTCGTTTTCGGCAAGACGACGGTGCCCGAATTCGGCCTGACCGGCACCACCGAGAACAAGCTGACCGGCGATACGCGCAATCCGTGGGCACCTTCGCGCATCGTCGGCGGCTCATCGGGCGGGGCGGCGGCGGCCGTCGCGGCGGGCGTCCTGCCGGCGGCGCACGCCACCGATGGCGGGGGCTCGATCCGCATCCCCGCTTCCTGCTGCGGACTGTTCGGCATGAAGCCGAGCCGAGGCCGGATCCCTATGGGGCCGGCACGCACAGAGGGGTGGGGCGGCCTTTCCGTCCACCACGCGATTACCCGCAGCGTGCGCGACTCGGCCGCGATCATGGATGCTACGCAGGGGCCGGAACCCGGCTCGCGCTATTCGGCTCCGACACCTGCCGAAAGCTTTCTGTCGCAGGTGACCCGGGCGCCGGGCAAGCTGCGGATCGCGCTGATGCTGAAGCCGCTTTCGGGCAGCCCGGTCGATGCCGAATGCATCGCCGCGGCGCAGGCTGCGGCGCGGCTATGCGAACGTCTGGGTCACCACGTGGAGGAGACCGCGCCCAAGGCGGACGCAGGCGCGATCGGCGCGGCCAGCTTCGTGCTGATCGCATCCTCGCTGGCCGCGGATCTCGTCGACCGGGGGAAGGCGACGGGCCTTGCGCTGGACGCCGAGACGCTGGAACCGATCACGCTGGCCTTTCTGGCTTATGGGCAGAAGACGACGGGCGCGGATTTCGCGCGCGCCAACAACACGCTTCAGACGGCGGCGGTGGAAGTTGGGCGCTTCATGCAGAAATACGACGTGATCCTGTCGCCCACGCTCGCCGCGCCGCCGCTGGAACTCGGGCGCATCAACCTTTCGCCCGGCGTCGACTTCCCGACTTGGGCCGGACGAGTGAGCGGTTTCTCGCCCTTCGCGCAGCTGGCCAACATGACCGGCCAGCCGGCGATGTCGCTCCCGCTCGCCACGTCCGCGGGCGGGTTGCCGATCGGCGTGATGTTCATGGGCCGCTACGGTGAGGAGGCGCTGCTGTTTCGCCTGGCTGGGCAGATCGAGCACGCCGCGCCCTGGGCCGCCCGACGCCCGAAGATATGAGGAAACGGCCATGCGCGGATTGAAGGACAAGACGGGCATCGTCGCCGGCGGTGGACGCGGGATCGGCGCCGCGACCGCACGGCGGCTGGCGGACGAAGGCGCAATGGTCGTGATCGGCGACATCGTCGCAGAGTGGGCGGAGGAGACGGCAGCGGCCATCCGCTCCACCGGCGGCAAGGCGATAGCCATTCGTCTGGACGGCACCAACGCGGCATCGCAGAGCGCCATCGTGCAGGCAGCGCTGGACGAGTTCGGCCGGCTCGACTTCTACCACTCGAACCTGGCCGGCGGCACCGAGGGCGATGTCGACATCCTCAACTGCACCGAGGCTGTGCTCGATAGCTCCTTCGCGATCAACACCAAGAGCCACTTCCTCGCGACGCAGGCCGCGTTGCCGGTGCTGATCGAGCAAGGCGGCGGGGCGATGATCTACACCTCGTCGGGCGCGGCCATCTCGGGCAACCCGTTGCAGGTCGCCTATCCGATGACCAAGAATGCGATCCACGCGCTGGTTCGCCACGTCGCGCGCAAATTCGGAAAGCAGGGCATCCGCGCGAACGGCATCTGTCCGGGAGTGGTGCTGACCGAGGCGGTCGCCCAGCATCTTACCGACGAATATGTCGAAGGGATGCTGAACAGCCTGCCCCACCGGCGGCTTGGCAAGGGCGACGACATCGCCGGCGCTGTTGCCTTCCTCGCGTCCGACGACGGCGAGTGGGTCAACGGCCAGGTCTGGCATGTCAACGGCGGGTCGCTGCTTCGTGATTGAGCAGCCCGCCATGCCGCGCCGTTCCCACCCGTGGGCGGTGCTGGGCATGTTGCTGCTGATCTACATCCTGAACTTCGCCGATCGATATCTCATCACCGGGCTCGTCGGGCCGATCAAAGCCGAATTCGGGCTCGGCGACGGCATGATGGGCTTGCTGATGGGGCCGGCGTTCGTCAGCCTCTACGTGCTGCTGGGGGTGCCGTTCGCGCGGCTGGCGGATCGCTCGTCACGCGTGCGGATCATCGCCGCCGGCTGCTTCCTGTGGAGTGTTGCCACCGTTGCGACGGGACTGGCCACCGGCCCGGTCAGCCTGCTGCTCGCCCGTATCGCCGTCGGCATCGGCGAGGCGGCTTTCGTCGCGCCGGCCTACTCGCTCCTCTCCGATTACTTCCGTCCCGAACGCCGCGGTTTCGCCTTCGCGATCCTCGGCCTTGCCACCTACATCGGTCAGATCGCCGGGCAGGGCGGAGGCCCTGCGATCGCCGCGGCACATCATTGGCGCACCGCCTTCTACCTGCTCGGAGGAGCCGGTGTGATGCTGGCTGCATTATGCCCGTTGCTCATCCGCGAGACCCGCCGGGTCGCGCCCGGATCACCGGCCCGGGATGGCGAGATCGCCTTCTTCGATCTGGTGCGCCTGCTGTTGCGCTCACCCGGCTATCTTCTGATGATGATCGCGTTCGGCCTCGGTGCGCTTTCCGGCGTGGCCTTCGGCTATTGGGCGCCGGAGCTATTCGCCCGGACGTACAGCACCGACCCGGTGACGGTGAAGTCGGCCTTCGCGATCAACTTCGGCCTATCGGGCATGGGCGGCATGCTGGCCTTCGGCCTGCTTTCGGATCGGCTGTCGCGGCGGACGATGGCCTGGCCAGCGCGTTTGTCGGCGCTCGCCATCGCCTGCGCGACCGCGGCCATCCTGCTGTCGACATGGTCCGCCACCTTCACCGCAGCCAAGCTCTTCGCCATCCCCGCCGGGTTGCTGGGCGGCGGCTGGTCGGTTGGCCTGCTGGCGACGCTCCAATATATGCTGCCACCACGCTTCCGGGCGGGCGCGACCGCGCTCTTTCTCGCAGTGGTGACGATGATCGGCTATTTCGTCGCGCCGTGGGCGACCGGCGCGATCAGCCAGGCGCTGGGCGACAATGCGCAATCGCTGCGCTGGGCGCTGACCGCGGTGATGCCGGTCGGCTTCCTCGCGGCGGCGCTGGCGTGGCTGGCCAGCCGACGCATCGATCGCGATCGCCTGATGTTCGAAGATCACGCCTGAGCCAAGCCAAGCCGCATCGATGATTGATCGGAGGGATTTGAATGGTCGCTTTCACGGCTCCTCAGGAGCTTCACGATCTCGCCTTCCGCTATGCGCTTGCGGTCGACAATCGCGATCCCGCCATGCTGACGTCGATCCTGACCGCAGACGGCGTGGTGCGTGGCCGCGATTCGCCGGAGGCGCGCTACGTCGGCGCAGCCGGCGCCGAGCGGATGATCGAGGAGGTCAGCGCCACCTTCGTGCGGACGATGCATCACGTGTTCAACCAAACGTTCGAGCGGGCGGACGACGGCGCGGTGAGTGGTGTGACCACCGGCATCGCCAGCCACCTGCTGCCGGGCGACGACGGCGATCTGATCGATTTCGCAATGCGCTACCACGATCGGTATTCGGTCGAGGACGGACGGTGGAAGTTCGGCGAGCGGCAGCTCGAGGTCGCCTGGATCGAGCGTCGCCGAGTGGAACGGTTTTCGTCCGGTATGCTGGGACGAGAGCTGCGCGGCTTCGCGCCGCGTTGACCATGCAAGTCTTGAGCGGCAGGGAGTTATCCACGAGGAGCAAACAAACGCATGGATGAAGCATTTACGGTCGACGACACCGATCGCGCAATCGTCGAGGAACTGCGGCAGAACGGGCGCGCGACCAATCAGCAGATCGCCGACAAGCTTCGGCTGACCGCCGCCACCATCTCCGCACGAATTCGGCGGCTGGAGGATGCGGACAAGCTCCGCGTGGTTGCAGTCTCCGACTTCCGGGCACACGGCTACAATGTGCTGATGGAGATGGCTGTCGAAGTGGACGGGCGTGCCGCTTCGGAGGTCGCCACGGAGCTCGCTGTGTTTCCCGAAGTGTTCGCGGCGCATCTGGTGACGGGGCGCTACGACATCGACTTGCTCGTCGTGCTCCATGATTTCGATGAACTACCGGTGTTTCTTCTCGAGAAGCTTTCGAAGGTGCGCGGCATACGGTCCATGACGCCGGCGATCGCAGTAGACATCGTCAAATACAAGTTCGATGTGGCACCCATCGAAGCACGGGGAACGAAATGACCGCGCCGCTGCTCGATGAACTCGATCGCGAACTGATCGCCATCCTCGGCCGCGACGCGCGCGTATCGAACCGCAAGATCGCAGCCGACCTCGGGGTTACCGAGGGGACCGTGCGCGGGCGGATCAAGCGCCTGCAACAGGACCGGCTGATCGCCTTCACCGCCATAACCAGCATCGATCTGGCCAGCGATACGAAGCTGGCCTTCGTGGGTGTGCAGGCCGATGTCGATGACGTCCGCGACGTCGCGCGGCACATCGCCGACCTGCCGCTAGTCAACGCGGTGATGATCGTGATGGGCAGATATAATATCCTGGCGATCTGCCTTTTCGATACGCTGGACCATCTTCACGAGATCGCTTCCGAGCAGATCCTGGCGCTCCCCGGCGTCCATCATATCGAGACGTCGATCGCGGTGAAGACGCTCAAGTATAATGCGCGCGTAGTCCGCATCACCGAGACTGACGCGGCCGCATGTGCCGATGTCGCTGATGCGTAGTGGCGGAATCGAATCTTTACGCATAAAGTCACTAGATGGCCTATAACAAGGCACGTCGCGGAACTCGTTTGCCTCGAAGCTGCGATGATGCTATCCTCCGAGCGACAAAATCGTAGGAGAGGTTATGGCGAAGACGGCGGAATACGGCTTGGGCGAATTCACACATCCGCGTGGCTGGTTCATGATCGGCGCCGCCGAAGAAGCAGGCGCCACCCCCGTCGCCGTGCGCTACTTCGGCGAGGACATGGTGCTCTACCGGGGCCAGAGCGGCCGTTCCTTCCTGGTCGAAGCGTATTGTCCGCACATGGGCACCCATTTGGCGCTCAATCGCACATCCTACGTGGTCAAGGATGGCGAGCATGTCGAAGGCGACAGCATCCGCTGTCCTTACCACGGATGGCGCTTCGGCCCGGACGGCCGCTGCAACGACATACCCTATTCGCCTTCACCGATCCCGAAGGCGGCTTGCCTGAAGAGCTGGAAGGTCGTCGAACGAGCAGGCTGTCTGTGGATCTGGTACGATCCGGAGAATGGTGCGCCGGATTACGAATTGCCGGACTTCGCGGCATATAGCCAACCTCATTGGGTGAATTG
Source organism: uncultured Sphingomonadaceae bacterium (assembly GCA_964247265.1). Lineage (GTDB taxonomy): Bacteria > Pseudomonadota > Alphaproteobacteria > Sphingomonadales > Sphingomonadaceae > Alterirhizorhabdus. Next base: position 6,413 of record CAXTTS010000186.1, read on the forward strand.
GAAC
>CAXTTS010000187.1:0-6226 GCA_964247265.1 uncultured Sphingomonadaceae bacterium
CCTCGGCGGATCGCCCGCGCCGCGCCGATGCGCGCCCGCGTCGCACTCGCCGCCGCGCTCGGCGGCAGCATCGCCGCCCGGCTCCGCTACGAGAAGGGCGACGACAGCTACCGTGCCGCGATTGCAGCGATCGAGGCGGAGGAGGCGGCACGGCTGGCGGCGGAACAGCCCGCCGCCGCGCCGGTCCTTCGCGAGGGCGGGCAGGAATGGCGCGATGTCGCGGTCAATAGCCCGGCTTATTGGGATCAGGTGTTCGAACAGGAAAATCCCTGGGCCTATGACAGCGTCTACGAACAGACCAAGTACGAATATACGCTCGATCTGGTCGGTCCCGGCAAGCCGGCCAGGGCGCTGGAACTCGCCTGTGCGGAAGGCCATTTCACCGTCCAGCTGGCGGGCAAGGTGGGCCATCTCACCGCCACCGACATCTCCACCACCGCGATCGCCCGCGCGGCGGAGCGGTGCCGCGATCACGCCAACGTCGATTACGCCCAGCTCGATTTCTTCAACCGCGACATCCCCGGCGACTATGATCTGATTACCTGTAGCGAGGTGCTGTACGAATGCGGCTCGCTGCCCAAGCTGCGCGTCATCGCCCGCCGCATCGCCGACCATCTGCGCCCCGGCGGCGCGCTGGTGATGGCGCATGTGATCGAGGCATCGGAGGAGCGGACCCGCAGCGGCTTCGACTGGGACGGCGTATTCGGCGCCAAGACGATCGAGGAGATCTTCGGCGCGATCGAAGGCCTCGCGCTGGAAAGCCGGATCGAGACCGAGCTGTACCGCGTCCACCGCTTCCGCAAGACCGACGACCCGATCGTGCCGAAGCTGTCGCACCGCCCGATCGTCGCGCCACCGCTGCCGGAATATGGCGCTTATGTCGTGTGGGGCGGCGCCACCGTCACGCGCAAGGAGGCGGCGCGCGAACGGGCCGTCGCGCTGCCGATCCTGATGTATCACCGCATCGCCGAACGGGATGACGGCCCGGCCGCGCTCGCCCAATATCGCACCAGCCCGGCCGACTTCGAGGCGCAGCTGCGCTGGCTGCGGCGCAACGGCTATCACGGCGTCACGCCGGCGGAATGGGCCGATGCGATCGCGCGCGACACCACGCTGCCCGGCCGGCCGGTGATGCTCACCTTCGACGATGGCTATCGCGATTTCGCCACCGCCGCCTGGCCGCTGCTGCAACTCTACGGCATGCCCGCCACCGTCGCCATCGTCAGCGACAAGGTGGGCGGCGTGGCCGATTGGGACGGCGCCTATGGCCCGCCCGCGCCGCTGATGGGGTGGGACGAGATACGCCGCGTCGCGCATGAAGGCGCGGTGATCGCCAGCCATTCCGCCAGCCACGCCGCCTTTCCGGGCCTCTCCGGCGATGCGGTGCTGCGCGATGCGATCCGTTCGCGCCTCGCGATCGGGCAGGCGCTGGGGCAGGCGCCGGATACGATCGTCTATCCCTATGGCGCCTATGATCCGCTCGCCGGGCGGGCGGCGGCGCTGGCCGGCTTCCGCCTGGGCCTCGGCACCGTATCGGCGAGTGCCAGCCTGCTCAGCGATCCGCTGCATCTGCCCCGGCTGGAGGTGAACGGCTTTGCCGATCTCGCCGCCTTCGTCGCCGCCGTCACCCGCACCGATGCGGAGACGGGCAAGCCGCGCATCGCCGCATGAGCCGTTGGTGACGGGACATTCCGGCGCGGACGATCCGGCAGGAGACGGGACGGACATCGACAAGAGCGATTACGCCGCGCCGCGCCCCAGCCTGACCGCGCTCGTTTCCGTCTTCCGGCTGGTGCGGCCTTATTGGCGCGGGCGGATGTGGCTGGTGCCGGTGATCGCGCTGATCGGCCTTGTCGCCTCGCTGGCGGAAACGGCGGGCGTCGGCGTCATCATCCTGCTGCTCTCGATCATCATCCGGGGAAAAGCGGGCACGCTCGAATTCGATGACGGCCTCGTCGATCGCCTGATCGATCGCGTGCTGCTGCTGACCGGCGGCAATCTGCGCACCGTCGCGCTGCTCGCCTTCGGGCTGCTGCTGCTGCGCGTCGCCAGCGTCACCTTCCACCGCCTGATCGCCACCCTCGTGGAGGCGGACATCAGCGATCGAGTACGCCGCACTTTGTTCCGCAGTTTCCTGACGATGCCGTTCGAGCAGACCGGCCGGCGTTCCTATGGCGACATGCTCACCGTGCTCAACCGCCACAGCTGGGCGGTGGCCGAGGCGACGGACGGCTTTGCCAGCCTGCTGCTCAACGGCTGCGTCGCCGGCCTGATCGGCGCGCTGCTGTTCCTGCTCTCGCCGCTGATCGCCAGCATCGCGCTGGTCGGCACGCTGGCGCTCACCCTGCTGCTGCGGCTGGTCGATCGCCCGGCCGAGCGCGCGGGGGAGACCGCCGCCGCCGCCGCCCGCGCCGTCAGCGCGCGATCGATGCGCGTCCTCCAGGCGATGCGCACCGTCCGCATCTTCGGGCAGACCCGCGCGCAGGCCGCCGCCTTCGCCGGTGAATCCGCCCAACTCCGCCGGGGCACGATCGGCAGCGACCTGATCGCCGGCGTGGCGGAGCCGCTGAGCCATGTCGCCTATCTCGGCATCATCGCGCTGATCGCGGTCATCGCGGTGCGCCGGCATCTCGCCTACGAACAGGTGCTGGCGGCGGTCGCCTTGCTTTACCGCCTGCAACCCTATGCCAGCGAGTTCGAATCGCAGCGCCTGCATCTGGCGACTTTGCTCGCCCCGGTGCGCGCGATCGAGGACATCGCCCGGCTCGGCCGGCCGATCCCGCTTGGCCCGGTCGCGGATGCGCCGCCGATCGCCGCCGGCCTCCGCTTCGCCGATGTCGGCTTCGCCTATCCCGGCCAGCTGGTGCCCTGCCTGGATGCCGTCTCGTTCGACATACCGGCCGGCCGCTGGACGCTGCTGGATGGCGACAGCGGCGCCGGCAAGTCGACGATCGTCAACCTGCTGCTGCGCCTCTACGATCCCCGCTCGGGGCGCATCCTGGTCGATGGCCAGCCGCTCGCCGCGATCGATCGGGAGGCGTGGCTGTCGCGCATCGCCGTCGCCGGACAGGATGTCGAGCTGATCGACGGCACCATCATCGAGAATGTCCGCCTCAGCCGCCCGGAGGCCGACGATGCCGAGGTGCGCCGCGTTATGGCGGCGACCGGCCTCGATGCGATCGTCGCGGAACTGGGCGACGGCGGCGATACGCGCATCGGCGAACGCGGGCTCAACCTGTCGGGCGGCCAGCGCCAGCGCCTCGGCCTCGCTCGCGCATTGCTGCGCCGCCCCAGCCTGCTGATCCTCGATGAGGCCACCAGCGCGCTGGACGCCGAGGCCGAGCAGCATATCTTCGCGCACCTGATCGCGGAAACGCGCGGTGTCACCGTGATCCTGATCGGTCATCGCCGCATCGCCGGGCTGCCGATCGCCCACAGCATCTCGCTGCGAAGCGGGGCGCCCGCCGACGCGATCGGCGCCTGACTGCGCGGCAGCCGGCGCACACGCCGCTAGAAGTAGCGATCGCCGATCCGGATCGTATCGCCGGGCAGCACGCTGACGGCCGGCCCCTTCAGATCCACGCTCCGCTCCTCCGCGCGCGCGCGCCGCAGGAAGACCATGCGCTTGTTGGCGCGGTAGGTATAGCCGCCCGCCGCCGCCACCGCTTGCCCCAGGGTCAGCCCGGTCGAGTAGGGATATTCCCCCGGCCGGTTCACCTCGCCGAGGATATAATAAGGCCGGAACGTCATCACCTCCACGCTCACCTGCGGATCGAGGACGAGGCCGTCCTTCAGCTTCACCACGATCGCCTGCTGCAGCGCCTCGATCGTCTGGTCCTTCACCGGCACGTCGCCGATCAGCGGAAAGGCGATCGTCCCGGCGGGGGTGACGGTGAACTCGCCGGTCAACGCCGGTTCGTTGAACGTGGTGATGCGCAGCTTGTCGCCGGCGCCCAGCTGATAGGTCTCGCGGCTGGCTGCGTCGGCCGAGAGCGGCGGCGGCACCGATGCACAGCCCGCCAGCCCAAGCCCTAGGGCAAGCCCCAATCCGAGCATCGCGGCGGCGGCGGCGCCATTCCACGCGCGCATAGGCTTCTCCTTCGAGTGTCGCTGCGAACTTCCTAGAGCAGAATGCTGCAATGCGAGAGATCGGCCGCCGCCATGTTGATCCGGATCGGAGCGATGCCTAGAGAGTGAGCGAGCTTCCTGTTCGCCACCGGAGATATCTGGTAAATTCGTCGTTCAGGAGCGGGCGCAAAGGCGAACGACATGGCGACGAAACGGCGGAATTTCGCGAACGCGGCCGGTGGCACGACGCGCGCGACCCGCTGCCAGCTCCTGCTCGCTCTGCTCCTGCTGGTGGGGGTCAGCGCCCTGGGCTGGTGGCTGGTGCTGGCGCTGCTGCGCTGACCGGAAAACCTTGTCGAAAGCGGAGGCGATCTTGGCCGATCTGATCCTGCGGCAGCGCGAGGGCGCGGTCGTCACGCTGACCCTCAACGATCCCGATCGGCGCAATCCGATCTCGGATCTGCCGAAGGTCGATGCACTTTGCGATGCGCTGCACATGGCCGATGGCGATGAGGCAGTGCGCGTGGTGATCCTCACCGGGGCGGGCAGCGCCTTCTCCTCAGGTGGCGATCTGCGCAAGATGGTCGCCGGCGGCGGTCTGCGCGATGCCCTGCCGGCGCGCACCCGGCCCAATTACAAGAACGGCATCCAGCGCCTGCCCCTGCTGTTCCAGTCGCTGGAGGTGCCGGTGATCGCCGCGGTGAACGGCCCGGCGATCGGCGCCGGCTGCGATCTGGCCTGCATGTGCGATGTCCGCCTCGCCGGCGAGAGCGCGCGGTTCGCCGAAAGCTTCGTCAAGGTCGGGCTGGTGCCGGGCGATGGCGGGGCATGGCTGCTGCCACGCATCGTCGGCTTCTCGAAGGCGTGCGAGATGGCGCTGACCGGCGACACGCTCGACGCGGCCGAGGCGCTCGCCTGCGGTCTCGTCTCGCGCGTGGTGGCCGATGCCGACCTGCTGGGGGCGGCGCACGCCATCGCCGGCCGCATCGCCGCCAACCCGCCGCACGCGGTGCGCATGACGAAGCGGCTGCTGCGCGAGGGGCAGACGGCGACGCTCCCGGCGATCCTCGAAATGGCCGCCGCTATGCAGGCGCTGGCCCACGCCACGGCGGATCATGAGGAAGCGGTCGCGGCCTTCGTCGCCCGCCGCCCGCCCGCCTTCACCGGCGAGTAAGGGGCCGGAGGCGCATCGCCTCCGGCCCCTTACTCAGGCGGCGAACTGGTTCATCGTGTTGTGCGCGCCACCTGCCTTCAGCGCGGCTTCGCCGGCGAAATATTCCTTATGGTCGTCGCCGATGTCCGATCCGGACATGTTCTGGTGCTTCACGCAGGCGATGCCCTGGCGGATCTCGGCGCGCTGCACGTTCTTGACGTAGCCCAGCATCCCCGCCTCGCCGAAATATTCGCGCGCCAGATTGTCCGTGCTCAGCGCCGCCGTGTGATAGGTCGGCAGGGTGATGAGGTGGTGGAAGATGCCGGCCCGTGCCGCCGCATCCTTCTGGAAGGTGCGGATGCGCTCGTCCGCCTCGTCGCCCAGCGGCGTGCCGTCATAATCCACCGACATCAGCCGCGCGCGATCATAAGCGGACACGTCCTTGCCGTCCTTCGCCCAGGCATCAAACACCTGCTGGCGGAAGTTCAGCGTCCAGTTGAAGCTTGGCGAATTGTTATAGACCAGCTTGGCATTGGGCACGACGGCGCGGATGCGATCGACCATGCCGGCGATCTGCGCGATGTGCGGCTTCTCCGTCTCGATCCACAGCAGGTCGGCGCCGTGCTGCAACGAGGTGATGCAATCGAGCACGCAGCGATCCTCGCCCGATCCGGCGCGGAACTGGTAGAGGTTCGATGGCAGCCGCTTCGGCTTCATCAGCTTGCCGTCGCGGTTGATGACGACATCGCCGTTGATGCCGTTCAGGTCCGTCACCTCCTCGCAATCGAGGAAGGCGTTATACTGGTCGCCCAGATCGCCCGGCGCCTTGCTGTAGGCGATCTGCTTGGTCAGCCCCGCGCCCAGCGAGTCGGTGCGGGTGACGATGATGCCATCCTCCACGCCCAGTTCGAGGAAGGCGTAGCGGCAGGCGCGGACCTTGGCGAGAAAGTCCTCGTGCGGCACCGTCACCTTGCCGTCCTGGTGGCCGCACTGCTTCTCGTCGGA
>CAXTTS010000188.1:0-6201 GCA_964247265.1 uncultured Sphingomonadaceae bacterium
TCAACAGCTACGGATCGAATGCGCGGCTGGGCGCGTCCGACTGGATGGTGGTGGAGGCCGACGAGAGCGACGGCAGCTTCCTGCGGCTGGACGGCACGATCGCGGTCGTCACCAATATCGATCCCGAGCATCTCGATCATTATGGCTCGTTCGAGAAGGTGAAGGACAGTTTCGTCGAGTTCGTCGAGAACGTGCCCTTCTATGGCGCGGCCCTGCTGTGCCTGGATCATCCCGAGGTGCAGGCGATCATCCCGCGCGTGCGCGACCGGCGCGTCGTGACCTACGGCTTTTCCGCGCAGGCCGACGTGCGCGGGGTGAACGTGACGCCGATCCCCGGCGGCAACCGCTTCGAGGTGATCGTGCGCCATCGCGACGGCACGACCCGCAGCATCGAGGGGATCGAGCTGCCGATGCCGGGCCGCCACAATGTGCAGAACGCGTTGGCGGCGGTGGGCGTGGCGCTGGAGATGAACATCCCTGACGCGATCATCGCCAAGGGCTTTGCCGCGTTCGGCGGGGTGAAGCGGCGCTTCACCAAGGTGGGCGAGATCGCGTGCGCCGACGGCCTCGCCACGGTGATCGACGATTACGGCCATCATCCGGTGGAGATACGCGCGGTGCTGTCCGCCGCCCGCGAAGGGGTGACGGGGCGGGTGATCGCGGTGGTGCAGCCGCATCGTTTCTCCCGACTGGGCGATCTGATGAGCGATTTCCAGTCCGCCTTCAACGATGCCGACATGGTGTATGTCGCCCCCGTCTATGCGGCAGGCGAGGAGCCGGTGGCCGGGGTGGATGCCGCCGCTCTGGTGCGCGGGCTGAAGACGCGCGGGCATCGCGCCGCGCAGGAGATAGCGGGACCGGCCGAACTGGCGGCCGCGCTGCGCGATGTCGTGCAGGGCGGAGACATGATAATCTGCCTGGGCGCGGGCGACATCACGAAATGGGCCGCAGGGCTGGCCGGCGCTATCGAAGGAGCAAGAGCATGAACGATCCGTTCGTCGCGTGGAAGATGCTGCAGGACCAGATGATGGCCGCGCAGAAGGCGCAGCTTGAAGCGGCCACCAAGATGCTGGGCATGACCGGCATGACAGGGATGTCCGCGCCTATGGAAGGCGCGATGAAGGCCGCGCAGCAGGTGGCCGAGGCCAATGGCAAGGCCTGGGAAACCTGGATGGGCATGTGGGGCGTGCGCAAATGAACCATGCCGCCAGCGTCGCTGCCGTGCCTGTCATGCCGTCCGTGCGCGGACGGCTGACGGCGGCCGCGCCGCTGGCGCCGCTCGTCTGGTTCAAGGCGGGCGGCACGGCCGAGTGGCTCTTCGAACCCGCCGACGAGGATGATCTCGCCGGCTTCCTGCGCGATCTCGATCCGGCGATGCCGGTTATGGGGCTGGGACTGGGTTCCAACCTGATCGTGCGCGACGGCGGCGTGGCGGGCGTGGTGGTGCGGCTGGGCAAGGCGTTCGCCCGGGTGGAGGCGATCGACCCGACGACGTTGATCGCTGGTGGCGGGGCGTCGGGCATCCTCGTCTCCTCCACCGCGCGGGATGTGGGCATCGCCGGGCTGGAGTTCCTCCGGTCGATCCCCGGCACCGTCGGTGGCTTCGTGCGGATGAACGGCGGGGCCTATGGGCGCGAAACGGCGCAGGTTCTCGACCGTGCCACCGTGCTGCTGCGATCGGGCGAGCGCGTCACGTTTTCGGGCGACGAGCTGGGCTATTCCTATCGTCACTCCGCACTGCCGCCCGGCGCGATCATCGTGTCGGCGGTGCTGCATGGCGAACCGGGTGAGCCCGCCGCGATCCAGGCGGAGATGGACCGCATCGCCGCCGAGCGCGAGGCGAGCCAGCCGCTGCGCAGCCGCACCGGCGGATCGACGTTCAAGAACCCGCCGGGCGAGAAGGCTTGGGCGCTGATCGATCGCGCCGGTTGTCGCGGGCTGCGGCGCGGCGACGCGCAGGTATCGGAGAAGCACACCAACTTCCTGCTGAACCTGGGCGCGGCATCGTCGGCGGACATCGAGGCGCTGGGCGAAACCGTGCGCGCGCGGGTGCTGGCGGAAACGGGCGTGGTGCTGGAGTGGGAGATACAGCGGGTGGGGGTGATGGCGTGATCCTTCCAATCCCGTTCGTTTCGAGCTTGTCGGGAAATCCAGCCGAGCGGGCGGTTCCCGACGGGCGCGTTTCGGCTTCGCTCGACGCTGCTCGAACCGAGCGGACCTTGATTTCGTGACCGTCACTCCTCTCCATGTCGCGGTGCTGATGGGCGGCTGGTCGTCCGAGCGGGACGTGTCGCTGACCAGCGGCAATGGCGTGGCCGATGCGCTGGAATCGCTCGGCCACCGCGTCACCCGGATCGACATGGAACGCGACGTCGCGGCGCGGCTGGCGGCGGCGGCGCCCGACGTGGTGTTCAACGCGCTGCACGGCACGCCGGGCGAGGATGGATCGGTGCAGGGTATGCTGGACCTGATGGGGCTGCGCTACACCCATTCCGGCCTCGCCACGTCGGTGATCGCGATCGACAAGCAGCTGACCAAGAACGAGCTGGTGCCGCACGGCATCCGGATGCCGGCCGGGCTGATGGTGGCGTCCGAAAGCCTGTACGCCGCCGATCCGCTGCCCCGGCCTTATGTGCTGAAGCCGATCAACGAGGGTTCGTCCGTTGGCGTCGCGATCGTGACCGACAGCGGCAATTACGGATCGCCGATCGGGCGCGATGTGGAGGGGCCGTGGCGGCATTTCGACCGGCTGCTGGCCGAACCCTTCATCAAGGGACGCGAGCTGACGGTGGCGGTGCTGGGCGGCACGGACAACGGGCGCCCGCTGGCCGTGACGGAGCTGAAGCCCAAGAGCGGCTTCTACGATTATGACAGCAAATATACCGACGGCATGACGTTGCACATCTGCCCGGCGCAGATCCCGGCGGAGATCGCCTCCTCCGCGCTGGCGATGGCGGTGAAGGCGCACCGCGTGCTGGGCTGCAAGGGCACCTCACGCTCCGATTTCCGCTGGGACGAGGAGCACGGCGAGGCCGGGCTGTTCCTGCTGGAGGTGAACACCCAGCCGGGCATGACGCCGCTGAGCCTCGTGCCGGAGCAGGCGCGCTATCTGGGCATCAGCTATCCGCAGCTGGTGCAGCGCATCCTTGAGGAGGCCATGCCCGTGGAGCAGGACGCATGACCGCGCGCGCACAGCCCGCGACGATCCGCCGTGGCACCTCGCCCAAGAAACGCGGTCCGGCCAAGCCGCGCGTGGTGGTGAAGACGCAGGCGCAGGCGAACAAGGCGCTGGCGATCATGCCGCCGCGCGTGGCCGAGGCGGCGAAGCGGGCGGGGCGTTACCTGCTGGCGCTGATCCTGATCGCGGCGGCGATCGCGGGCTTCGTGGCGATGGGCCTGCCGCAGATGATCGGCACCGAACTGGGCGAGATGCTGGGCCATGCCGGCTTTGCCGTACGCAATGTCGAGATCACCGGCATCGACCGGATGGACCGGCGGCAGGTGGAGAATGCGGCGCTGGACCAGCAGGCGCGGGCGATGCCGCTCGTCGATCTGGCGGCGATCCGCCAGCGGCTGCTGCAACAGGGCTGGGTGAAGGATGCGCGCGTGTCGCGCCGCTTTCCCGACACGCTGGTGATCGACGTGATCGAGCGGCAGCCCGCGGCGATCTGGCAATATCAGCGGCGGCTGGCGCTGGTGGATGCGGCTGGCCGGGTGATCGAGCAGGTGCGTCTGGAAGGTACGCCGCTGCCCGATCTGCCGATCGTGATCGGGCCGGGCGCGAACCTGCGGCTGGATGCGCTGGCGAAGCTGCTGGCGGCCGCGCCGCAGCTGAAACCGATGCTGGATGGGGCGAGCTGGATCGGCAACCGCCGCTGGGATATCCGCTTCCGCTCCGGCGAGACGCTGTCGCTGCCGGAGGGCGACGCGCAGGCGCATGACGCGCTGGTGGATTTCGCCAAGCGCGACGGCGTGGCGCGGCTGCTGGGGCAGGGCATCGTCCGCTTCGACATGCGCGTGCCGGGGCGGTTCGTAGTGCGGGTGAAGGATCCGGTGCCGGTGCCGGCGATCGACACGCCGGCGGGGCAAGCGGCGCCAGTGCCAGCACCGCCGCCGCCGCCGAAGCCGGCGGATGCCGACGGGACGAGCAATACGTGAGACGCGCGGGCGATCGGGGACGCTTGCCGGCGGAACATGGTAGACGGGCGCGAAGGGGGTGACGCATGGCGAACACGCATAATGGCAAGCTGATCACCGCGCTGGACATCGGATCGTCGAAGGTGTGCGCGCTGATCGCGCTGGCGCCCGAGGAGGGCGGCGAATTGCAGGTGCTGGGCACCGGCCAGCGCGAGAGCAAGGGCGTGCGGCGCGGCTATATCGCCGACATGGAGCGCACCGAGGCCGCGATCCGCGAGGCGGTGGAGCAAGCCGAGCGCATCGCCCGCACCAATATCGAGGATGTGTGGGTAAGCTTTTCGGCCGGCGGGCTGGTGAGTACGCTCGCATCGGTGGAGGTCGATCTGGGCGGCCACCGCATCGAGCAGCGCGACATAGACGATCTGCTGGCCGCGGGGCGCGGATCGATCGATCCGGAGGGGCGGATGGTGCTGCACGCCCAGCCGACGCTCTATACGCTCGATGGGCTGAAGGGCACGAAGACGCCGCTGGGCCTCCATGCCGACCGGCTGGGTGTGGACATCCATGTGGTGGCGGCCGAGGCGTCGCCGGTGCGCAACGTCGATCTGTGCGTGCGATCCGCGCATCTGGAGGTGAAATCGATCGTCGCCTCGCCGATCGCGACCGGCATGGCCTGCCTGTCGGACGAGGAGCGCGAGCTGGGCGTGGCGCTGGTGGAGCTGGGCGCGGGGGTGACGAACGTGTCGCTGTTCGCCGGGGGTATGCTGGTGGGGCTGCACTCGATCCCGATGGGCGCATCCGATATCACCGACAACATCGCCTCGGCCTTCGGGATGCGGCGCTTCGATGCGGAGCGGATCAAGACCTTCTATGGCTCCGCCACCACATCGCCGCGCGACAATCACGACATGATCGACATCGCGCCGATCGGCGGCGACGGCGATGGCGCGGACGGCAACCGCATGACCCGGGCACAGCTGATCGCGATCATCCGCCAGCAGCTGGAGCACTGGATGAACGAGGTGGCGGCGACGCTGAAGGCGCTCGGCTTCACCGGGCCGGTGGGGCGGCAGGTGGTGCTGACCGGCGGCGGCGCCGAACTGAAGGGCATGGCGGATTACGCGCAGGGGCTGCTCGGCCGATCGGTACGGATCGGCCGGCCGCGCGGGCTGGCCGGTCTGCCCGAAGCGCATTCCGGCCCCGCCTTCGCCGCCGTGGCGGGGCTGGTGCAATATGCCGCGAGCGATCCGATCGACCTGCGCCAGATCGTGCCGTCCACCACCACCGTGCATCGCCCCAGCGCCTCCAGCATGGTGCAGCGGCTGATATCGGCGTTCCGCCAGGGCTATTAAATCGCGATCCGGGTTCAGTTTTCGCGTGCGTTGCGGAATCGGATCGGGCAAGTTTTCAGACAAGCGTAGGGCCGCCGTGCGGCTACAGGAGATACCAGATGTCGATCGAGTTCATGCGTCCCGAAGTCGATGAGTTGAAGCCGCGCATCAGCGTGATCGGCGTCGGCGGCGCGGGCGGCAACGCGATCGCGAACATGATCGCATCCGATGTGCAGGGCGTGGACTTCATCGTCGCCAATACCGATGCGCAGGCGCTGAACCATTCCACCGCCGAAAGCCGCATCCAGCTGGGGCTGAAGATCACGCAGGGGCTCGGCGCCGGCTCGCGGCCGGAAATTGGCCGCGCCGCCGCCGAGGAGACGATCGAACAGATCGAGCGCGCGCTGGACGGGGCGCACATGTGCTTCATCGCCGCCGGCATGGGCGGCGGCACCGGCACGGGCGCCGCGCCGGTGATCGCCAAGGCCGCGCGCGATCGCGGCATCCTGACGGTGGGCGTCGTGACCAAGCCGTTCAGCTTCGAGGGCAATCGCCGCGCCAAATCGGCCGAGGCGGGCATCGAGGAACTGCAGAAGCATGTCGATACGCTGATCGTCATCCCCAACCAGAATCTGTTCCTGGTGGCGAACCCGAACACGACCTTCAAGGACGCGTTCAAGATGGCGGACGAGGTGCTGCAGCAGGGCGTGCGCGGCATCACCGACCTGATGGT
>CAXTTS010000189.1:0-6201 GCA_964247265.1 uncultured Sphingomonadaceae bacterium
TGGACGAACTGTTCGAGCAGAGCCGCAACATCTTCGTCGGCGATCCGGCCGAGCCGAAGAAGTTCACCAAGCAGATCGCGTTCAACGTGATCCCGCACATCGACAGCTTCCTGGACGACGGCTTCACCAAGGAAGAGTGGAAGATGGTGGTGGAGACCAAGAAGATCCTTGATCCTAAGATCAAGGTGGTAGCCACCTGCGTGCGCGTGCCGGTGTTCGTCGGCCACTCCGAGGCGATCAACATCGAGATGGAGCGCGAGCTTTCGGCCGAGGACGCGCAGAAGATCCTGCGCGAGGCACCGGGCGTGATGCTGGTCGATAAGCGAGAGGATGGCGGCTACGTGACGCCGATCGAATGCGTCGGCGAGTTCGCCACCTTCGTGAGCCGGGTGCGCGAGGATCCCACGGTGGAGAATGGGCTGGTGCTGTGGTGCGTCAGCGACAATCTGCGGAAGGGCGCGGCGCTGAATGCGGTGCAGATCGCCGAACTGCTCGGCCGCCGGCACCTGAAGCTGGGTTGAACGGGAGCCCCTCCCCGGCGGGGGAGGGGCTGAACGCAATCAGGGCTTTGCGCCGGCGTTGCCGGCCATATTGTCGGGCACGCCCGAATGGTCGATCTGCTTCACCATATCCAGATGATGCTGGATCTTCGGCGCGGTTTCGCTGGCGAACGCCTTCAGCTTGGCATTGTCGCCGCCCGATGCGTAGCTTTCCATGAGGGCATGGGCCTGCTGGTGAGCATCGGTCTGCTGATCGACATAAAGGGTGTCGAACTTGTCGGGCGCAGCGGCCTTCAGGTCGGCGATCATCTTGAGGTGGGCATCGTCCATCGCGGCCGGCGGCTTGAGCGCGGCATCGCCGGCGGTGATCGCCTTGATCTTGGCGGTCGTGGCGGTGTGATCCTTTATCATTTCGCCCGCGAACTTGGTGACGGCGGTCGACTGCGAGACCTTCTGCGCGAGCTTGCTCGCCTCGATCTCGTACATGTCGCTGATCGCGGCCTTCTGCACGAATTCGGCGGCGGTGAGGGCGGCGGTGGCGGAGCCGGGCGCCATGTCGCCGACCGCATTGCCCATCGCGGAGCCGGCGGCCTCCGTCGCGTTGCCGGCCGCGGCCGTCGCGTCACCAGCGGTCTCGCTGGCAGGCTTGTTGCAGGCGGCGAGCGCGAGGGTTGCCGCCGCGAGCATGAGACTTTGCTTTATCATGGCACTCTCCATAGGTTCCAGCCGGGCTAAACCATTGGTGCGGGAGGCATGTTCCCGCGCACCACGGGAGATCGCGATGGCGGAGGAGATGAGCGGCGGATGCCATTGCGGCCGGGTGCGCTACACCGCGCGCGTCTCCGACGACGAGGCCTATCTCTGCCACTGCCGCATGTGCCAGCGGGCGACCGGCAGCGTGTCGATCGCGTTTCGGAGCATGAAGAAAACAGACGTGAGATGGGAGAGGGAGCCGGAACGCTACCGATCATCGCCGATCGCTTCGCGTGGTTTCTGCGCCAGTTGCGGCACGTCGCTGACGTTCGAGTTCCCCGACAGCGAGGATATGGACCTGACGGTGGCGAGCTTCGACGATCCCGGCCGGTTCGTGCCGCACCAGCATGTCGGGATCGAGAGCCGGCTGCCCCACTGGCGTGACACTGGCGACCTGCCCGGCTATCGCACCGACGAGAATCCGAACGTCGTCGATCGTTGGAAGAAGACCCTTGGCAAGCTCCCCGACTGATCTGCCGCTGCATCGGTTCCACGCGCGCGACGGGGTGGAACTGGTCTATCGCGAGATGGGCGGGGGGCGGCCGCTAGTGCTGATCCACGGCTATTTCTCGAACGCCTACACCAACTGGATCCGCTACGGCCATGCGCGGCTGCTGGCGGAGGCGGGGCACCGGGTCATCATGCCGGACCTGCGCGGGCATGGCGACAGCGCGCGGCCGCACGATCCGGCCGCCTATCCGCCCGACGTGCTCGCCGGGGACGGGTTCGCGCTGATCGAGCATCTGGGGCTGGGGGCCGATCACGATCTGGCCGGCTATTCGCTGGGCGGGCGGACGGTGGTGCGGATGCTGGCGGCGGGCGCGCGGCCGCGCCGAGCCGCGCTGTGCGGCATGGGGCTAGACGGTATCCTGGATACGCAGGGGCGCGGCGGCTATTTCCGCCGCGTGCTGACCAACCCCGGCAGCTTTCCGCGCGGCACGTCCGAGTGGATGACCGAGGCGTTCCTCAAGACGACCAAGGGCGATCCGGTCGCTCTGCTCAACATCCTGAACACCTTCGTCGACACGCCGGCCGAGGTGCTGGCGGCGATCGCCACGCCCATCCTGGTGGTGACGGGCGCGGAGGATGACGACAACGGATCGGGCGAGGCGCTGGCCGGCGCGCTGGCCGATGCGACGTTCCACGCGATCCCGGGCAATCACATGAGCGCCGTGACGCGGCCGGAACTGGGCGAGGCGATCCGCCGATTTCTGGCCGACTGAACGGCGGCTTGACGATGGCCGCCGATCCGGCGCACCTCGGCAGCAATCACAGTCGTTTGCCAGGACATACGCCATGAAGTTCAAGACCCTGACGTCGGCTTTCGCGCTTGCCTGCTGCATGGCCGCGCCCGCGATGGCCAAGCCGAAACCGCCAGTCGCCGATCCGACGCAGGCAAGCGCCGCGCCGACCGTGGCCGAGGCGGATGCGTTCGTCGCGGCGGCGGAGAAGGAGTTCAGCGACGCCGCCACGTTCGAATCGCAGGTGCAGTGGATCAACGCCACCAACATCACCGACGATACCGATGCCGTGGCCGCCACCGTGGGCGCGCAATCGACCGAGCGGCAGGTGCGGCTCGCCAAGCAGGCCGCGCGCTTCGACGGGGTGCAGGGGCTGAGCTACGACACCGCGCGCAAGCTGGCGAAGCTGAAACAGTCGATCACCCTGCCGGCGCCCTCCACGCCCGGCGCGGCCAAGGAGCTGAACGAGCTTTCGACGCGCATGTCCTCGATCTACGGCAAGGGCCGGGGGCGGCTCGCCGGCAAGGAGATCAACGGCTCCGACATCGAGGCGGCGATGGGAGAGAATCGCAACCCCGCGCAGCTGAAGGAGATGTGGACGAGCTGGCACGACAATGTCGGTGCGCCGATGAAGGGCGATTACGCCCGGCTGGTCGAGATCGCCAACCAGGGCGCCAAGGAGCTTGGCTACAAGGATCTGGGCGCGATGTGGCGGGCCGGCTACGACATGCCGGCCGACGATTTCGCGCGCATGACGGACCGGCTGTGGCAGCAGATGAAGCCGCTGTACGAGCAGCTGCATTGCTACACCCGCGCCAAGCTGAACGAGAAATATGGCGATGCGGTGCAGCCCAAGACCGGGCCGATCCGTGCCGACCTGCTCGGCAACATGTGGGCGCAGGAATGGGGCAACATCTATGACGTGGTCGCGCCCAAGGGTTCGGGCGGGATCGGCTATGACGTGACGGCGCTGCTGCTCGCCCGGAAATACGATCCGGTGAAGATGGTGAAGACCGGCGAGGGCTTCTATTCGTCCCTGGGCTTTGCGCCGCTGCCCGACACCTTCTGGCAGCGATCGCAGATCGTGAAGCCGCGCGACCGCGAGGTGATCTGCCATGCCTCGGCGTGGGACGTGGATGCCAAGGACGACATCCGTATCAAGATGTGCACCAAGGTGAACGGCGACGACTTCGTCACCATCCACCACGAACTCGGCCACAATTATTATCAGCGCGCCTATAACCGGCAGAGCTTCCTCTACCGCGACGGCGCGAACGACGGGTTCCATGAGGCGATCGGCGATTTCGTGGCGCTGTCGATCACGCCCGATTATCTGGTGAAGACTGGCCTGCTCGATCCCGCCAAGGTGCCGGGAGCGGACAAGGATATCGGGCTGCTGCTGCGCCAGGCGATGGACAAGGTGGCGTTCCTGCCGTTCGGCCTGCTGATCGACAAATGGCGCTGGGGCGTGTTCGACGGGACGATCAAGCCCGAACTCTACAACAGCGCGTGGACCGACCTGCGCCTGCAATATCAGGGCATCGTGCCGCCGGTCGAGCGGCCGGACACCGCGTTCGATCCGGGCGCCAAATATCATGTGCCGGCGACGACCCCTTACATGCGCTACTTCCTCGCGCGCATCCTCCAGTTCCAGTTCTACAAGGCGGCGTGCGATCAGGCGGGGTGGACCGGGCCGCTGCATCGCTGTTCCTTCTACGACAACAAGGCGGTGGGCGAGAAGCTGAACGCCATGCTGACGATGGGCGCGTCGAAGCCTTGGCCCGATGCGCTGGAGGCGTTCACCGGCAGCCGGCAGATGGACGGCGGCGCGATGCTGGCCTATTTCGCGCCGCTTTCGGCGTGGCTGAGCGAGCAGAATAAAGGACGGCAATGTGGCTGGTGACGCCGCTCATCATGGCAAATCCACAACAGGGCGGTATGAATGGCAAGCTCTCGGCATGAACAGGGTCCCGCAGCGCGATCACTTCGTCTAGGGATCGGGCACAAGGCCTGACCGCCGCTGGAGGTTGTGATCGGCGCGGGGGTTTTGGATGAACGACGGTCTTTCCGTTCTTGTCGCGTTGTTTCTGCTCAGTGGCATGCTCTCCGTGATCCTGACGATCGCCTGGGCGATGCTGGGCCGGGCACCCCACGCACGCACATGGGCGCTGGCGTTCGCGACCGGCACGGCGCAGTGGGGGATCAACCTGATCTACGTATTGATCGGCCGCGAAAGCTGGCTGTTCCTGCTGGTCAATATCCTGTCGATCATCGTCTCGGCGCTGCTGGCGCTCGGTTTCCGCCAGCGAGCCGGACTCAAGGCGGGAGCGTGGCTGTACCTGGCCGCCGGCCTGGCGCTGGTGCCGATCCTGACCGGATCGATCATCCTTGCGCCGACGGGCTGGCCAAGCCGCTCGGTCCCGTTGCTGTTCCGCGCGATCGTGCTGGCGGGTGCAGCGGCCGTGGTGGTGGCGCCCGGCAAGCGGGCGAACATGGCGGAACGATCCGTCATCGGCATGCTGTTGCTGTTCGCCTTGTTCAACGTCACCGTATCGGCGGTGGCGATCGCCTCGGGCCTGAGCGGCGGACGGTATGGCGATCTCGATCGCTGGATCCTGCTGCTGGGCCTGCCGGCGGCCTATGCCGGGATGGGGCTGTTCATCATGTTCCTGCTGGCGGCGGACCTCGCCGAGCGGATGCGGCAGCTGGCGGCGCGCGACCCGCTGACCGGCGCGCTCAACCGCCGGGGCTTTGAAGAGGCGGCGGCGCGAGCAGTGGCCAATGCCGTGCGCCACCACCAGCCGCTGACGCTCGCGCTGGCGGACCTGGATCGCTTCAAGACGGTGAACGATCTGCACGGCCACCCGACCGGCGACGCGTTGCTGCGGCGCTTTGCCGACGGCATCGCCGACGCCATCCGGCAGGGCGACCTGTTCGGCCGGCTGGGGGGAGAGGAGTTCGTGCTGCTGCTGGTCAACACGCCCGGCGATCAGGCGATGGCGGTGATCGATCGCCTGCGCCGCGAAGTCGGCACGCTGGCGCTACCGACCCAGCCGCCGCTGACGGTGACGACCAGCTTTGGCGTGGCCGAACTGAGCCCGGGCGATGCGACGCTGGACGGGCTGATCGCGCGCGCCGATGCCGCTCTGTACCAGTCCAAGCAGAGCGGGCGCGATCGGGTGACATTCGCGCCCGCCGTGGCATAGCCGTCCATCCTCGCGGTGGAACGGCGTCGGCCGTGTCAGATCTGCGAGAGCATATGGTCGGCGGAGCTGACCTTATATTCGCCCGGCGCCTCGACGTTCAGCTGCTCGACGACGCCATCGCGCGGGACCCGAACTACGGTGCCGCCCTGGGGCTGGCCGCGATGTGCTGCCAGCGCCTGGTGGCCGACAACCGCAGCGACGACCCGGACAGGGATCGGCTGAAGGCGCTCGACTACGCCAGGCGCGCGCTTGGGGCGGCCCCGGGCGATTGCGGCGTCCTGGTGAACGCGGCCCTGGCACTCGCCTACTTCGGCGAGGACATCGACGCGATGCTGGCGCTGGTCGACCGTGCCCTGGCGCTGAACCCGAACTTCGCACGCGGCTGGCACGTCAGCGGCCACCTGCACCTGCGGGCCGGGCTGCTGGAGGCAGCCATCGAGCACACCGAGCGCTCGCACCAGCTTAGCCCCCGCGCGCGGGTCGGCAACGGCGGACAGGTGA